>CAYTGC010000018.1:0-38177 GCA_964437195.1 uncultured Myxococcales bacterium | reverse complement strand
CGCCAGCGTGCGGTCATCGACGCTGATTCGCTAACAGACTGGCATCTTGCAGATGCGCGGAATGGTGCGATATCGGTTGGGACGAATCGCTGACGCAGAGGCAGACTGCCGGGCGTCCTATCAGGAAGTCAGTGCGCTGCTCAAGGCCGCCCCCAATGACGTGCAAGCGAAGCGTGCGGTCATTGATAGTGGACTCCGTCTCATCAACCACGATGTCCGGAAAGGCAACCTTGGGAACAGCGAAACATTGGCACTCGGACTCTTGCGGCTGGCCGAGCAGCTCTTCGCCAGCGATGAAAGCAACCATGGCCATCGCTGGCGACTTGCGGCGACTCTCCAGCGGGTTGGCGACGTCGAGCTGCTCAAAGGTCACAGCGATCTCGCACAGAAACACTTTCACCGCGCCCTGGAGCTTCAGGAATCGCTCAGCGTGAAAGCGCCGACGGCAGCTCGTCACCGTGATCGACTGGTTGGTCTGCTGGAACGGATTGGCGATGGGTTCGTCGCGAGTCCGTATGCGGTTCAGGCGTTGCCGCGATATGACGAAGCGCTGCGACAGATTCGCCAGCAAGAGCAGATCGAGAGCGGGTGGTTCGAACTGAGCCTGTTGCAAGCACGCAATCTGCGCAAGCGTGCGACGGTGTTCGTGCAGCTTGGCAAGCAGGCGCAGGCACAGACGGACTATCAGCTAGCCGCACAGATCCTCGAAAAGCTGGAAGTTCACGATCCGGCAGACAATGCCGTACAGATCGAGCTGGCGACGATGAAACGAAGCGTGGCATCTGATGCGAAAACGCCACCGCCCGCATCAGCAGGAAGAGACAGAAGCCCCACTGCACAACATCCACAAGCGGTGGCACGCCAATCGGTCATGGACACCGATCGCCCCATCGATAGTGCCGACGTCGGCGAAACGACCGTGAGCAGCGCCCCAAGTGGGCACATCACAGCGGCCCCAAGGTCCTATTTTCTCGTCGTTCGGAGTGCGACTTCATCGCTGTTTCCGCTGCCGGACGTAGGCCAACTACTCGCCGGTCGGTCCCCTGAAGCCGATCTTCGAGTGTTGGATCAGTCTGCATCGCGGCTTCACGCCAAGTTTGTCGTCGACAGAAAAGCCGTACGCGTTCGCGATCTCGGCAGTCGCAACCGCACGTGGGTCAATGGCAAGCCGTTGGCAGATGGGGAAGATCGACTCCTTTGCTCGGGCGATGTCGTTGGGATTGGTACGCTCACGCTGGTGTTGCATCTGGCTGGATCTCCGATTCCGGTGGAGCCGAGAAACCAGGACGATGTGGCGCCCGTTTTGGTGGACGTGGGCGAGCAGACAACACTGCTTTCCGACCCGGCTACGGTAAGGGTCTATGAGCTGATTCGTCGGCTGTCGCGCAGTACGTTGCCGGTGCTCATCATTGGCGAAACCGGAACCGGAAAGGAAAACGCAGCGCAAGCTGTGCACTATTTCTCGACGAGAAAAGCGGCGCCAATGCTGGCGATCAACTGCGCTGCGATTCCCGAAAACCTGTTCGAGAGTGAGCTGTTTGGACATGTACGCGGCGCCTTTTCAGGAGCGCTCACCGACAAGGTTGGCCGATTGGAAGCAGCCAGTGGCGGAACGGTTTTTCTCGACGAGATTGGCGAGCTGCCGCTCTTGTCTCAAGCCAAGCTGTTGCGCGCACTCGAAACAGGAATGGTCAGCCCCGTCGGTAGCGTCAAAGAACGCAGAATCGACTGCCGAGTCGTTGCCGCCACAAACTGAGACCTGGAGTCCGAGGCGCAAAAGGGACGGTTCCGCCAGGACCTCTACTTCCGGCTCGCCGCAGCGATGGTCTTACTGCCACCGCTGCGCGAGCGTCCCGCTGAGATCGCGCACCTGGCGACGTACTTTTTGAAGCAGGCCTGCGAGAGACTAAAGCGCGCACCGCTGCGACTCTCAGAAACGACGCTGCGCGCACTGCTGCTGCACCCGTTTCCCGGCAATGTCCGTGAGCTGCGCAACCTGATGGACTACTGCGCGGCCACCGTCAGCGACAATGAAGTACGGCCTGAGCACGTCCCGCCGCGGTTTCTACACGCCGCAGCCTCTGCAAGTGAAGTGTCGCCATCCAGCCGCTCGGCAAGTTCGAGCCCATCGTCGGCAACTCCCGGCGCGGTCGGATTTCGTCGCTTGGCCGACGAAGTCCAGGAACTGGAAGCCCGGCGGATGCGTGAGGCACTCGATACAACTGGGGGAAATCAGCGACGGGCAGCGGAGCCAATTGGAATGCCGCTGCGCACTTTCGTGACCAAGCTGTCCCAGTACGGCCTGCGCGAACAGGAACGTATGCCGCGATGTTTCGGAAGCAAGCGCAGGGCTATATATACTAACGCAGGCTGTATGGAAACAGACAGAGCGCCGTTAAGGAATGACGGGAGGAACTGAGTCGCTCTGCACACACGAAGTCAGGTCGAACAGCATGAACTCGAGCACTCTTTCCTGCGGGGTCAGCGCCTTCATCTGGCATGCACCAGGGAAGGTTCCGGTCGAGCTACGTCCGCTGCCGATGTGGAAGCTGGAATAGTAGACGCGTCCGCACTGGTTCTTTTCTTCAACGTTGGTTGGGGTGTTGAACGTGTAGGACTGGGTGTTTTGACCCGAATAGAGCCAGCGCTGAGCCGGAGCCTTGATCATTCCAACGCGGCTGAAGGTCTCTGTCAGTGTGATCGTTCCGCCCATCGCCACGCCGAAGCCTTGGAGCCACTCAACCAGCGCTTTTCCTTTCGGGAACGTGGTGTCGATCGATGCCGGATTGGCAAAGCTGCCAGGACTGGCAAAGTTGCCAGTCGTCGGCCAATCACCCTTCCCTTGCGAGATCACGGGAAAGGATAGGTCGGTCACAAACAGACGTCCGCCCGCGTTGGCGTAGTCAAACAGATTCTGGACTCCGGCATCGGCCCCGCTTGGATAGGAGCTGCACGGCAGCGCAACCAACTGATACTTCTTCAGCGTCGCAATGTTGCCCCACAGCTCGGTCCCGCCAGGCGCCCCAGGAACGTTGTTGCCATTTCCGCGATAGATGTGAACGCGACCGGTTCCCATCGGGTTCGTGAACTCGTTTTGATCGATTCCGATCGCGTTGAGGATGCACTCTGTTGGATCGTAGGTTGAGGTCACGATCGCGATCCGCGGGATGTCGCCTTCACTGCTGTTGCGCGGCAGGCGAGCATCCCCATTTGTGACCTGCGTATCGGTACACTCGGCCACAAAGGGAATCGTGATTTTCCGTCGGAAACGACCAATCTGGATGACGACCGGAATGTTCGCCCCCGCAGGCATGTCCTTCAGGACGAAACGCCCTTTGGTATCTGTCAGCGCCGCCGTAAGCGGAGTTCCGGTCACCGACTTCTCGCATGTCTCGCACGCCACGCCATCATCGAATGGCTTAAGCTCACCATTTGGAACGAAGACAAGCACATTGTAGAGAGGATCTTGTCCGTTCGGAGCAAACACAGTGCCGGACAAAGTCGTGCTGTTGGAACCACCACACTTGGGCTTTTGACATGCCAGCCCCGTGCAAGGAACGGAGAAGTCATACGAACGGCGGCGGGCAAGGTCTTCCACCCCTCCGTCCGAATCAGTTCCATACTCCGAAATGGCGCGATTGGGGGAACAGCTACCAGATACAAGCACCCCGGTCGCAAGAACAGCAGAGGCCCAGAGGATCGAAGTCGAAGTCTTCACTTTTTTCTCCTGCAGATTTCCCGCAGCGTGGCTCCGCAAAGGAGCACGGCTTATGAAACGACCTCGCTGTATCGCACCTTGTCTTGTATTGCAATCAAGATAGTGAGGAGCCAGCGCGCCGACGGATTCGCGCCCAGACTCCGTTTTGCGGACGCAGTGTGGTGCCGACATGCGGCGTCACTTTGTGGCTGCCTTCCAGAAGAACTCTGTATCGAGACAGAATCCGCGACAAGATGAGCTGACCTTCCATCAGAGCAAACTCTTTTCCGATGCAGATTCGCTGCCCCACACCGAACGGAATCCACGCCAACGGATGACGCGCGGCAATCGCTTCTGGGCTGAATCGGCTCGGATCGAAGCGCTCGGGATCTTTCCAAAACGCCGGATGCCGATGGATTGCGTAGACCATCACCGCAACTTCTTGGCCTTTCTTCACTTGGAAGCCATCGATCACATCGTCCTCTTCCGCAGTACGAGGAATCCAATAAACCGGACCATGCAGACGAAGCGCTTCCTGCACGACAGCCAGCGCCAAGGGGAGTCGTCGGAGATCGGCCATTTCGGGAACCCGCCCGGCCAGGGATCGATCCACTTCCTGGGTCAAGGACGAGAGGATTTCCGGAGCGAATCGCAGATGATCAAACGCAAAGGACAGCGCGGAGGAAGTCGTTTCATATCCAGCGAGAAACATCGCGACGGACTCATCACGCAGTTCCTGGGTGCTCATGCGCTCTTGCGTTTCGCTGTCTACCGAATCGAGCATCATGGACAGCAGTTCGCCACCCTCACGCTCTGGAGATTTCCGACGCTGTTCAATGATGTCGAACAGCACCGAATCGATCTTCCGAACGGCTTCTTCAAAACGAGCCCGACCAGGAACGGGAACCCATGACGGCAGTCGCTGTGTCAGCATTCCCAAGAACATGTAATCCAGCGCAAAGCCCATTTCATGTCCGACAAGATCGGCCATCGCGGGATCGAGCTGCGTTCCGAACATCGTCCGCACGATGACTCGCATCGTAATCACCGTCATTTCGCGGAACAGATCTATCGGCTTGTCTGTGTCGGCGTAGGACTCAAAAGTGACGAGGGCTTCGTCAATGGCTTGCACCATCAAACGGACCATCGCAGCGAGCCGCTCGCGATGAAAGTGTGGCTGAATCATCCGGCGCTGACGCAACCAAAAGTCCCCTTCGCTGACCGGAAGCCCATTCCCAATCAGCCCCCGGATCGCAGTCCAGAGTGGATTCGCTTTGGAATAGATCCGAGCCTGGTCGCGGAGAACGTGCTGGGCATGACGCGGATGGTTTAGAGACACCATCTGGGTGAAACCAAGGTCGAGCGTGTAGATATCGCCGTGACGCTGCCGCAGCGTAAGGAGATGACCCACCTGCTTGGCAAGCAAGAGCGGAAGCTCGCCCATGAGTGGAGTGGACGAGCTAAGCGGCGGAATCAGCCTTCCAGCATCAAGGCTCTCGGTGTGGCGCATTGTGACTCCCTGTGGCAAGTGTCGCAAACCCCAAGCAGAATCCAGAGTGGTATGGAATTCGCTTCCAATTCATGAAGCCTAGCACAGCTTCTCCGCCGGAAAAGCTTCCGCAACGTCAGCATTGCCGCGATCTGTTTTCTTTGCCTTGAGCCCCCGTTTCCACATATCGGCATCCGACAGATCATGAGACCATCTGGCGCATGGCGCAGGGGCACGAGTATCACGTTGAGGAAGGATTTCTGCACTACGTGGTCCACGGTGAGATCACGGAAGCAGACATGGCCACGCTGATCGAACACGGAGAAACGGCGTCCGCACGGCTCGGTGGCTACTGGCTGCTCGCAGATGTCCGAAAGATGGGCCCAATAGGCGCAGCAGCGAGACGGCTCGCTGCACAGAATCCCAGATCATATGTTTTTCAAGGTGCCGCAATCGTGGGCGCATCCGTCGTGAACCGGGCGGTCGTCACACTCATCGCACGCGCGATGGTTCTCATGGGGCGGAGTCACATCGACATTCGTTTTTTCCCAAGCGAAGCGGAAGCACGCGCGTGGCTTGCCACCAAAACCATCGTCAAATGACCAAGCCAACAGCGCCGAGCTTTTCCCCACGCTACGGACGCTTTAGCGAAAAGCGCTCACCCATCCGACAGTACCCATCGCCCCCCATGCGACCGATGTGATCGAGGACTTGCGGATCAGGATCTCCTTGTGGATCGAGGACCCCTGACTCCAGATGCAGAAGCACGATCCGGCCTATCACGAGGTTGGCCGCAAGTGGACCTTCGCCCACCGGGACGATCTGATGGAGCACACACTCCATCGAGACCTTGGCCTTACCCACGCGGGGAGGACGAATCCGTTCCGAAGGAATCGCGTCGATGTGGGAGTGCGAGAACTCGCTCTCATCGTACGGAAGCTCCGCGGCTGTCTGGTTCATCTGCTCTGCTTGCGCGTAGGACACGGTGCTGACCGAAAATTCCGGAATCGCCAAGATGTTTCGCAGCGTGTCTTTGTGCGATCCATCACGTCGATTCGAAATCGAAAACACCAGTGTCGGCGGATTCGCTGCCACCGCGTTGAAAAAGGAAAACGGCGCCAGGTTAGGAATCCCTTGCGGAGACACGGTGGCGACCCAAGCGATCGGTCTGGGAGTCACAAGGCCGATGAGCAGCCGATACATCCTGCGCGCTGACACATCAGAGGGATCGATTCTGTCCATGCTCATGAACGTGAACTATAGGGCAAAGCCGTCCGAAAGCAGACGTGTTGTTTTGAACCGCCCAAAACCCAAAAAACGTGCGACGATAGAAGAATGGACACCGCAGAACACGAGGCATTATGTCGTCGCTGTGGGATGTCTTGTCACTTCGCAGTACCGGTAAACGGTCTCGCCGTCGTCATTGACGAGCTTCGCTGCAAGTTTCTGGGCAAAGCCCCCGACGGACGCTTTCACTGCACAGTGTATGAAAGTCGGTTCGAACAGGCGCCCTGGTGTCACACCGCACACGGCGCGCTGGTGGGCGGATTTTTGGCCCAGGACTGCCCCTACGCGAAGGGAACTCCTGGCTACCGAGGAAAAGTCAAGCTGTCGGCTTCCCTTTTGCAGAAGGTAATGCCTGCGATCATTGCCGAGATCATCCGAATCGGGATTCCGATCGGAGCGGATCCAGAGGCGGTTCTGCCGCTGCTTCCAACGCCCCCCGGGAACTGGCGTTATGCGGAAAGCGCAGACGGAAATCGCTACGAATTTCGATCAGAAACACCGGAAGTCTGACCGCAAGAATGGACGTACCATGGACGAACTCCAGTCGCTTACAGAGTTCAACTTCGAGAATCTGCTCGCCCTCACTGGAGAGGGTCCGCACTTTATCAAAATGCTCCTTCAGGAATTCCGATCCGGGAATGTGAACACACTGGCAGAACTCGCAGACAAGCTTCGCAAACATGATCTGGTAGCGGCCCGTCAGTGCGTTCACAGACTGCGCGGCGGGGCCGGCAATCTCGGAGCCATGGGACTGTTTGCGCATGCCTCTCAGCTCGAGGAAGAGCTCCAAAAAACCGGAACTTATCGCCAGGAAACGATGGACCAGTTCAAGTCATCCTTCGAGCTTGTGATGCAGCAGATCGATTCGGTCCTGCCCGCCCAGTAGTCGTCGGTAGCCGCCCGGCAGCATCCCCATTGCATCAGTCCTTGACCTGTCGCAGGCCCGAGGGATATAGCTTACCGAAAGTGTTCTTCGGCGGTCGAATCCTCTTTCCCTCGAGTGTTTTGGCAACATGGTGAGCAAGAACCACAGCGCTTCGCTTCGCCTTCGCAGCGAAGCATGGAACATGATCTATCGGTTTTTGCGCCAGTGGCCGACGATTGTGGTGATCTCGGCACTGGCGGTCACAGCGGGGCTTCAGTACGCCAAGCAGTACCGCCCGTCCTATCAGAGTGTGGCCCAAGTTCGCGTGGGTGAGGATCTGGACGCCAAGTCCGTTCCGGGACAGCGCGAAGACACCAGCGACCTTGCGGATCTACCCGAAACACTGGCCAACGGCTTTCGTTCTCGACTGCTCATTGATGCGTCGCTGAAAGCCAGTGTGGCAGAGATGTGTAAGAAACCACAACTCGCTCACCTGACCGAACTTCACACGGAAAAAGGACAAGAGGAACTGGTCGAGCACATCAAGAAGACACTGCTTGTCGAAGCCATTTCTCGCCGACTGTTTGTGATGACCTACAACACACGCGATCCACACCTGGCGCAGCTTGTCTTAAAGACGCTGTCCGAAGAGGGTGTGCAGGGTGTCATTGCCCAGCGAATCGAGACGGCGAAGCGGGCACGGTTGTTCCTCACAGAGGAAGCAGAGCGGGCAAGGAATTCGATGCTCGAAGCGGAAAATCAGGTGGTGCAGTTTGTCCGCCAGCATCCCAAGCTGCTGGTATCCATCTCGGCCACCGACCGCAGTAGGCTTGGGCTTCAGGCAGCGGACAAGTTGCTTGTCACTACGCGCAATCGACCGCTTGTCCCACCGACGAGGGTCGCGGAGAGTTATTCCTCCCCTGAGCTGCGACCGCTGCTGGAAAAACGCGCGCAACTGGAAGCGCAGATTGCGCAGATCGAAAACGCGCACAAGTACGATCCAACACAAGCCAAGCTTCTGGAAATTGAGAGGCTCCAGCAGCAGCTCCAAGAGCTGAAAGGCCAAGGCTACACCGCTGAGTATCCCGAGTTTCGCCGTGTCTCAACCGACATCGATCGGATTCAGCGCGAGATTCGGGACGTACGTACGCGCAAAGATCCAAAGCTGGCAGAAGACCTGATGGTGCTTGGCCAGGCACGGGCGCAGATGTCTGGTCTGGATCGCCAGATCATCGCGATCCGTCGCAAGCTGACAGGTGGTGATGCCAAGCTATCTGCCGACGAAGAAGCGCTGAATGCAGAAGCCCAGTATGCGCGACTTTTCCGCGACATGGAAAGCTCCCGCCAGGCTTATGACAAGCTGCGTGAAAGGCAGATGGAGTCCGTGGTGAGCGAGCAGCTCATCAAGATGCCGGGCAATGCAGCCGCACGAATCGTCGATCCTGCAAGCTTCTCGAATCGCCCACGCGGACTGTCAAAAAAGATGATGCTCGCGCTGATGGTGGCGCTTGGTCTGGTGATCGGCCTTCTCAGCGGAGTCGGTCGCGCAATCACAGACAAGCGAATCTATTCAGCGATCGATCTGTGGCATGCCACGGGACTTGCGGTCTTGGCCCGCGTTCCGTCTGGGGACCGAATGAGTCGACGCAACGTACTTCCGGAAGTGCTGTCCAGTGGAGACTCCGGTGAACGTCATCAGTCCGTGCCCAACTCAGAGTCCGCATCAAAGCCAAGAACTGGCGCTTCGCAGCTTGTTGAACTCGGCTACGTAGTCCACCCCGCCCCATCGACGCCACCGTCTCCTGAACTGGTCCTTCTGAGTCATCCCGATGGTGCCCGAGCAGAACAGTACCGACTTCTGCGTTGTCGACTTCAGGAACGCGGCAATCCGCGGTTGCTGATGGTGATAAGCAGCCAGCCCGGCGAAGGAAAATCGGTGGTGGCGGCAAACCTGGCGCTCGCAATGTCCGAAGGCGGTGGCGCAAAAGTCGCAGTTGTGGATGCGCACCTGCTGGGACCCAGACTCCATGCGCTGATGCTGCCAACCAGCGAGCCCGCACAGTCGGACGTTCGTCTGCGCAAGCCAGAGATCTGGCAGGTCACGCCTGAACTGTGCCTGGTTCCAGCATCGGGGCTTGGGAATCGGCAGAATCGCGCGGCGGTCGAAAACTCTCCGGCATTTGCAGCGCTGCTACACGACCTGCTTGCTTCGTTCGACTACGTGATTGTCGACACACCGCCGCTCAGCTTGGCAGCGGATGCGCGACTCCTTCTGCGGCATGGTGGGGTTGGTCTTCTCGTCGTACGTGCGGCACGTACTGATCTGGAAGAAGTAGGTCTCGCCCTCGACAGAATCGGTCGCAATTCGATCTGTGGTCTGGTGCTCAACGCGTAGCGTTTTCTTGCCTGCCCTCTTTTCCGTCCGCAACATCGCCCCCGTACATAGCCTGCCCTATGCCCTGCTATGCCACCGCATCACGCGCGGTGCGACGGAGGACGCCTTGCAGACAGCATCCTTCCATCTCACAATCAGCCGTGTGAATCGCAGGGAGGGCGTTCCGATATGAATTCGTACTGGGCTCAACCGGGAATCGATTCTGCATCGAGTGTCCGTCTCCTCGGTCGCTTCTACAGCATTTTTGCCATTGCCTTCGTCATCATGCTGTTCATCGGAGTGCCGTTTGTGTTCGTCCGAAAGCTCTCCAGCGGATTGCTCATCGTCGTGCTGATCGCAGCTCTGGGGTTGGCTTGGCGAACGAGCGAACGCGGTCGGCCCATCTTGTCTCTCCAAATCTTTGCCTCGATCTGCTGGCTTGCAAGCACCTTCTCTCTGTGGCTTGGCATGCCATCAACCATCATCGTCTTCATCATGGCCATCGCTGTGGTGCTCGCGCTCGTTGATGGGGTCCGAAGTGGCGGGATCTTCGTCGGAAGCTACCTGGCGGCCTGGCTTTTCTATGTCATCCTGTCTGCCAAAGGACTGACGCCCCCTCGCTTTTTCCTCGGGGCAGGCCCAGTGTCCTGGATTCACGGTCTGGTTTCTTGCGTGCTCCTGCTCGTCCCCTTGCCCGAGCTTGTATCCAGTCTACGCCAAGCACAAATCCAGGCAGAGGCCGCCAATCGCGCCAAGTCGACATTCCTTGCCACCATGTCCCATGAGCTGCGGACGCCAATGAACGGTATCTTGGGAATGGCTCAGCTGCTTATGTCTCCCGAGCTCACCAACGAACAGAGGACTTCGTATGCGCGGGCGATCTTGGACTCTGGACAAGCATTGCTCACCCTCCTCAATGATGTGCTCGACCTGGCCAAGGTAGAAGCCGGAAAGCTCGAGCTATCATCTTCTGTTTTTTCACCGACTCAGCTTCTGCGCGATACGGCGCAGCTATTTGAAATTCCAGCAGCCAGCAAAGGAATCCGTCTGACGATTCACTCTTCCGGGGCCCAGCGAAGCTATCGTGGCGACGCGGTCCGCTTGCGTCAGATGCTCTCCAACTTGGTGAGCAACGCCCTCAAGTTTACAGATCGAGGAGAGGTTCTGCTTGAGGTCTGCGAGCGATACCAGGAATCGAACATTGCGGTGCTCGAGTTTGCGGTTACCGATACAGGAATTGGAATCTCGCGTGAACGACAGGCACTCCTGTTTCAGCCGTTTTCGCAACTTGATGGCTCGAGCATCAGACAGCATGGAGGCACCGGACTGGGTCTATCAATCGTCAACAACTTTGCGAAGCTGATGGGCGGACAGGTGGGTCTCACAAGCGAAGTCGGAAAAGGATCACGCTTCTACTTCCAGGTCCAGGTCGAAGTGCTGGAAGCGGTGGCCCGGACTCCTGATCCGCCACCGAATCCAGTTCACCTGACCAACCCCCCGAAGCCCTCTTTGGCGACAGAATCGTCCATTCCGCCGACGCCAACCCATGTCACACAGCCGTCTCTGCAGCCCGATCCAAAAAATGTGCTAGTCGTCGAAGACAACGTCATCAACCGAACCGTGGTGGAAGCGTTCTTGCGTAGACATGGGCTGAAGGTGCACAGCGTTGTGAATGGCGAAGAAGCGCTGTCTTTGCTTACCAACGAAGGCAAGTCATCGCGTCCACATCTTGTGCTGATGGACTGCCAGATGCCACAGATGGATGGATTTGAAGCCACCCGACGAATCCGCGAGTGGGAAAGAGAGAAGAACAGTCTGCGCATTCCGATCATCGCACTCACGGCGAGCGCGTTCGATGAAGACAGACAGCGCTGCATCGATGCCGGAATGGATGGCTATCTGAGCAAGCCACTCGTCGCAGCCGAGCTGGCTGAAGTGCTCAATCAATGGTTGCCCGGAGATGTGCAGAAGAACCCTGCCCCAGCAGGAACAGCCGCGCATAAATGAATCCTTTTCAAGGATTCTTATTGGACATCAGTCCGCGCGTTTTCCATCCTCTGTCTCAGCGGGATCCCCATGGCCAGAGGCCGGAGCCGAGACGAAGCGGAGCCACAGCGATCCAGCCAGTGCTGCACACAGAGATCCCGACAACACGCCGATCTTGGCAGCCGTCACCTGCGGTGGAGAGGAAAAAGCGAGCCCGGTGATGAAGATCGACATCGTGAAGCCGATTCCAGCCAGCATCGAAGAACCAAACAGGACGCCATAGCTGGTTAGCGACGGCATTGCTCCGATCCGAAGACGAATCGCCAGCACACTGGCACAGAAAATTCCTACCGGCTTTCCTATCAGCAGTCCGACAAACACCCCGATGGTTACCGGCTGTGAACGGAACGATTCCCACATGTCTGCGGGAGCAGGCAGTGTCACTCCGGCATTGGCCAGCGCAAAGAGCGGCAAGATTCCGAATGCAACCACCAGATGGAGCTTCTGCTCCAAGCGATGAAGGGGAGACTGCTGAACTCGCTGCTCATCTGTTTCCGCCCGCAAAGGAATCGCCATGGCCAACACCACACCGGCAAGCGTCGCGTGAACGCCGGCATGGTGCATCGCCCACCAGAGCAGTCCCCCAATCGGCAAAAAGATCACAAGTCGCCGGACCCCAAGCAGATTCAGAACGAGCAGAAGGAGTGACAGCCCCACGACGGGTAGCATCGAAATCAGACTGCCAAGCTGCGAATAGAAAATGGCAATGACCACCACCGCACCGAGGTCATCGGCAATCGCGAGTGCAGTGATGAATACCTTGGCGCCAATCGGAACCCGCTTGCCAAGCAGCGTCATCACCCCAACGGTGAACGCAATGTCCGTGGCAGTAGGAATCCCAAATCCACGCGCGAGCGGAGTGCCGGACGTAAATGCCAGATAACACAACGCCGGAACCAGCATCCCCCCCAGGGCAGCCAGCACTGGCAGCGCGGCACGACGCACCGAAGCCAACTCACCCGCAATCAGCTCTCGCTTGATCTCCAGCCCGACCACCAGAAAGAACACCGCCATGAGTCCGTCGCCGATCACATCGCGGAGCGACAGTCGAACGCTGACCCCAAGCCACGGCAGCGTCGGCGTGGTCTGCCAAAAGGCGCTCACCGCCTCGCCAAACCGACTGTTCGCCAGCCCCAGCGCCAGAAGGGTGTTGATGATCAGCACGATGCCGGACGCAGCTTCGGCTCGGATGAAGCGAACAAAGGCAGTCTGGATCAGGCGACGAATGCTCTTGCGAGGCGGACGCGTGGCCTCGCTGGACGCGGAAGACATGCCTGTAGGGTAGTTGCAATTGCGAGAAGTGCACTACTTCTTCGCCAACCGGCGGAACACCTTTGACAGCGCCGAGATCGTCTTGCCGCTTTGATCGACTTCGCTTCGGTCAGCCACGGCGAAAACGACCTTGTCCCGCTGAAGGGAGAGCCACGTCGCACTCTCACCGGCCCACGTCGCTGCGTTGCGTACGCCAGCCGAAGCGGCATCGCGATTCGGATATTCACACAGAAGGACGGCCATCTGGTCGATCGAGCCCTGACGACAACGCTTGGCCTGCATCGCACCCGCGTCGGCATCCGTGAACTCGGACACATTCCGCCCGGCCGCTTTGAATGCCTGGATCTCGGCGTCGATACCTTTTTTGCCGCAGCCCACAAGCAGCGGCATGACACACAGCACACAGAGGGAGGCGAGCTTTAGGAACTTCATCTGCGCCTGTCATTTTATGACAACACGATGGCTCCTGACTATCGCAATTCAGCACACACGAAGAGCGTTCCTGACTGCGAAGCTGCTACGATGTGAACCCAAGGAGTTCGCTCGATGCGCATCCAGAAGTTGCTGCCTCGCCTCGTCGCCCCCGTGCTGCTGTATCTCGCTGTCGGCTGTGCCCACATTGAGTACATGACACCGCCGCGCTACGAAGTCGCCGGGGTTGGCATCACCCAGGTCAAAGTCGAACACGACGACGATGAAATCGAGATCGCACTGATGGTTCACAACCAGACCGACCGCGTGATGGTCATCGATCGCAACCAGATCATGTGCGCGCTGCCGACTGGACAGATGCTGGCCCGGTCGAATGCGCAAGTGTTCGGGATTCCGACCGCGCCAACCCACACGGTGCCACCGCACGGAAGCCATGAGCTTCAGCTCTCGTACAAGGTGTCGGACAAAGTTCCGCAGCTCGCGCTGATGCTCAATCGCGGCTTCTTCATCGACAACCAGCCGGTCGAGCTTCCCGCCTACGTGATCACGCAAAAGCTCGAAAAGTAGGCCGCGCGAGTCGCAGCCAAGCCTACCGCAGCCAAGACGGCAGTCGATTTACCAAGATGCCGTCGAGTCCAAGAACTCGCCCCGACGGAACGAGTGACAGAGACAAAAGACCCAGGCTGAGCAGAATCGTCGCGCTATCGAATACGCGTGGACCCAGCAGCACCGCCACCGCCAGATGCCCAAGCAGCCCAAGCCCCGCGGCTGTTCGACTCAGCAGCCCGATGCAAAGCAGCAACCCGCAGACGAGCTGTCCCGTGCAGGTCGCGACGCTGTAAAGCTGGGAATGCGCAAGCACATGCTCGGCCACCGGAATCAGTGCCCGAAAGCCGTGCTCGCCGGTCCGAATGGTCTCGAGGTGACGCGTCACCAGCGGCTGCACCAGCCAGCCCGCCGCAATCTGCTGCATCGCCTGCGTGAGCAAGAACTGACCGGCGCCGACGCGCAGCGGCAGAAGAACAGCAAGAGCGACCTTCGCATCCCACATGCGCCCGGGAGACTAGCACAAAAATTTGGCAAGCCGTGGTAGGTGCCGTAGGTTTTTGTCCTACATCTTGCTACCTCAAGGAATGGACATGACGAGCCCTCAGCGTGCCAAAACAGCGCAAACCAAGCGTCCGCAGAACCCAGCCATGTTGCTTCGTGCGGTTGCATCGCGACGTCCCATGTCCGCCCAGGCCGCCCTGACGACACTGATCGGACGAGCCAAGGATCTCTGCGCCGAAGGAATCGAGCCCAAGCTATCCGTCGAGCGCTGCGTCACCGTGCTGGCCCCGATCCTGAAGTTCATTGCGTCCGAATCGGCGCTGCATGGTGAAGTCGCTCTGTCGCGCGAGATGTGCGGCGCGGTGCTGCGCATCGCCGAGGAGTTGCAGGGACTGACGCCTCTTGCGCCCAAGCTTCGCGAGCCTCTCGCGGTTGCGCCCCCCGTATCGGCCCGTCACGGGGAGACGGTGCGAACCAGCGCGATCCTGCTTGAAGCCTATCGAGACGCGGTGCGACAAGGTCTGCGCAACACCAGCCAGCCAGGTCTGAAAGCCGAGTTTGGTCTGGGCAACGAGCTGACGCTCACCGATGGGAAAAAGGTCGCCGATGGAATCACACGTTTTCTGCTTGCTGCGACCCAGCACCCCGAGGTGATTCGGGCGTCCGGTCTTCAGTCAGCACAGCTTCTGGGACTGGCGGCGCAAGAACGAGTGCTGCGCGCCTTCGAAGCGCAGAGCGTGCGCCAGGCAACCGAGCAAAAGTCCGCGTATCGGCGACGCGTGCTGCACCTGGCTCTCGAGTACTTTCTGCAGCGATTCCAGGCCGCGCTGCATCTGCACCTGCGCGGCAGATCGAACCGGCTCTTGGAAGGGCTGGCGCTTTTGCCGAGCCAGTCCCAGATCTCGCCACCGCGCTCGGGCCTGTCGACGTGTCAGGTGACCGAGAGCGGGCGACTGATTTTCGCCTAGCCGTCAGCCGGGCGGAATCAGCGGCCAGCTCACCCGGAAGCGAGTGCCTTGTCCGGGGCGGCTGTCGACGTGAATCTGTCCGCCCATTTCCTCGACGATCTGCTTCGAGATGGCCAGTCCCAGCCCGGTTCCCTTTTTCTTCGTCGTAAAAAACGGGTCAAAGATGTGCGCCAGATTCTGCGGCTCGATGCCGACGCCGTTGTCAGCAACCTCGACGATGGCTCGACCGTCTTTTTCATCCAGCGACAGCTTCACTTCGTTGCGCTCGATCGGACGGTCGGGAAGCGCTTGCAGCGCATTCAGCACCAGGTTGAGCAGCACCTGACCCACCCGCGTCGCCGAGCCAAAAATCCGCGGCTTGGCTGACTGCGCAATCAAAAGACGCGCCTTGTGGGTCGCCTCGGATCGGGTCAGCCGCAACACCGAATGCAGAACATGCGCCAGATCGACCGGCTCTCGATCTCCTGGCTCGCTGCGCGACGACAAAAGAATGCTGTCGGCGATATCGATCAGCCGCTGCGCG
Source organism: uncultured Myxococcales bacterium (assembly GCA_964437195.1). Taxonomy (GTDB): domain Bacteria; phylum Myxococcota_A; class Polyangia; order Palsa-1104; family JAEUJZ01; genus JAEUKA01. Next base: position 22,174 of record CAYTGC010000018.1, on the reverse strand, counting down.
CCTTCCTCGGCATCGACGAGCGCTGCTTCCACCTCGCGCAGGCTGGGGTTTGCGTTCTTTGTCTGCGAGTTCTTCAGCGCCTCGACGAGCGCTTTGCGGGCAAACTGCACATTTGACGACACGATCGAAAGCGGCGTGCGGATCTCGTGGCCAATGCTGGCCGTCAGGACACCGAGCGCATACAGCCGTTCACTCTGCGAGATCCGAACCTGCAGCTCTTGCACCGTGACTTTGAGCCGATAGCGCTCGACGGCATCGCGAATGGTTGCGAGCAGCTCCTCGGCATTCCACGGCTTGTTGAGATACCGACTGACGTGCCCGCGGTTGATCGCCGCAATCGCTGCCTGCAAGTCGGAATATGCGGTGACCAGCATCCGAACGATGTCGGGATGGGTCTTTTGGACTCGCTCGCACAGATCGATGCCGCTCATCCCCGGCATCCGCTGGTCCGCCATCAGCACCGCAATGTCGGGATTTTGCTCCATCAGCGACAGGGCTTCGTCGCCGCTCTTGGCGACCACGACTTCGTAGGTTGGCTCCGCAATCGCGCGAAAAGCCAGCAAGTTGGCACGATCGTCGTCGACATACAGGACGACGGCCCGCCGCTCTCCGCTCGAGGCTGGTTTGCTGGTTTTCATGCCGCTGCTCCCTCACTGCTCTTGCTGGTTCCCCCGTACGCCGCCGTTGGTCCAGCGACCGGCAGCTCGATGATGAAAGCAGCGCCTCGGCCAGGCACGCTGCCTACCCGCAACGAACCGCCGTGTGCCTCGATGATCTGTCGCGACAGATAGAGCCCAAGCCCGGTGCCTTCGCCCGGCGCTCGGGTCGTAAAAAATGGGTCGAAGATGCGCTCGCGATTTTCCACAGGAACCCCGGGCCCTTCGTCGTGAACAACCAGCGACAGCGATTCGCGATCTGTTTCCGACAGCGTGAGCGAAATCCGTCCCCCCGACGGACTTGCGCGAACCGCATTGTCGATCAGGTTCAGAAACACCTGGTTGAGCTGGCGAGGCCGCGCGACGATCAGCCGCTCGGTTCGGAAATCGCGCACGATCTGAAGCGACGATGCCCGCAGCCGATCCGCCAAGAGCCGCAGCGTCGTATCCAGACCTTTTTGGACATCGAACAGTGACAGGCCTTCGCCGTCCGCCGGGCGCGCGTGCTCGGTCAGGGCGGTGGTAATTTCGGAAATTCGGCCGACGCACTCCTCGACCATGTCGAGGATTTCGGCTTGCAGCGACGGGTCAAGATCGGCCCGCTTGCGCAGTGCCGCCGCTCCGGTGTTGATGGCGTTGAGCGGATTTTTGATCTCGTGCGCAACCCCGGCTGCCAGCGTTCCGACCGCCGCAAGCCGCGCCGCGTTGGCAACCTGAGCCGTCAGCCGTCGCAGCTTGAGCTGAACCGCAACCCGCATCAAAAGCTCGCGAGGGCTAAACGGCTTGACCAGATAGTCGTCGGCGCCGTGGCTGAAGCCCTCGAGCGTCTCGTCGATCCCACTGCGCGCCGTCAGCAGGATCACCGGCAGCGTTCGCGTCCGCAGATCGCGCTTTACCTGCTGACACAGCTCAATGCCGGACATCTGCGGCATCATCACGTCGGCGAGCACCAGATCCGGCATTCGGTCATGCAGGCGTTCGAGCGCCTCTTTTCCATCGCTGGCAGCCGTCACGTTGTAGTAAGGCGCGAGGAGTTCTTGCAGGAACTTGCGAAGATCGACGTTGTCCTCGGCGATGAGGATGTGGGCCCGACTGTGGCCACCACCGGAAACCAGCACCGGGATCGCCTGGCTTGACTGTCCTTTGTTCGCTGGCTCCAGCCGCGGATCGAGCGCCCCGTCGACGTGCACCAAGGCCTGATGCGGACTTGCGGCGCGGGTCAGTTCACTCGTTGGATGGGACTGCGGCGATGACGGGGTTTCGACCAGCTCGTCGTGGAGGTGTTCGCTCCCGAGGCGTAGTCGCACCGTAAACACGGACCCTTCGCCCGGCGCGCTCTTGACCGCAACCGAGCCACCGTGCAGCTCGATGAGCTCTTTGACCAGCGCCAGCCCGATTCCAGCGCCACCTTGCTTGCGGCCGGCTGATTCGACGCGACGGAAACGCTCGAAAATGTAGGGCTGTTCACCTTCGGGAATGCCAATGCCGCTGTCTTTGATGTCGATCTCCACGGCATCAGCCACAGAGCGGACGACGACGGCAATGGAGCCGCCCTTCTCGGTAAACTTGAGCGCATTGCCGAGCAGGTTCGTCATCACGACTTCGAGCTTTTCGCTGTCACCCATCAGCGAAGTCGGGAGCGGCTCGTCGGGGAGAGAAAGCGAAAGGCTGATGCCCATGCTCTCCGCAGCCGGTTGGAAGGCTCCAACGACATTTCGCAAAAGGTGCGGCAGATCCAGGTTGGCGACGCGCAGGCGGAGCTGTCCGGCTTCCAGTCGGGCCAGATCGAGCAGACCGTCGATCAGCCGGTGCAGTCGCAGACCGTTGCGCAGCACGACCTGGAGCGCGTTGCGATGGACATCCGGCAGCCCAGCGCGCGACAGCATCTCTTCAATCGGCGCGGTGATGAGGGCGAGCGGCGTCCGCAGCTCGTGCGAGATGTTGGTGAAAAACTGGTTCTTCAAGCGATCGAGCTCCTGAATCCGCTCGATGGACGTCTGAAGCTCGGCGCTGGTTCGCGACAGTGCGGTCTTGGCTTCCCACTCGCGCTGCGCCAAGTTGTAACGCATCTGGTTCGCAGCGACGGCAATGATGCTGGTGAGCACCAAGAAGTAGAGGTTGTTCACAAACGCGCCATAGATGGCGGGTCCGCTCCAAATCGCCGGCACCAGCCACATCAATAGAACCAGCGCGCAGACCAAGAGCGCTTGGCGCGCGCTCCAGACGTAGACCAGGCCCGCGCCCAAGATGCACAGGTTGAGCCCGGCATAATACGGTGAGCTTGCGTGTTCCCCGAGGCGGACGATCATCACCTCGATCGATCCGGTACACGCCAGGATGACGAGCGTAATCAGCAAGTAGCTGTGGCGACGAAGGCTGTCCAGGCGAGCGAGTCCCAGAACCCCAAGAGAAACCACCGACGCGAGAAGCCGCAGAACAAGAAAGTCCCCGACATGGTGCCGGTTCGTAAACAGGTCGAGAAAGACGCCGGCAGGCATCAGCACTGCGCACAGGATGCAGGTCAGCCGGACGGCGGCCGTGTTGTGGTCTTGAAGGTAGCTCTTGAAGTCAGCGGTCATTTCTGAAGGACGAGAAAGAGGTTCACGCCGAGCGGCTCCGTCTCGACACGAACCTGAGCGGGCGGAGGCCGCAGGAACTTCGCTTTGTCGAGAAGCTGCTGACGAGAGCGATGGATCAGGAACCACTCCGCAAAGTACTCCATGAAGTAGCGCGTCGGGTTCGATTGATCGACGTTGCCAACCAGAATCTGACCGCCCTCTTCGGCCCCTTCGTAGAGAGCGGATAGCAGTGCGACGAAGCTCCGGTCCGACAGATAGTCGAACAGTCCGGCGCTGTAGATAAGCTGGCGCTGCCCCATGGTGTAGCCCAAACGACCGCCACACAGGAGCCGACGCACGGACTCGCGAACAAAGTGGATCTGCGCTCCGGTTTTTTCCGCGAGGGGAACCAGACGGCGCTCGCAGTAGGAGATCGCGCGCACGTCCTGATCGATGAGCATCACATCAAGCTGCGGGCCAAGGTGCGGCTCGTTTTCGAGCAGATCTTCGATCTCTTTGGCTGGTCCGCTTCCGACGGAAGCAATCCGCGTCCGGTCCTTGCCGCCCACCGAGTGTAGGCGCACGGCTGCACGAATTTTTTCCTGCAAAAACGAGATGCGGTTGATGTTGGCCCGCGCTGCGACCTCGCTCGTCGTGCACATGTGGAGCACGCGCCCAAACAGGCCGCAGCCCTCGGCGTGGCTCGGACGATAGAGCATGTTCATCATCTCGTAGTCGCCGGCGTACCCAAGCGGCTTCTTGTGGGCACGACGGACAAACGGAGCATGCAGGAACAGCTCGCCGAGGTGATGCTGCGCGTACGCACGATGGGCAGCATGCTCATCGTCGGAAAGATTGCCGATGATCGAGCCCATCTGATGACTCGAGCTCTGCACCCGCTGGATGATGCGCGGCGCCACCTCACCGAGGTATTGGGCGACAATTTGATCGCGCGTAAACAGGTCTTCACTCTCGAGCGCCGACTCCTCTTGATCCAGGAACGACTTCATCCGCTCGAGGTAATTGCGCAGATCCGACACCCACTCTTTGAACTGCGGCAGGATCTTGCTGGCGTCGGCAACTCGCTCGGCTTGATCACAGCGCGCTGCAAATCGATAGCGGGTCTGGCGCTCGTACAGCGTCGGCAAATCGACGACGCCTTTTTTGATCTGGAGTCCGACCAGCAGATCGTCGCCATCGGTCTGGACATGACGAACCACAGCATCGGAGTGACAGATCACTTCGCCGGTTCGCAGTGAGACGTGGACCGACAAGAGCCAGTCGTCGACTTCCATCGTGCCGAGCTTGAGCACCGAAGGAAACCGCACAAGAAGTCCCCCCATCGAGAGGTTCTCTATGAGACCACTCAGGACTTGAAAGCTCGGATGCCAGGCGGTGCAAGCGATCGGACCAACGCCAAATTCGCTGGCCTGATGCCGCAGCGCACGTAACTTCTGGCTCGTGCGTGAAGCCCTCTCCTCTTGCGCCACAGCGAGCACGGTCATGTCTTAAAGCCCCAAAAGCTGCGTCAGTTGATTGATATCAAGCGGCTTCCGGAGGCAAGCAGTCGCCCCCGATTTCTTGAACGAGGCCTCGAGCAATTCGTCGAGACGACCGGTCAGGGCGATCACTGCAATGTCCGCAGTTGCCGGATTTTGGCGGATTTGTCGACAGACTTCGACTCCGTCCATCCCCGGCATCATGGCGTCGAGCAGGACCGCATCGGGGCGATCGATACCGATCTTGAGCAGACCTTCGACAGGACCTTCGGCGATCTCGACTTCGAGATCGGGAAAGTTCTGCTTCAGCTGCCGCTTGGTCGAGCGCAAAAACGTCGCATCGTCGTCGATGAGAAGCATGCGCCTCGCCTGCGGCAGGAGCGTCCGCGGGACCGGCATTTGGTGGTTGCGCAGAAACTCGACCAGGACGTTGGGCTCGACGCGACGGTGTCCACCAGGCGTGCGGAAAGCCGGCAGAAGGCCTTTGTCGATCCAAGAAAGAACCGTCGAGGGACTCACTCCGATGAGCTCTGCGACTGCGTGCGAGGTAAGAAATGCGTTACTGACCGCCATTACGCAACAAACCGCCCTTTCTGATCCTGCCCGTCTGTTCCAAGCGGTGTCAAGGAGATGGCCGAGGAGGGGATGATGGGTGTCGGGAGAAGCATTGGCGACTCTTCAGACGGCCACCTTAGCGTGGGTGTCAAAATGCTCAAGTTTCCGAGCGCGGTTTTTCTCGGCCAATTGAAGTAGAACCGATCCGCATGAGCTGGATGTTTCTGTTTTGCGGAATCTTGTTCGAGGTCTGTGGCACCACCTGCATGAAGCTGTCGGAGGGGTTTTCGCGCATTCTTCCGTCGGTGGGCATGATCCTCTGCTACATGGCGAGCCTGGGCATGCTGACGCTCGCGCTCAAGCAAATCCCGATGAACGTCGCGTATGCGATCTGGGCGGGGATGGGCACGCTTCTCGTCGTACTGCTCGGGTTGTTTTTTTTCCATGAGACGCTCTCGTATCCAAAGCTCGCGTCGATCCTGCTCATCATCCTTGGCGTCATCGGCGTCAGACTCAGCGGCGGTTAGACTCCAGACTGTGGGGTCGACACCGTCGACGATTGAAGGTGCGACAGCGCCTCACGCGTATCGACGTCGAGCAGCACCCCGTCGTCGGGCATCGGCACCATACACGTCACAGCCGCCAGCCGACGCAGAAGCTCGCGCGCGCCTTGGTCGCCCCGTAACTCACGCATCATCGCAAAGTGGCGAGCCGACCACAGCACCGGATTTCCCCGTCGCCCAGCAAAGGTTGGCACCACCACTTCGCGGCCGTCTTCGGGTTCAAAAGCCCCGATCAGCGCTTCGATGTGCTGGGTCCGCACCCGTGGCATATCGCCCAAGCAGACGAGCGCTCCGTCGCTGCTGCTGTCAATCTGATTGAGCCCAACCCGCAGACTGGTGCTCAGTCCCTCCGCATAATCCGGGTTGTGGACAAACTGGACGGCGCGGCCCGCCAGCGCGGCGCGAACTTCCACCGATTGATGGCCCGTAACGACGATGATCGGACGAGCCGCCGTCGCCAAAAGCGCATCCACGACATGACAGACCAGCGGCTTGCCGTCGAGAGGTATCAGCAACTTGTTCTGCTCGGACATCCGCAGCGACCGGCCAGCCGCCAGCACCACAGCCGCAACCTGCGGCGGCAGAAGCGCCTCTTCACGAGGAGCGGGTCGCCACGGCACTTCGTGCAAAAGTCCGCCAACACCCATGTCTTGCAGATCTCGCGCCGACACCTCCAGCCCCGCACAGGTTCGCTCGAGCACAGAGTCGAAACCCGATCGCCGCAGCGAGCGCGCACAACCCGGTACGCCGAGAACCGTCGTCAACCCGAGCTTTGCCAGAAGCAGCAAGTTGCCCGGATCCACGGGCATTCCCAGCTGAACGACTTCCCCGCCTGCCGCGACGATCGCCGAGGGAATCACATCCCGCCGATCGACGATCGCCGATGCGCCAAGCACCAAGATCAGATCGCATCCGCTCGTCGACAACTCGCGCAGCGCCAACGCCACAGCGGCTTCGTCATGAGGACACCGGCGTTCCTCAACGATCTGGCTCGACACTCGCTCGGCTCGTACGCGCTGCGCCGCCGCGGCTCGATCGAGGATGCTCTCGGGTAGACCCGGCGTACGTGTCAGAATCAGGCCGATCCGACGCGGCACAAACGGGGCCATCCGAATCATTCCACCGTCGCAACCTGCACCGCCCACTGCCACCGACGCTTCGACCAGCGCGCGCGGCACCGCAAAGGGAATCACTTTGACCGTTGCCACCATCTCGCCATCCCGAATCGGTGACAGGTTCGGTAGCGTCGCCAGCGTCACGTCTGGGTCGAGATGATTGAGCGCGCGCACCGCACTCTCATCGATGACCAACAGCCCGCTACAAGTCGCATGCAAGTTACAGCGGCCCGTCGCCGCGTCTGCAAATCGAGTGTTGGGGCCCGCCACGGCCCGGGCCACCTGCGCTGCGGCTTGATCTTCGTCCAGATCACTTTCATCGAGACAAGCGGCCCACAGCGTCGAGATTCCGTCTTTGCGCAGCTGCCCGACATCAGCCTCCGTGAGCCGACGGCCTTTCTTGAAGACGCTTCCGTCGGACAGGCGCATCGTGTGTGCGCAAATCAGACCGACATCGACGGTGAGCTGACCAAACCTCATTCGCTCGCTCTCGTCGGCAAAGACCGCAGGACTGCGATGATCTGAGCCAAGATGGACACGGCAATCTCTGACGGAGAGCGAGCGCCCAATCGAAGCCCGACCGGACCATGAATCCGCGCTGTCTGTTCAGCGGAAAAACCCTGCTCTACCAGCCGACGCAGCCGCGCAGCATGCGTCTTTCCGCTCCCCAGCGCACCGACGTAAAAGGCATCACTGCGCAGCGCAGCAGCGAGCGCAGGATCATCCAACTTTGGATCGTGCGTCAGCGTCACGACCGCGGTGCGTCTGTCCACGGGAATACGAGTCAGCGCTGGCTCCGGCCACTCACGGACAAGCGTGACGCCCGGAAAGCGAGCCGTCGTCGCAAAAGCCGACCGCGGATCGATCACCGTTACATCAAAGCCACACTGGGTCGCCATCTGACACAGCGGCTGCGCGGTATGCACTGCCCCGACAATCAGCAGCCGCACCGAAGGGACAAAGGGCAAAAAGAAGAACCGGCGACCATCATCGAGCGAGTGTTCATCGGCTCCATCGGCAAGAAGTGCCGACGCCACTCCATCGCGCAGCTCAGACGGACAGGCTGCGGACTGCGGCCCGTCCAAGAACCACTGCTGTCCGGTCGGAATCTGCGTCACGACAACGAGTGGCGTCCGCGTTTCCAGCGCTTGAAGAATCGCTTGCAGCGACGCATCCTGGGCCTTCTCAACGAACACCTCGACGCGACCACCACACGCGAGGCCAACCTCCCACGCCATTTCCTGGGTGACACCAAACGACAGAAGCTGCGGCTTTCCGTCCGTCATCGTCTGCTGAGCAGCGGTGATCACTGCACCTTCAATGCAGCCGCCCGACACCGACCCGATGAAATCCCCTTGGTCACAAATGACGAGCAGACTGCCAGCGGGACGAGGCGAGCTCCCCCAGGTTTTCACCACCGTGGCAACCGCAACCCGATGGCCACTGTGGAGCCAACGCAAACCTTGCGCGACAAGCGAAGCAGACTCGTGGGGCATGGCGTTCCTTTTTCGCCGCGAGCTTAGGCCGGGTCACCCTGCGCTGTCCATGGCCCACCGTCACAACAGGTGCCCGCCGGGTTCCCAAGCTCGCAGCCGGGTTCCATCCGTCCGCAATCGTGCGATAGTCCCCAGCATGCCTGCTCACACCGTGCCCTCTCCGCTCTTGCGAAGTCGACGCGCGGACTTTCCTGCGCTCAAGCAGACGGTCCATGGCAAGCCGCTGTGTTATCTGGACAACGCATCGACGAGCCAGAAGCCACAGGTGGTTCTCGAACGCCTGCTCTCTGCGTATGTCGAAGAGTGCGGCAATGTCCATCGCGGTGTTCACCTACTGAGCCAGAGAGCGACGCGTGACTTCGAGGCCGTGCGCGACAAAGTTCGCGGATTCCTATCGGCCCAAAGCGACTCCCATGTGGTGTTTACACGCGGAACAACAGAGTCCGTCAACCTGCTCTCGCAGACGATTGGACCCGCGTACGTACGTGCGGGAGACGAGGTGCTGGTAACCCAGCTTGAACACCATAGCAACTTCGTACCGTGGCAGAAGCTCTGTTCGCAGCAAAACGCCAAGCTGGTGATTGCGCCCATCACGCCGTCCGGAACGCTCGACATGTCTGTTCTGCCGTCGCTCCTTTCGCCACGGACCCGGATTGTCGCGTGTACGCACGCATCCAATGTGAACGGAGCAATCATCGACGTTCAGACAGTCTGTGCGCTGGCCAAGCAGGTCTCCGCGATCACAGTGGTCGATGGAGCACAAGCGGTCCCACACTTTCCGGTCGATGTCACGCAAATCAGCTGCGACTTCTACTGCTTTTCCGGTCACAAGCTGTTTGCCCCGTGGGGAGTTGGCGTTCTGTGGGGCAGGAGGGATCGACTTTCAGGAATCTCGCCATGGCAGACCGGTGGCGGCATGGTGCAGTCGGTGACACAGACCGAGACCACGTTCCAGGAGGTTCCGTACCGATTGGAAGCAGGAACCCCTGCGGTTGCCGAAGTGATTGCGCTTGGAACAGCACTCGACTATGTGAAGGAAGTTGGCTTTGCGCAGATTGCCGAATATGAATCATTTTTGATGCTTCATATGATGAAGCGACTGGCGGAAATCCCCGGCTTGTCAGCACTTGTCCCGGATGGCGACAAAGTTCCGGTTCTGTCGTTCAACCTGACGGGCGTTCATCCCCACGATGTCGGTACTGCACTCGACTTCGAGGGAGTCGCGGTGCGGGCAGGACTTCACTGTGCGGAGCCCCTGTTTGCCGCATTGGGAGTCCGGGGCAGTGTCCGCGCATCGCTTGCTTTTTACAACACCATCGAAGAAATCGATCACCTGGCCGCTGCACTCCTGCGTGTCTCCGAGCTATTCCGATGAACCCCACGCTTGCCAAGCTGTATCAGGACGTCATCTTGTCCCATCATCGCGCCCCGCATCATTTTGGACCGCTGGACGGGGCAACCCATCGCGCACGACTGTCGAATCCGCTGTGCGGCGATGAGGTCATCATCTCGGCGGTTGTCGAAGGATCGAACGTGTCCGTATGTCATTTTGAGGGCCATGGCTGTGCGCTCTGTCGCGCGTCCGCATCGCTTCTGACCGACGCAGTCTGCGGACAGAACATCCAGGCGATTTCGCAGTTATGTGAGCAATTGCTCGCATTCCTTGCCCCCCCCGAAGGAACAACAGAAGCCTCGCAGCCCAGCACGGAACTTGGTGATCTGGCCGCACTCTCAGGTGTTCGGGAATATCCATCACGCCGTCGCTGCGCAACCCTCCCATGGGAAGCACTGCGATTGGCGATTGGCATCTAACCTGTGGCGAACAATTCCCCAAAGGGACGGCATCAGTACTGAAGCTGGACACCGAGCTGAAGACGGAGTGGCTGCTGCCGGGATCGAACTTGTCCGTAGGTTGGCACGTCACGCGCCTCAATTTCCGTCGGGGAGTCCAGGTTGAACAGATTGAACAAGTCGACACTGACTGACAGATGCACTTTCTGAAGCAGGGAATGCAGGTCGTACGCAATCCGTAGATCGGTCGCCAGCACGGCGGGAGTCCGCACCTCTGCAATCGAAGTAACATCGTTCGGAGTCTGCCCCGGATCGGTTCCGCTTGGTGAGCGCCGGTTGGTGTAGTCACCTTCGTTTTGGTTGAAGAAGCGCTTGGTCCGGGGTGCTCCACTTTGGAAGTTTAGGAACGCGCCAAACAGCAGTCCCTTGAACGTATAGGACGCGCGCAGCTTCAGGTTGTGTCGACGGTCTTCGGGAAGGAACCCGTCATAAAATCCGTACATTCGCGGGTTGTAATACTGGCCCAGGGCTTGACTTCCAGACACCTGCGCAAACTGCTCGGCGCCAGGTCCATACAGGAAGGACAGCGTATACGCGAGCGATAGATCCCACTCTTGCCGAGGTCGCGACTCGAAGATGAAGTCGAGTCCGTGATAGACGCGCCAGTTCTCATCGGGCCTGGTGTAAAGGAAGATCTGTCGCGGATGTCCATCGACATGGTCTATCACGCGGGTTCCCGTGGGATCCCAGATCTGGTTCACTTCGACGCTGTCCCAGATGTTTCCCACTCGTTTGTAGGTGTAGTCCACGCTGGCGACAGAGTTTTCCAGAACTTCACGGCGCAGCGACAGGGTGACTTCGTCTGTATGGGGTGGTGTACCGCGCGAGTCGAGCTGATAGCCGCCCTCCCCGCCTGCTGTACGGAGGTCACGGAAGTCCTTTTTGTCCGCATCCCACTTCTGCGTCAGCGATGTTGGCGTGATGTCCGCATAGGCCGCCGCCAGCAGAGAAAGCACTTCATTTGACCGACCATAGTACGCCGTGAACAGTGTCTTTCCGTCCTGGGTTAGATCGAACAGAAGACCGATGCGGGGTCCGAAACCCACCAGGCTGGAGACCTCTTCGCCACGGCTATTGGTGGTCCGTCCGTAGTCGATCCGGAAGCCAGGATTGATTCGCAAAAAGGAAGTGATCTGCCAGCGATCCTGAGCAAATGCTCCGACAGAAAACCCGAGCTGCTGATTGCCAAAAGCCGGATAGTGACTCCGCAGGTTGCAGCCCTGGGTCTGGCCAATTTCGGGAAGACACAGACCGCTTTCGCCGGGACCGCCCCCTTCATCACTATAGACCATCCCGCCTGGGGTCGAGCTCTCATAGGAGTGATAGGTCACACGCGACTGGATTCCGAACTTCGCTTCGTGCTTTCCCAGCAGCTTTCCACGCACCGACACCGACGGATCAAACTGGAACGTGATCCGCTTGTCGTAGGAAATGGATCCGCCTTGATACCAGTAGGTTCCGTCATCTGCGTTGTAGTGCTGTGGACGATCTGGATCGTAGACATCGTTGGCGGAAGAGAATCTCCCAGTACCGCGATAGGCAGATGTATCGACACTCCCAAAGAACCCCTGGGGACCGACATCGACCGTCGAGTATTGCACGCCTGCTTGCAGGTTGGTGTTCACGGACTCGCTGTGGAAGTAATCCCACTGCAAGATGGAAAACACGCCGCCTTGGCGTTGATAGTCTTCCGCCACTCCCAGCCGCAGGTTGTCTTGATCGACATTGTTGAAGAAGGCCGGATCCGCCGAAAGGGAGAGCGTAAGGCGGTGTTTCTGCGTCGGTGCGTAGGTGATTTTGAAACGCGTGAGGAATCGGTCGGAGAGCTGCGAAGGAGACTGTATTCCCAGTGTGGGACCGATCGGTTGAGACGACTCTCTTCGCAGGTATTCAAACGACAAGTTGACCCACAGCTTGTTCTTTACCACCGGACCCCCGACCATCACAGTCGTCTGGTATCCAGCTTGGGGAGGACGCGCCAGGTGCAGGAATGGACGATTCCCCTGATACACCTGCGTTCCGAACTGCTGACCGACGGAAAAAGACTGATGGTTGAAGAACTGGGAAGCACTCACTTTCCATTCGTTGCTTCCCGCTGCGGTGATGAGATTGATGGTTCCACCGAGGGAGTTGTACTGCGCTTCCGAGCCACCGGTCATCACTTCGATAGACTCGATCGAGTCAAAGTTGATGTTGGCGGAAAAGGTGTTGGTAACCGGATCGGTGATGTCCAGCCCGTCGACCAGATAGCGGTTGTGGGAGTCCATTGCTCCCTTGATGTTGGGATTGCTCCCACCGGAAACACCTGCGACCTGCTGCGCCACGTCCTGATAGCGACGGGTTGTGGCCACGCGCCCGGTCTGATCAGCGGTCAGCACGGTTCCGGTTTGCGTGGTATCCGGACGCGTCATCTTCCGCTCTTCGACGATCACTTTTGTCGATTCGGAAAGCTCCTCAATGCTCCAAGCAATGCTGAGCGGAAAGGTCTCTCCTTGCCGAATCACAATCCGACGGCGCAGAGGCTTGGCTCCTTCGTAGGAAAGCTCGACGTCATAGGAACCGGGAGGCAGAGCCCCCATCTGATAGGAGCCATCTTCGTCGGTAAGAACCGTTCGAGGCCCCCCAATCAAGCGAGATGAGGACACCTTGATCCGCGCGCCAGGAAGGGGGGCAGAAGAGGCCTTGTCGGTGATCACACCGGCCAGGCGACCATCCTGTTCGCCAACCGCCAGAACGGAGGCAGGAACCAGCAGCGCAAGGGCAGAAGTGACAAGCGAAATCCGACGCATGGCTTAGCGGACCTCCGTCGGTTGAGGGCAGTAGATGACCTGTCCAGTATCGGTAATCCGCGCCGGATTCACTTCCGCAATCGACTTTTCAAAGCCTTGTTGTGGGTCGTTCGGCTCAAACGAATAGACGTGACAGACTGGACTGTAGCCTTCTTCTCCGCGACGGAATTCGACGATATCGAAGCCCATTCCCAGGGCTCCCGTCACAACCATGGATGTCTTGGAATCGAGAACCCGCGCTGGATAAAGCAGTCGCTGCGTCTGCATCCGCGCCTTTCCAGCTGGCGCCAGGACATCGAGAGGAATCACACCACCATCGAGATACGCGGTCAGATACTGATTGAACCAACCGAACCGCTGCGGGCCAAGCTGGGTCACAGGATCGAGTTTTCCACCGGGATACAGAACCTCGGCAGCCGGATCGATCAGAATCCACAGCAGGTACCTGCCGCTCGGCCGTCCGGTGGGAATCGCACCCACTGTCCCATCCGGTGGCGATACCAGATCAACCGACAGATCGACACGACTGGTGAGGTTCTCTTCGCTCTTGGGATCTTGGCAGGGATTTTTGTCCGACTGCACCGCCACCTCGCGAACCACCGGAACGTAGGTGGTCTGGCCCGCGGGGTCGCTTTCCGTCGGAAGCGCAGTAAAGATGTTGCCTTGGCGATCCAGGCGCACCGCATCGCGCCGCCGAGCGCTTTGGTCATACACATAGTCCCGTGGAGGAGCACACCGACGGCTGTCTTGGCCATCTGCGGTTCGGCCAGGATCGAAGTGATAGCCGAGCGGCAAAGAGACACTGGAGAGATCCAGCGGATCTTTGGCGCTCGCCTGCTCACCGTGGAGCGGCAGCGGATAGTAGGCCAGCGGACTCTTTCGCGCATGCGCGGTCACATACTGAAACCGACCACTGCCCGGCCTTTTCCCATCGCCCCCCTCGCCAAGATACGGCAGCGGAAAGTGAATGGGATCGACCGCACCAGCACTATAGGAACCGCTACGTCGCTCGAACGGACTACAGTTGAGCCCGCACACAAGCGACAGCATCACAAGCGAACCAACTCGAAATCGCGACGGAAAAAAAGACATCCCAGACTCCAAGAAGCACGGGGGATCTACGCCGTTTTTGCGGCCAGAACCATAGGGGATTTGTCATCGGAATGGGAACGGGAAAACAAAGCTCTGATATTCTGAAGTGCATGTCTTCGCGGTTCCGACGGCTTTTGTTGCAGATGTTCTTCGGCGGGGCGGGAGTGCTCGGCATCCTCCATGCTGGCCTCGCAGCCGAAGAAAAAACGCCTTCGCCGTCTGCATCGAGTTCGCCCGCATCATCTGCCGCACTCGACGGAGGATCGCGGGGAGGCAGTTCGGTGGACGCCGGGGTATCTGTCGATGGATCAGCCTCGCGTAGCGATCAACTCGGGGTGGATGCCGGTCAAGATGCCAGCGTCGATCTGACGACACCGCCACCGCCGATCGATCCCGATGTGAAGGCCAAGCTCGAAGCGCTCGAGGCACAAAACGACCTCTTTCTCGATCAGATCGGCAATCGCCAGACCGTCCTAAAAAACGCGATCATCACCGTCGGAAGCCTGATTGCTGGAGGAGCATCACCAACGCCAGCGTCCGTCCGCGAATTGTTCCGCGCCACTGGCGAGATGGTCGTCTCCCAGATCCTCAAACACGAGGGCTCGGTCTATTCCGTAAACTACAGCGTCGACGGAAAGCGGCTCGTGACCGCAGCGTCCGATGGCAGCGCCCGCGTCTATGACACAGCGACGATGCAGATCGCGCAGACTCTCAAAGGTCACAGCCAAGAAGTTCTCCACGCGGCTTTCTCGACGGATGCCAAGCGGGTCGTCACCGCCAGCTCCGATCGCACCGCCCGAGTCTGGGATGTGGCGACGGGCAAATCGCTGGCGACCTTGACCGGCCACAACCAAGAAGTCAACGTCGCCGCCTTCTCACGCGATGGCAGCCGAGTCGTCACCGCCGGAGGCGACAACCAAGCCCGGATCTGGGACTCCCGCTCGGGTCGCAGCATGGTCACGCTCAGCGGCCACGACGGCCCGGTGCTATACGCTGGTTTTTCGCCCGACGGAAGTCGTGTGGTCACCGGCAGCGCCGACGATACGGCCCGAATCTGGGATGCCTACTCGGGCCGCTGCATCTTCATCCTGACCGGCCACAGCGAAGACGTCACCTCGGCAATCTTTTCGCCACTGGGCAATCGCGTGCTCACCGCCGGGCGCGACAAGAAAGCCATCATCTGGGACGCAGCGACGGGAAGAACGCATCTCAACATCTTCGATGCCGAAGACGGCGTGCGCACGGCGGCCTACTCTGCCGATGGACTCCGGGTGGTTACGACGACCACCAATCGGATCGCGCGCGTCTGGGATGCAATCTCGGGCCGCCCTCTCTACGTTCTCAAAGGGCACACGCAGGATCTGCGCGCCGCAGTTTTCTCCCCCGACATGAGCCGGGTCGCGACCGCATCTTCCGACGGCAATGTCCGCGTCTGGGACGTTCGTTCAGGTCGCTACGGCCAGATCTTCCAAAGCAAGTTCGAGCTGAACAGCGCCGCGTTTTCTCCTGACGGCGGACGAGTCGTCACCACGCACATCGACCACAACGCACTGCTTTGGAACGCCAAGACCGAGAGAAGCATGGCGCTGCTTTCGGGTCACTCCGCCGAGGTGAACTGGGGCGTATTTTCCCCAAACGGCCAGCGCATCGCGACGGCATCGAGCGACAAGACCGTCAGAGTCTGGGATGGAATGTCCGGTCGCCCCATGGGTACGATGAACGGACACCAAGGTCCGGTCTTCCAAGTGGCCTACTCTCCCGATGGAACCCGGCTGTGCACGGCCAGCGCCGATCGCACGGCAAAGCTGTGGAACACGCAGTCGCTCCAGCCAGTGTCGACGCTCACCGGGCACACGAGCGAAGTACGTTCCTGCTCATTTTCGCCTGACGGCAGCCGCCTGGTGACTGCGAGCAGCGACGGAAACGCTCGCGTCTGGGATCTAACCACCGGACAGACGCTGCTGACGCTGCAAGGCCATAACCAAGATGTGCTCGCCGCGACCTACTCGCCGGGCGGTGCCCGCATCGCAACTGCATCGGCAGACGGCAACGTCATGGTCTGGGATGCTCGAACCGGCCAAGCTCAGTGGAACCTTCAAGGCCACAACACCGTTGTGCGCTCGGTCGCGTTTTCTCCCGACAGCAGCCTTCTGGCATCGAGCGGCGACGATCACATGGCCCGAATCTGGGAAATCAAGACCGGCAAGCTGCTGTTGACGCTCGAAGACAAGGTCGGCGGCGTCCGCAGTGTGCAGTTTACGCCGGATGGAACGCGGGTTATCCTATCGGGTGGCGACGGCACGGCTCGCATCCTGCTGGCCAGTGTCGACGGACTGCTTGGTTTCGGCTGTCGCGTCCTGCGCGGCACCGATCTGTATCCCGAGGTCACCAGCCACTGCGACCGATTCCCCGACGCCAAGTAAAGCTGGTCGAACCATCGTGCGCACAAGCCTGCAGGTACGGCTTGTACGCGCAGCAGTTTTTTCGCTAGCTTCTTGGCGGTAACTGGCCCTCCAAAGCCAGGCGAGTGTTTGCAATGCCGAGTAGCAAGCCGAAGCCCCAAGCCGTCGTCATTTCTCCATCTCCGTCTCACCAGCCGCCGCTTCGGACCGATGCTCCGCTGCCGCCTGCCGTCGCTGAGCCCGATGCGATCGTGATCCACGGAGCCACCGAGCACAACCTCCAGATTGATTACCTTGAGGTGCCCAAGAAGCGCCTCGTGGTGTTTACCGGCGTCTCTGGGTCGGGAAAATCGTCGCTGGCGTTTGACACGATCTACGCCGAAGGACAGCGCCGCTACGTCGAGTCGCTGTCGGCATACGCTCGACAGTTTCTCGGCCAGCTCGACAAGCCGAAATACGAATCGCTGCGGGGACTTTCACCGACGATTGCGATCGAACAAAAGACGGCATCGTCCAATCCGCGTTCGACCGTCGGAACGGTCACGGAAATTTACGACTACCTGCGCGTGCTGTGGGCCCGCGTGGGAACGCAGCACTGTCCGCAGTGTGGCAAGCGCGTCGCGCCAATGTCAGCCGCCGAGATGGCGAGCCAGCTTCGTCGGTATCAGCCGGGCACTCAGCTTACGCTTTTGGCACCGGTCGCCGAAGGCCGCAAAGGCTCCCACGGCGAAGCGCTCGAAAAAGCCAAGAAGCTCGGCTACAGCCGCGCCCGCATCGACGGAAAAATCGTCCGGATCGAAGAACTGCCGCCGCTGTCGAAAAAACACAAGCACACGATCCACATCGTGACGGATCGGATCACGCTCAGCGATGACGCCGAGACAGATCGTCGGCTGGCAGATTCTCTCGAGGGCACGCTCAAGCTCGGCGACGGAATGGTGCTGGTACAGCGGGAAGGCGGGGACTTGGCCGCCGGTCAGACCGACGAGCAGCTTTTGTCCGAAAAGCGCGCCTGCCCGACGTGTAGCCTCGCTTTTCCTGAGCTATCGCCACAGTCGTTTTCCTTTAATACGCCGCTGGGGATGTGTCCGGACTGCACTGGTCTTGGCACCCGGATGGAAATGGACCCACAGCTTGTCATCCCCGACACCCGCAAGTCGATCCGCGGCGGAGCGATTGAGCCCTGGGCCTCGTCGATGGAGCGCGGTGATGGCTTGGTCGTTTCGATCGTGCGCAGCATGTCGGAAGAGTTTGGGATCGACCTCGACCGCCCGTGGCGCGACCTCACTCGCGAACAGCAGAAGCTGGTCTTGTACGGAGCCGGTGATCGCCGCGTCGAAGTGAAGTGGGAAGGTCGACACGGCAGCGGGCAGTGGGCGATGCGCTTTGAAGGCATCTTGAACACGCTGATGCGTCGCTACAAGCAGACCGTCAGCGAGCAGATGCGCGAGTACTACGAAAAGTTCCTGCGCGAAAGCAGCTGCCATGCATGCGGCGGTGGCCGACTGCGCCCCGAGTCCCGTTCGGTTTACCTCTTGTCGCCCGCCGATGGTCCGCCCAAGTACGGTCTTCCCGATGTTGTGAGCATGACTGTCGGAGAAGCGGCCCTGCTATTCGACACGCTGCCTCTCGACGGCGAAAAAGCGGTCATTGCCCGCGAGCTGCTCAAGGAAATTCGCGCCCGGCTCGGCTTCCTGCTGAGCGTCGGTCTCGATTACCTGACCCTACATCGCGCGGCGGCGACCCTTTCGGGAGGTGAAGCGCAGCGGATTCGGCTCGCCTCGCAGCTGGGGTCAGAGCTGTCGGGAGTGCTCTACGTCCTCGACGAGCCGTCGATCGGTCTGCACCAGCGCGACAACCACCGTCTCATCGACACACTGCGCCGTCTTCGCGATCAGGGAAACTCCGTGCTGATCGTCGAGCATGACGCCGACACCATGCGAGCTGCCGACTGGGTGGTCGATTTCGGACCGGGAGCGGGTCGGTTCGGGGGACATGTGGTGTTTTCGGGCCCGCCCCAGCGCCTGCTCCAAGCCGATACGCTGACGGGCGAGTATCTTTCTGGTCGACGACAGATCAGCGTCCCGACGAAACGCCGTCCACCGCAGGGCTTTCTCGAAATCCAGGGCGCCCGCGAACACAACCTGAAGAACGTCTCGGTCAAGTTTCCACTCGGGACACTGACGGCGATCACCGGAGTGTCGGGCGCGGGCAAGTCGTCGCTCATCAACGGAATCCTCCGCCCTGCGCTGTTGCAGGAGCTCCACGACAGCCGAGCACCGATCGGCGAGCACGATCGGATCGTGGGCCTCGATCTGCTCGACAAGCTGATCGCGATTGACCAGCAGCCGATCGGTCGCACGCCACGCTCGAATCCAGCGACGTACACCAAAGCGTTCGATCACATCCGCAACTTGTTTGCGGAGCTGCCCGAGGCGCGCACCTACGGGTACAAGCCGGGACGCTTTTCGTTCAACGTCAAAGGCGGACGCTGCGAAGCCTGCGAAGGAGACGGACTCAAGCGCGTCGAGATGCACTTCCTTGCCGATGTGTTCGTTCCCTGCGAGGTCTGCAAAGGCCGACGCTACAACGACGCCACGCTCCGCGTCCGCTTCCACGACAAGAGCATCGCTGACGTCCTCGATCTGCCGATCGTCGAGGCGCGCGAGCTGTTTTTGCACCACCCGCAGCTTCGGCCCATCCTCGATACGCTGTGCGATGTGGGGCTCGGATATCTTTCGCTCGGCCAACCAGCGACGACTCTGTCAGGTGGCGAGGCGCAGCGCGTCAAGCTGGCCAAAGAGCTGTGCCGTCGCGACACAGGCCGGACGCTGTACTTGCTCGATGAGCCGACGACGGGTCTGCACTTTGAAGACATCAATCGGCTGCTTGGTGTGCTCCATCGTCTCGTCGAGGCAGGCAACAGCGTCCTTTGCATTGAACACAACCTCGATGTGATCAAGTGCGCGGACTGGGTCATCGACCTCGGACCCGAAGGTGGTGACCGAGGCGGACGCATCATCGCCGAGGGGCCTCCCGAGCTTGTTGCCGAGTCCGCCACGAGCTTTACGGGCCAGTATCTGCGATCGCTCCTGCCGCTGCGGTAAAAGGAGTAGGCCTTGCGCCTCGCCATCGTCATCAATCCGAACGCTCGACGCGCCCAAGATCCGTCGCTGGTTCCAGCGCTGGAGGCGATCTGTCGGGAAGCCCCCAAAGTCAGCTACCAGATCTGCGTCACCCACAACCTTGCTGAGCTTTCGGCGGCCATCGAGCGGATCGCCAAACAGGGCGTCGATGTCCTTTGTCCCTGCGGGGGCGACGGAACGCTGACCGCAACGCTGTCGGCTGCGCAGCAAGTCTTCGGCGACAAACTGCCGCTGTGGCTTCCACTGGCCGGCGGCACGATGAATACCGTCGCCAAGAACCTGGGAGCCAGGACTGGACCGCAGGCGATGCTGCGAAGCTTGCTCGCCCGAACCCCAACCGATGAGCTGCCCCCGCATCGCATTCAAGCGACCCTGCGAATTGCCAGCCGGGGCGAAGTTCCCTTGGATCTGCAAACGCTACGCGCCCAGGCCGATCGCCCAAGCGTCGAAGCCGAGCGTGTGGGCTTTCTCGCCAGTGCAGCGATGGGAGCCCGCTTTCTTGCAGCGTACACCGCGTCACCGACTCGTGGATTGTGGTCCGCGTCGGTGCTTGGGCTCCGAACCATCGGATCGTCGCTGATTCCGGGTGGCGGAGCGTTTGCCCGCTGGCTGTTTGCGCCCCTAAGAGCCAGCCTGTCCGTTGATGGTACGGCGTACCCCGAGCCAAGCTATCGACTGATGATCGCCTCGACGATTCCCGATGTCGGTCTTGGAATGAAAGTGCCGTGGCAAGCAGGTAGTAGGCCGGATCGCTTCCATCTGGTCGCATCCAGCCTGCCGGTCACGAGCAATGCGCTCCAGCTTCACCGCATGCTGCTCGGCAAACCGCTCGTCGGTCAGCCGCACCTCGATACGCTGGCTGAGCGGGTCGCGATGACCTTCACCCAGCCCGAGCCGATTGTGCTCGATGGAGAGCTGTTCTGCGCAGAGCGGCTCGAACTGTCGCTCGGACCGACGCTGCGCGTCATTTCCCCCGTCGTGGCACCTCAGGGAATCGAACCCCGAACCTTGCGCGTATGAAGCGCCTGCTCTAACCAGTTGAGCTAAGGTGCCAAAGTCCGTCTCAAAAAGACGTGACAACGCTTCTATCAAAGCCTGCGAGCTTCTGTCAATCGCTCTGCTGCGGTTTTTCTCGCTAGATCGGTCGCTCGTTGATCACCGCCCGGACAATCGAGGTCAGACCGTCGAGTCCCAGGCTCTTTTGAACCACGGCGCGAACCCCAAACTGCCGAAGCAGCGCGCGATCGCCTCGACTTGATCGCGTAGACAGCACCACCACCGGCAAGTTCTGCGTCGCTGGCATGCCGCGCAGCGTTGCACAGACCTCCACCGCATTGAGCCGCGGTAGCGACAAGTCCATGATCACGAGGCCAACCGACAGCTTCTCCGCTTCCTGCACCACTTGTTCGCCGTCGCTGACCATCACCACTTCGGCATCTGGAGCCGCCGCTTCCACACAGCTCCGCAGCTGATCGAGCACCAGTGGATCTTCGTCGGCAACCAGCACGCGCTGCGGCGCTTTGCGAAGGGTCTGCCGATGGGCAGCAATCAGCGCCGCCATCAGCTCGTCGCAGGTCTGAAATCGCTGGTTCGGATCGCGCGCAATTCCTTTGAGGATGGCGCGGTCCAGCACTTCGGGGAGATCTGGTCGAAACACCGACGGAGGCATCGGATCCTCCTCCTGATGCTTCCGCAAAACGTCGGCAACCTCACCACTCGGGAAAGGCAGCTTGCCAGCGATCAGCTCGTAGATGCTCATCCCCAGCGCGTAGACATCGCAGCGACGAGCCTCTTCCGGCGTGCGCGGTCTTTGCCGAATCTGCTCCGGCGCAAGATAGTCCGGCGTACCGATGATGTGCGTCCCTGACCCACGAGAGTCGGTGCTCTTGGCGAGACCAAAGTCCATCAGGATCGCGCGCGGCCCCGGCGCGACCATGACGTTGGCCGGCTTGATGTCGCGATGAATGATCCCTGCGGCGTGCACGACCTGAACCGCCCGACACAGCTGGAGCGCCAAGCTGATCGCAAGATCGAGCGGAATCGCATCGTGAACGCGAACCGCCTGCACCAAGTAATACGCCAGCGTCGGGCCGACGATGTACTCCATCACCATGTAGGGGATGGTGCGGTGTTCACCCAGCGTATGCACATGGACGACGTTTTCGTGCCGCACTGCCGCCAAAAGCCGCGCTTCTCGACGAAAAAGCGCCGCTTGCCCGGGATGGACTGCATGCTCCGGGAGCAGCACCTTGACGGCGACCTGACGCTCTAGTGCCAAGTCCTCGGCCAGATAGACCGCACCCATCGCACCACGGCCAATCTCTCGAACCAACCGGTAGTTGTCGGCGAGAACCTCACCGATACGCGGCGCTCGATCCTGAGCTTTGCCTGCTGCAGCGTCTGCCGGCTTGGTTGGCGGCTGCTTGGGATTCGAGGGCGGCATGGTCTCCGA
>CAYTGC010000017.1:0-38631 GCA_964437195.1 uncultured Myxococcales bacterium | reverse complement strand
TGCAAGCCCGCGAAAGAGGACTACCTACTCCGAATCCGGCCTGGGTTCAACCGTCCGGTGTTTGGGCGTTCTACTCCGCGATGAGGGACCGGACAGGGCCCGTGAACACAGGGACAGCCAAGCCGATGGGTCCACCGTGCGGAGAGGTTCCTCCGATGATCAGGGGGAGGATATCGACGGTGTGGTTCCGGCGCACCGCGTGGATGCGGACCAGGCTGAGTCGAGCGTGATCGCTGGCACTGTGATGAGTGATACCCTGGTGTTGTATGCGCATCCTGCAGGCTGGCTCATGGGTGGGGCAACGCTTCATGGTGGAGGCGATGGTCGGCGCCGGCGGCATGGGGCGCGTGTACCGGGCGCGCGATACGCACACGGGCCTGCCGGTTGCGCTCAAGGTCATGCTGACCACGGACGAAGCGCGGAGCGACCGAGAGGCTGTTGCCCGCTTTGAGCGCGAAGCCAGCCTGCTTTCGGGCCTGCGTCACCCAGCCATCGTGAGTTTCGTCGAGAGCGGCCTGACAGACGCGGGCCTGCCGTTCCTGGTCATGGAGTGGCTGGAGGGCGAAGACCTCGAGGCCAAGCTGTCCCATGGGCCGCTCTCGGTCAGCGATACACTGGCGCTCATCGGGCGAATCGCCGGTGCACTCGTCGAAGCCGTCCGCCAGGGGGTCGTCCACCGTGACCTAAAGCCAGGCAACATTTTTCTGCGCGACTCCGATCCGCAGCGTGCGACGCTGCTCGACTTTGGCATTGCACGGCGGCAGGCAAGCGGTCTGACTGCAACGAAGGCCGTGAACCTGCGGACGGCCACCGGCGTGGTCATGGGTACGCCGTACTACATGGCCCCGGAGCAAGCGCACTCTGCAGCGACAGTGGGCCCGGCCGCCGACGTCTTTTCACTCGGCTGCATCTTCTACGAGTGTCTGAGCGGGCGGCCTCCGTTTGCGGGCGAGCACGTCGCCGCCGTGCTGGCACAGATCCTCTTTGATGAACCGCCAGCCCTGTCGATTCTGCGACCCGATCTGCCGACGGAGGTCTCAAACTTGGTGGCCAGCATGCTGTGCAAGCAGCCAGCGGGTCGTCCGACGGCTGCGGCGCTGCTCGAACAAGTGCCTCGGCTTGCGACGCTCGCCCAGAGCAACAGCGGAGGGACGGCGAGTGGCGCCAGTGGCATTGGTCGGCGCGAGCAGCGGCTGGCCACGATCATCTTGGCATCGGTCCCCAGCGAGAGCGATGACGGCACCTGGACACCGGCGCAGTTCGCAAACAGACGACCGCCTACCGAAGCGATCATGCGCCAGCTCGCACCGCTGGGCGTGCAGGCAGAGGTTCTCGCTGATCAATCGGTGGTGGTGGCCTTGACGGAACAGAATGTGTCTGCGGTCGATCAAGCCGCACATGCCGCCACCTGTGCGCTCACGCTGGCAGCGTGCTGGCCGACAGCCGTTATTGCCGTCGCAACGGGTCGGAGCACCGAGCAAGATGGTCGAGCGACCGGCGAAGCCCTGGCGAGGGCGGGCAAGCTCCTGGCTGCTGGCGTCAGTTGGAAAGACAGCCGAATCCTGGTGGAAGATGTCACGGTCGGCCTCCTGGGCGCGCGCGCGCAGCTCCGACGCCTGGACGTCGGTGTCTCCGCGCTGGTCAGCAATGAGCTTTCAGAGCCCGATGCGGTGCAGCAGTTCCTGGGGAAGCCTCGGGCCTGCGTCGGGAGAGAGACGGATCTCGGATCGCTTGAGCTTGCCCTGGCGGGTTGTATCAGTGACGCAAGCGCGCGCGCCGTTGTGGTGGTAGCCGAGCCAGGGATCGGCAAGTCCCGACTCCGACACGAGCTGTGTCGTCGCCTGGCGGGGCGAGAAGATCTGCGGTGGACATCGGCGCGTGCCGAGGCGCTGCGCATCGCGACACCGCTCGGGCTCATGGCCCGCGTGCTCCGCAACCTCTGTGGGGTCGCCGAGGCGGATTCGGTCGAGTTACAGCGACAGGCCATTGTGCGGTGCGTGACACTCCACTTGTCGGCACAGCCCCAGGCCGGGACAGCTGAGTTTCTCGGGGAGCTGTGCGGGGTTCCCTTCCCTGAGCAGGACAGTGTGCTGCTGCGCACGGCTCGTCAGACGCCACAGATCATGGGAGAGCGCATGCGGGATGCCTGGTGCGATCTCCTGGTCGGCATGTGCACAGCTGCGCCGCTCGTCCTGATCTTTGATGACCTGCACTGGAGCGATCGACTGTCGCTGGACTATTTCCAGACCGCACTGCAGCGCTTGTCCGAACTTCCGCTGCTCCTTGTCGGCTTCGCGCGCCCTGAGCTCGATGAGCGGTTTCCCGATTTGTGGAAAGGTCGCGTGCAGCGGCTGCCGCTACGCCCCCTAAACAAACAGGCATGTCTGCGCTTCGTCAAACAGGCCGTCGGCGATCGTCTTTCGCCGGCACTGATTCAACGCTTGGTCGATCGATCGGCTGGCAACGTGCTGTTTCTGGAAGAGCTGACCCGCGCCGCGCTGGA
The DNA here is from genome assembly GCA_964437195.1 of uncultured Myxococcales bacterium. Lineage (GTDB taxonomy): Bacteria > Myxococcota_A > Polyangia > Palsa-1104 > JAEUJZ01 > JAEUKA01. Next base: position 36,128 of record CAYTGC010000017.1, on the reverse strand, counting down.
AGGGACTGGCGAGGATGTGCCCGAGACGGTACTGGCGATGTTGCAGGCGCGCATCGGGCGGCTCGATGAGGTGTCTCGGCAGGTCTTGCGGGCCGCCAGCATCTTTGGCCAGACGTTTGGACGCAGCTGCATCGACGCGCTGCTGGGATCTGAGGTCAGCCCCGAGCAGCTCGATCACAGCCTGGAGCTTTTGGTTGGCCAGGAGATCATCGAGGCTCGACGAGGAGACGGCGGAACCGGGGCTCGCTCGTATGCATTTCGCCATGCGCTGGTGCGCGATGCGGCCTATGCGCGCTGCACTGAAGCAGACCGCCGATTGGGCCACCGCTTGGCCGCGCGTCTGCTGGAAGCCAGCGAGCCGCCGCCGGTCGTTGCGGAGCACTATGCCCAAAGCGACGTGCCCGAGCAGGCCTGCCCATACTGGCTCCAGGCCGCAGAGCAGGCGCTGCAGTGCTACGACGTACACTCGGCCCGAAGCTTTGTGCAGCGTGTGCGGGCGTTCAATCCCACAGGAGAGCTGCTCGCAAAATCTCTGTCGATCGAGGCCGTCGCAGATGTGTGGGCGTGGCGCTGGAACGAAGCGCTGGTGCTGGCCGAGCAGGCGCTGCCCCATGTGCCTGCGGGTTCCACTGCGTGGTGCCATGCGCTGCACATCCAGTGTTTCCACGCCTGTTACATTCGGCCTGACAAACCCCGCGCGCGTGCGCTCGGCATCGAGTACATCAAAACCGATCCCGCGCCCGAAGCGCTGCTGAGCTACTGCGACTTTGCCGGGCATGCCGCCAGCGCACTCACCCAGACCGGCGCACCCGAGCTCGGACGTCAACTTCTGCTGCGGGCCGCAGAAGTGGGCGGTACGCGACTCCAGCAGCTGCCGGCGATTCAGGGTTGGCACTCTCTGGTCTGGTGCAGCTACCACCGCTACACCGATGACGACATCCCACGCCAGCTGGAGCTGGCAGCGCACGGCGTGTCATTGCTCGAGCAAGCGGGGGCTGGCTTCGCGCTGCGTGTGCTCGGGCATGACGTATTCGCGGAACTCCTGGCGCGTGCCGGTCAGTTTGAAGAGGCGCTCACCGTCATTGCCAGAGCACATCAGATGGCGGCTCAGATCGAACTGACCACGATGACCAATCATCTGCGCATGGCCCACGCCAACGTGCTGGTGGGCACTGGCCTTCCCGAAAACCTGGCGCAGGCCGAGGAGCTGGGCCAGCAGATCCTGCAAGCTCCAAGCGTCACGCCCGGCTATCGTGCAATGGTCGGATTCGTGTTCGCTCGGGTCTTTTGTGCGCGTGGGGAGCGGCTGCGGGCCAAGCAAGAGCTGGAGCGCGCCATCGCCCTTTCGCAACACACCCCGGCGCGTCGCCTTGAGATGGTCGCTACGCAGATCTGCTGGCTGTTTGAGGACGGTGAGGTGAAGCAGGCCGCTGCGCTGTCGCGGACGACACTGGCCGAGCTGGATGCGATTGGCGCGGGTGGATACGGCGAGCTGCCGCTGCTTGAGGCGGCAGTCGAAGCGCTGGTCGCAGCCGGTTCCGCACAGGAAGCAGAGGCGATCTTGCACCGAACCTACACCAAGCTGCGTCGACTGCTCGCTGGCTTCCGAGACGAGTCGTCACGGCTGCGATTCCGAAACTTGCCGCGCCATGCGCGAATCTTGGCACTGGTTCAGGCTTGGCCGAACCGACATGTCTTTGACTCATCTCCCGATCACCAAGGTAATCTTTAGGAATCGATCACGAATGTGATCCTAGGAAGGACTCTCGATGATCACCCTGCACCAAATGTTCCCCGTTTGGGGGCTTCCCAATCCCAGTCCGGCATGTATGAAGCTTGAGACTTGGCTGCGCATGGCCAACATTCCGTACGTGAAAGCTGGCTTTGATTTGTCGGCGGCCCCCAAGCGCAAGGTTCCGTATATCGAAGACGATGGCCTGCGGCTCGGTGACTCGAGCTTCATCATCGAGCACCTGGAACGCAAATACGGCATCGATCTCGACGCCGGGCTGACTCCGCTGGAAAAAGCCCACGCGCACGCGCTGCGACGCATGCTGGAAGAACACTTCTATTGGGTGATTGTCTACCTGCGCTGGGTTCCCGATGGGAGCTGGGCCCGTGTCCGGCAGGCCTATGTCGATCAGTTGCCGGCTGTGCTGACCGTTGAGCAGCGGCTCGATGCGCTCGACAAGCTTCGGCCCTCCATGCTCGCCGCACTGGACGCACAGGGAACCGGGCGCCACTCCTTCGACGAAGTCATTCATCTTGGCAGAGCGGATCTGATCAGCGTGCGCGACTGTCTGGGTTCCAAGCCCTTCATCATGGGAGACCGGGCCACCAACCTCGATGCGACGGTGTTTGCTTGGGTGGCCAACTGTCTGTGGAACGACATCGAGAATCCGCTGCGCGCATGGGCCCAGCAGCAAGACACGCTGGTGGCGTACTGCACGCGCATGCGTGCCGCGTATTTCGCGGATACCTAGCGGCGGACTGCGTGAGCGCTGCGGCGGAGTATCTGGGCGGGCAGACCCTGGATTTGTGGTAGGCCGCTTGCTGATTACTTCAGCGACGCCAGCTCTTTGATCAGATCCGTTTGAATCAGGCCCTTTTCACACACCGAGATCGCGAGCTGGAGCGTGTCTCGCGCGGCCTGTTTGTCGCCTTTTTTGCGAAAGACCCGGCTCACATCTTGGAGCAGCAAGGGATTCACCCTGGGGGCCACTTCACACTGCTTGTTGCGAATCATGGACAGGGCTTGGCTGGCCGCGGCAAGCTCTCCTTTGAGCGCCAGCACATGAGCGCGCACGGTATAGGTATCGCACTGGGGCGGAGTCTGGAGCGCCAGCGCTCGATCCGCAGCCGCCATCGCCTTGTCAAAGCGTCCTGCCGTGGCTTCGCTTGTGGCGGTGATGCCTAGATCGCTCGCTTGGTCGTTGCGAATCAGCCGCAAGGAAGCGGGCGGACAGACCGGCTGGACCAGCACAAACGTCACCCCCTTTTTGGGAATGAAACGATCGCCCGGCAGCAGCAGACCTTCCACAGACACTTCCTTGCCTTCCCAGTCCGCAGGGTTCACCTCTTGTGGCAGCGAGATGGCATACGCGCGACCGCTGACGCTGTAGAAGGTCTTATCGACCACGCAGCCACGGAGCGTCGTGGGTAGCGCCTTGGATGCAACAGCCAAGGGCGAAAACAGGAGTCCTAGCGCAGCGAAAAACAGGAACAGAACAACAGGATTTATCTGGCCAGGCAGGCCGCCCTTGAACCAGCCTGCGTTCCCCTGCGGACGGACCAGCCACCGGTCGACGGTGGCTTGTGATCGGAATCCCGACGCCATTTGCATTGCGTGCCTTCTTCCAGAACAGCATACCTGGACGGACTGTTCTCTTTGAAAAATACCCTTTTCACTCGACGAAAGCCGGACGCTGCTTGCCGTTTGCTTGGAACCGCGGAAGAGCTTGCCCTGATCGAACGGACGTACCGACGAATGGCTGATTTGCTCACACATCCTACGTAAGGTCGTGTGACAATCATGGTGTGCGCGTCTTCGGCAAGTGGATGCAGATCGTCCAGTGCGCGTGCTTGGACGTCGGGGCACAGCGGTGCGGTGCGGGGACACACTGGCCCCTGGGGACCGATGCGTATCGCGGACATTCAGGAGCGATCAGGTGCTAACAGAGCCTGGCTCCGATACTTTTTCCCTGGTTCTGGAGTTCGCTCGTGCGGAACAAGGTGGCGATCCGTACGCGTTCCGGCTCGATCGACTGCAGTACCTGCTTCGGGGCGCTGAAGGCAGCTTTGAGACCGCAACCCTGAACTGGGACACGGCTCTCCTTGATGACCTGATGGCGATCCAAAAGCCCGGGCGGGATCCGGTGATCCTTGCCCGCCTCGGTGAGACGCTGCGGCGGTTCTTGCAGCCCGCTGGATGGAGCGAACATGAAGTCCACATCCAGCAGTCTCTCAAGGAGCACAAGCGAGTCGTTCTGACGCTGCGTTCAGCCGCTGCGGAGCTGTATTCCCTGCCGTGGGAGCTCATCACACTCAAGGGCTCAGGGCAGCATCTCGCAGAACTTCCCAACGTGCTGGTTCGCTACGAGTGGCCGGGGACCAACACCACTCCCGCAGTGGCTTCGTCGGCTGATTCACCGGGCCGCGTACTTGTGTGTTGGTCGTCCGCTGCGGGGGCCGTCCCGGCGACCGAGCATATCGCGGCCATCCACAAGGCCTGTGAGGGTCATCCGTTGTCCTTTGACCGGGATCGCGATGTCCTTCCGCATGCATCCTTGGGGAAGATCGATGAGATCCTGGCCGCGGCGCAGCAGAAGGGGCCGCCGATCGCTGTGCTCCATATCCTCTGTCATGGAAGTGCATCGGGGCAGACCTTTGGGCTTTCTCTGTATGGCGAGGATGGCGAAGAGCACACGGTGGTAGATGCCGGACGGCTGCGGCAAGTGCTGGCTCCCTACTCGTCGATGGTGCGACTGGTCGTGCTCGCTGCCTGCGACAGTGGCAACAGCGGAGAGCTCGGCAATCAGCTTGGGAGTGTCGCGCAGGCGCTGCATCGAGCCGGACTGTCCGCGGTCTTGGCCTCGCGATATCCGCTCTCTGTCGAGGGCTCTGTTCGTTTGACACAGACTTTGTATCGTGAGCTGTTTTCTGCAAACGGCAGCCTCGAACAGGCGGTGTTGGAAGCGCGTCGAAGCTTGGCCCGGGATGCCAGCCAGATCGACTGGGTTAGTCTCCAGCTCTACAGTCGTACCAGTGACCCTGTGTTTCAGCCTCCGAGCTACTTTCCGCGCTTGTCCGTGGGGGCATCGCCCGCGCCAGTCAAGCCGAGCGGTAGTCTGGACAAGTCGACAGTTGCACAGGCTGGTGCCGCTTCACAGAACATCGAAGTCAGTATTTCTCGACGCAAATTTGTCGTTTCAGGAATCGTGCTTGGGAGTCTGCTTATCGCGAGCACAGTGCTCTATGCACTGTGGCCAGAGGGACCGGACGAAGGTCCGCTTGTGCTCGAAAATGGTCGATGCCTGAGCCTGGATCTAAGTGATTTCGAAACGCAGCGAGACGGCGGCGATGTCCAGCAGTGGGTCTGTCACGGAGGCGCGAACCAGAACTGGTATCGGTCTGGCCGCCGCATCGTAAGCCGCAATGGTCTGTGCCTGGAAGTCTCGCCGCCCGATTTCAAGTCGGGCAAAAACGGTGGACGGATCCAGGTTGGCGTCTGCATTCCTAACGCGGACCACCAGCAGTGGCAGCACAACCAGAAGGAACTGCGGACCTACAACAACAAGTGTCTCGCTGTCAGAAAGCAAGACTTCGAATCGGGAAAGCAGGGGGGCGTGCTGGAGCAGGGAGAGTGCACGGGAAAGCCAAATCAATGGTTCACCGATGGCCACCAGTCTCGCTGATCAGACCGTCCGTTTGATCTGCACAACCGAATAGTACGTACACGCCTTTCGGGTCCGCACCGCGCCTTCCTCGCTCACTCGTCACCGGTCTTGGAGGTGTTCTCTCAGACGGTAGACGGAACACCACAGATTGGAGTTTGTGATCATGATCAAGTACGCATTTGCCGGTCGGAATGGGACGATTTACGCAGTCAACGATCAGGGCGATCTTCTCTGGTTCCGTCACCTCGGATTTGCAGATGGGACGAGCAAGTGGGCCACCTCTGCCGGAGTCAAGGTCGCGAGCGGCTGGGGGGGATACAAAAGAGCGTTTGCCAGCAATCGTGGTGTTCTCTATGCGATCGGCAGCGATGGAACGCTGTTTTGGTTTCAGCACCTTGGGTACGAAACGGGCGCGGCGACCTGGGCCAACGCGGGCAAGGGACTGCCCATTGCGACTGACTGGGCATCACCCCTGATGGTCGTTGTGGCGGACGATGGAGTCCTGTACGCAGTCCGGCCAAACGGCGACCTGGACTGGTATCGGCACACTGGCTTCGACACCGGTGCGGCGACGTGGATTGGGCCACAGCAGGTCGGAACCGGCTGGACCGTGTTCGATGCGATCGAGGCCACCAGTTTGGGCGTTCTGTACGGACGCAAGCCTTCAGGAGAGCTGCTTTGGTACAAGCATCTGGGCCAGTCGACCGGTACCGCTTCTTGGGACACCAGAAGCCCGATTGGTTCGGGATGGAATGTGTTTGGACGATTCACTGCGAGTGACTCCGGTGTCATCTACGCCATTCGGCAATCCGGCGCGCTCGACTGGTATTGCAATGATGGGTTCGACACGGGTGCAAGTGCGTGGCGGAATGTGCAAGGGATTCTGCAGGGATTTGGCTGTCTTGCTTCCCTGCGGGCCAGCAACGGTCAGTACGTCTGCGCCGAGGGGGGCGGAGGTCAGGCGTTGATCGCCAACCGAGGTTCGATCGGCGGCTGGGAGTCCTTCAACCTGATCTATCTTGATGCCGATCGCGTCGCGCTCCAGGCTTTTAACGGAATGTACGTTTGTGCGGAAGGAGGGGGCGGTCAGGCCCTGGTTGCCAATCGAAGCGCAATCGGTGGCTGGGAGACCTTCACGCTCATCGATAGGGGCGGTGGTCAAGTGGCGCTCCGGGCCCATAACGGCCAGTACGTCTGCGCGGAGGGCGGCGGCGGTCAAGCACTAGTCGCCAACCGGGACGGCATTGGTCCCTGGGAGACGTTTTCCCTCTCGTCCGCCGGGGCCGACGGCAACTGGACGATCGTGCCGGGAGCCCTCAAACACGTCTCTGTTGGGGCCGACGGAACCGTGTGGGGCGTAAACTCTGCCGACCAGATCTACAGACGCAGTGGCGACGGCTGGGAACAGATCCCGGGCGCACTCAAGCAGGTCTCTGTCGGGGCGACCAGCCAGGTGTGGGGCGTAAACTCTGCGGATCAGATTTTCAGATGGACTGGCAGCGGCTGGGAGCACATTCCCGGCGGGCTCAAGCATGTCTCGGTTGGCGCGGACGGCACCGTGTGGGGCGTAAACTCTGCGGACATGATCTACAGATGGCTGGGCGGCGGCTGGGAACAGATTCCCGGCAGTCTCAAACAGATCGCTGTCGGCTCTGCGAGCCAGGTATGGGGAACAAACGCTGCGGACCTGATCTTCAGGTGGCTGGGAGGCGGCTGGGAACAGATTTCCGGCAGCCTAAAATATGTCTCGGTATCGTCGGATGGCACAGTCTGGGGCGTGAACGCGGCCAACCAGATTTTTCGGCGCAGCGGCAACGACTGGATGCAGATACCCGGAACTCTGAAGCAGATCTCGGTGGGTTCCTCTACGCGAGTCTGGGGTGTCACTCCTGCCGACCAGATCGCGGCGCTTCCCGCTGCACCCGCGGTTCCCATCGTCAGCGCGCCGGTCTTCACGGACCCAGGGACCACAACGCCTACGCCCGCATCAGGAAACGCAACCTGGGATCAAGACGTAAAGAGCTGGTTCGCAGAGGGAATCGAGTTTCTGACCACCAATGTGCAGGTGCGCTGGATCGGCGAAGTCACCGTCCAAAAAGGACCCAAGGATGTGGTGTACCGAGGACGGATGGAGTTCTCGAAGCCACTTGGATTCACCGTCGATAACGTGAGCTTCACGGTCGGTACAGACCCCACCGGATTTTTCTCTATCTACATCCTCAAGGTCAAACTGCCCATCGGTGCGCTCGCGTTTCTAGATGGCTGTGTCCGGCCCCACCTGGAATCGCTGCTGTGGAGTCCGCTGGAACAGCTGGCGCGCCCCGCGCTTGGCAATGCGGGAGAAGTCTATTTCATCTTGGCCAAAGGTGCGGCGCGCGATCCCGATCTGGGAGACATTCTGTACGGTCTGAACCTCTACGCCAAGCTGCCAATGAGCAGCATCGAGCCCCTGTCCACCATCGGGCGGCTGGTCCCGGGACTTGGGCTACAGAACAAGTCCGAAGTTCTCCATGTCGCACTCTGCAGGCAACCACTCAAGACCCTGCTTGTCGAGCTGTTGTCGCAGCTGGAAATACCGCTTGGGGATGGGAGTCTGGTCCTTTCCGAAATCAGCCTTGTCGGGAGCGCCAACCTCAAGACCGCGACGAACGCGCTTGGGGTGAACTGCAGATTCCGGCTGACGGTGGGCAACGAGACGCTCATTTTGCGGGGCAACATCAGCGTGGACAGCAAGGGCGTTGTCACGTTGTGGGGCGCGCTTGATGCGGCGGATGGCAAGTGGGCACAGCCTTTCGGAATCCCTGGCCTTGTGATAGGTGGATTCGGCGTCCAAATGTCGCTTCTGCCGGGTCCGGTGGTCGCTGGTTTTGGGGCGCGTGGCGAGGTTCACTTTGGCAACAAACTCCTTGGGGGGAGCTTTGCCATCCTTCGCGATCCATCGCAGCCCGTTCGACTCATTCCATCTGACATCGCAGACGGAGACACAACCCCACCGCCGAGCAGCGATCCTGTGACGGTGCCTGCCGAAGTCACGCTGTTTGATAGTCCGGAAGGAATCAATCTTCCTGCGCTGCTTGCTGCGTTTGCCCCGAGAGAAGTTGCGAGTGACCCAGCCGTCAAGAACATCCTCAATCTGCAGCTGACGGAGCTGCTTTTCTATCGGGCGAATGGTTCGCTGAGCATCGCCGGCCAGTTCTTCAACAAGGGCTGGTTGTTCCGCGCCCGTGCCAACCTCTGGGGCTATCGGGCGCTGGTCGAGGGAAAAAAGACTTCTACTGGTTTCTATCTGCACGGAACGTTCGATCCGATTCGCATTCAGGCAGGCGGAAAGGAGTTCTTTGCTTTCACCTCGATGGACGGAAAGACTGGGCCGTTCATCTACATCGACGCAATGCTTACCAAGCAGGGGCTATCGATGTCTGGACAGATCACACTGCTTGGCGGGCCGAGCATTGGTGCAGATGTCTCTATCGATGACCGAGGCTTCGAGCTCAAGCTGACGACAGCGATGGGTGGTCTGTATGGCGGCGCCGCGCTGCGTTTTGATGGCACCTCGATCCGGATTTCCCAGACCTTGACATTCCCATACAGCCTGCCGGTAAACGGAGTCACCGTCACGCTGAGCGTCAGCGCGATTCTCTCGATCGAAGCGAGCCTGGCGCAGTTCCGCCAGACCGTGGCCTTCAGCTTCGATGCGCTCGGTCTTCGTCGTGAAATGAAGCTCCTAGAGACGACTGTGCCGTTCCCAAGTCTGTCCGATGTGGCAGCCGCGTTTGTTCAGTTCTACGAAAACGATGTAAAGGGGATCTTTGGACTCCTAAGCTGGGTTCCGCATACGGATGCACCGCTGATTCCGCACCTTGATGGACCCATGATTCCGCATGCGGACGCACCGATCATTCCGCATGGAGACGTTTCCTTTGTTCCTCATATGGATGCGTCCCCTATCACGCATGGAGACGTTTCCTTCGTTCCCCATATCGACACCGCAGCCAGTGGCCACGCTGACGCTGCCGAGATCATTCACGGCGACATTCCGGCTTGGGGTCATGTCGATTCTGCGCACGGGGACTCGCACGGGGACTGGAGCGGGCATCAAGACTTCTGGGCTGCGAAATACGAGCATACGGACAGCCACAACGACATCGCTCACTTTGACAGCGGTGTTCCGCATCTGGACACGCCTTCGGTAGGGCATGTGGATGGCTGGACGATACCGCACGTTGACAGTCCGAGCACAGCCCATGTCGACACCGCGGAAGTTGCACACACAGACACGCCGAGCACGGCCCACGTAGATACGGCCACCGTGCTTCATGCCGATAGCCCGGAGGTGCTGCATGCAGATAGTCCGGCGATGGCACACATGGACGATCCGGGACATTGGGGGACTTAGTTCATGGGCGTCGAGCTACGACCGCTGGGAGTCAACTGCAACCTGTCGTGTCAGTACTGTTATCAGAACCCGCAGCGCGATGCGGGCAACCTGACGCGCAAGTACGACATCGATGCGATGAAACGGGCCATCTTGACCGAAGGGAGTCCCTTCATTCTGTTTGGTGGCGAGCCGCTGCTCGTGCCGGTCGAAGATCTGGAAGAGCTATGGCGCTTCGGGCTCGAGCGCTTTGGCAGCAACGGGATCCAGACCAACGCAGTCCTTATAAGCGACCGGCACATTGAGCTGTTCCGCAAGTACAAAGTCCATGTGGGAATCTCGATGGATGGACCGGGGCCTCTCAATGATGCACGCTGGCAAGGCACACTCGCAGCAACGCGAGAAGCCACCCAGCGTTCCCAATCGGCCATCGCCAGGCTGTGCCAGGAAGGACTGACGCCGAGTCTGATTGTGACGCTGCACAGAGGCAATGCCACAGCGGAGCATCTTCCCGCGTTGTCCGATTGGCTGCGAGGTCTGGACAGGATGGGAGTCGTCAGTGCCCGAATCCATCTCCTGGAGGTTGACGACAGGAACATTCGTGACAAGTACGCGCTGCCTGCTGGTGACAACATCCGTGCGTTGCTCTGTCTGTCGCGCCTTGAGTCGGAACTACCCCGGCTTCGCTTTGACCTGTTCCGCGAGATCGAAGACCTGCTGCTCGCGCGCGACAACCAGTCCACCTGCGTGTGGAGAGCCTGTGATCCGTATACGACCAATGCAGTTCGCGGTGTCGAAGGACATGGTCAGCGTTCCAACTGTGGACGCACCAACAAGGATGGCATTGACTTCACCAAGTCCGATGTGCCGGGCTTCGAACGATACCTGGCGCTGTATCACACGCCGCAAGCCGTAGGGGGCTGCAAGGGCTGTCGGTTCTTTCTCCAGTGCAAAGGACAGTGTCCGGGAACAGCCATCGCCGGAGACTGGCGCAATCGCACCGAACACTGTGCGGAATGGAAGGCCCTGTTTCGCGATGCAGAGGACAAGCTCCTTGACCGAGGAGCGACGCCCATCTCGGTGCAGCCCAATCGCGTGTACTTGGAGGCTGCGATGTTGGCCGCGTGGGCCGAAGGGAGGAACCCAAGCTTGCAGGACACACTGGCCCAGATGGTGGCTTCCTATCAGAAGTCCATGTCGGGGGTTGCATCATGACGCGGCTGGATTTCCGGCTCCCGGAGTTTACTCGCTTTGCCTGGGTCAGCGACCAGGCTCATGCGGTCTGGGCGCCACGAATTGCGCGCATTCAGACCGCCTGGGCCGAGATTGAGTGGCGCTCTGTTTCCGTCGGGGTCAGGCCGTGCGCGCATCGCATTGTGGACCCCAGTTCGATGGAAGCCTTCACGCTCCGCATGGCAGAGACCGGACTGCAAGTGCGGCGCTTTGGCGAAGTTGGGATGTCCGCGGCTCCCTATTCCTCTGCGGCTGCGCCCGTGATTCCTGGGCAGCCTTTCGCGATCCGGGTGGCGATTGGGAGTCCCGATTCCAACGCTGCATTCTGCGCGGCATGGGATGCCAATGATCAGGCCAAGATTGGTGAGGCGCTGGGATACCCCAGCTGCTGCCAGCGCTTTTTTCAGCGTGTCTGGGTGGACGAGCGCTGCATGGACACCACCTGGGCGATGAGCGCTTCTGCACAGTCGGCCCAACCTGACGAGGCGTTCCGAAGGCGTGTTTCTGGTACCAAGGAAGCCAACATTCTGCTGCGCTGGCTGGGCGTCCGCGCGGTGCCGCACTTGCCGTGCAGCTTCGACTGCGAAGAAACGGCAGCCTTTGGTCGCAAGCTCATCGCGGTCGGAAACGACGCCGGTTTTGCCACGGAAATGGAGTGGCTCCTTGAGATGCTGTCGTGGCCGGTGGAGTGGTCGGCCCTGCACGGAATTGCCGAGGTCCGTACGCCGATCCTCAAGATCTCAACCGCCACCGATGCCACGGCGGAACGCCATGAAGTACGCCGCGAAGGGACCTCGTATCCCGAGGAAGGAGCCAAAGGACTGCACTTTCCCTACCGACCGCCAGAGAAACTCCGGGTGCTGTCCTCCATTGGCTTTCGCCGCGGCCTGCAGAATCCGCTCAGCGAAGTTGCCCCAAGCGTGTCTGGTTCGGACTGGTTTTCTCGACGCACAGCGCTCTTTTCCCAGAACGGCTACCGCCTGCCACCGCGTGACATCTACCAAGCGATCTTGGATGTCGTGGACCGCCCCGGTTCGATTCTGGAGCTGGGCTGCGGCAACGGTCTATTGTTGCGGTATCTGCACGATCACTCGCCGCATCAGCTCAATTGTTGTGGCGTTGATATCAATGAATCTGCCATCCGAGTGGCCCAGTCGGAGGTCTTCCCTGAGCAACCCCAGTCGTTCTGCAGCGGAGACATCCGTACCTACGAGCCACGACCCGGTCAGCACGCGATCATTGTCACCAATCCGCTCTACGCAGACCCCGGCTACTACGAACAGCAGAACGGACAGATTCCGCGAGTTTCCGGAGAGGGATTCATCACGCAGTATATAGAGCGCTGCCTTGCTGGACTGGAAAAAGGGGGACGCCTGATTCTGTTTTGCTACGCTGAACAGCTCCGCCAGATTGCACCGTTTCGACCGATTTTCGACCGTGAACTGGCTCCGTTCTCTCCTCGCATTCTTCCGTCTCCCAGCGCGGGCCTTGCGTTCTTCCTCATCGACCGCTAGCGTGGACTCTGGGGGACGAACGTTGCTGTCGCGTACGGTCAGGGGTGCCAACTCGATCAGGACAGGATGGACTGAATCTTTTCGACCAGCGCGCTCCAAGTGAACGGTTTTTGAATGAAGCCCTTGCAGCCCCGCACCAAGAGTTCCTTTGCTTCTTCCTCTGCTGAAAAGCCGCTCATCAGCAGCACTTTCGCTTCGGGCGCAATCTCGCGGATCGCTTCGTAGGTTGCGCGTCCGCTCATTTCGGGCATGGTCAGGTCCAGTAGCACGAACGCGAGGTCCGCGCGGTGTGTTCGGACGAGCTCGATCGCTTCTTTTCCTCCCGATGCGGGGAGGGCTTTGTATCCCAACCCCGAGATGAGGCGCACGTATGGTCTGCGAATTGCGGCCTCATCATCGACGACCAGGACAATTCCCTTTCCAGCCAGTTCCGTGGTGTTCGCTTTCTTTTCTGCGTTCGCGGTCACGGCCGTTTCGAGCGCCGGAAGGAGTATGGTGAACGTCGTCCCCTTTCCTGGAGTGCTTTCTACCTGTATGGAGCCACGGTGATTCTCCACGATGCCCCAGACCGAGGCGAGTCCGAGCCCGCTCCCCTGACCGGTCTCTTTGGTTGTAAAGAACGGCTCGAAGATCCGCTCGCGTGTGGCGGCATCCATCCCGACTCCGTTGTCGACAACCGCAAGTCGCACAAAGAGTCCGGGCTCGACACCGTTCCGTTTGGCTTCGTCACTGACCAGCGCGACACGTCCAGCTCGCAGCAGAAGCTGTCCGCCTGACGGCATTGCCTGACCCGCATTCAGGAGAAGATTGAGGAGCATCTGTTCGAGCTGTGCATGATCCATCAGAATCGGCGGAAGGCTGCTATCGATGTCGACGGAGATGGTGATGTCCCGGCGAGTCCGTCCGAACATCTCGCTTGTCTCGCGAACGACCCGGCCTAGATCCAGTGGCCGAGCGTCGTACTTTCCACGGCGAGCAAACCCGAGAAGCTGTCGTGTAAGCTGGGCGCCCCGTTCGGCGAGTCCCTTCAGAGATTCGATGTTGGCAATCAGGGGACTCTCCTTCCCAAGCTCCGATTCGAGGAGAAAGAGCCCTCCTATCAATCCGCCAAGGATGTTGTTGAAGTCGTGCGCCACGCCACCGGCCAGCGTTCCAATGGCCTCCATTTTCTTGGACTGATGCAGCATCTCCAAAAGGCGGGCTCTCTCTTCTTCTCCCTGCTTTCGCGCGTTGATGTTTTGTACCATCGCCAGTCCGAACTCTGGCTCTCCACGGGCGTTTCGCAGGACCGACGTCGTCAGGCGAATCCAGATCATTCGCCCGTCTTTGGTCACATAGCGTTTCTCCATCTCGTAGTGTGAGCGGGTTCCCGCTTGCAGCTCTTCGACGAATCGATTTTCTGACGGTATGTCTTCGTCGAAAGTGAACTCTCGGAAGTTCTTCCCGTGCAGCTCCTGTTCTTCACAACCCAGGAGCTGGCAGAAGCTGGGATTGGCCGAGATCAATCGGCCTTGCAGATCTCCCACTGCGATTCCAATCGGGCCGTGTTCGTAGATGGCCCGCAACCGCGCCTCACTTGCTGCAAGCGCGGCTTCGGCGCGAAGATGTTCGGTCACATCCGTGCTGATTCCACCGATGCCCACAACGCGACCGTCGGTTCCTCGGATCGGGAACTTCACCGTGCGGTAGATGTGTTCTCCGTCTGCCTCGATGTTCCGTTCATTGAACTCGATCGGTCGATCTCCTTCGACCACCGCGCGATCGTTCCGCATGTGCTCTGCGGCCACCTCTGCCGGCATTGTTGGAAAGGCCTCTGATCGCACTCGTCCGACCAGCTCCCCAGGTGCTACGCCAAAGATTCGCTCCAGGGCTCGATTGGCGAAGATGACTCGTCCATTGAGGTCACCGGCAAAAGCGATCGCGCTTGTGGAGTCCAAAAAGTTCCGCAGCAGGAGGCGACTCTCTGTGGACTCCTGTTCGATCCGTTTGCGCTCGGTGATGTCTTGTTCGATGCCGGTCATGACGCGCGGTGATCTGTCGGGATCAAATCGGGTAACTTCCCCTCGTGATCTCAAGACGCGTGTCGAGCCGTTGGGCGTGACGATTCGGAACTCGATGTCGACCGGCTTGCCTGTCTGAAGAAGCTCGCCAATTGTCGCCTCGACTCGCTCACGATCCTCCGGGTGGACAAAAGAGCGGAACGCATGCAGCGATGGCACAAACGTCTCGGGGTCGACCCCGTAGTTCACATACGCTTGAGGAGACCAGCGAACTTCTTTGGTCTTGAGGTCGAACTCCCAGCTGCCGATGAGAGCGATCCGCTGTGCCTCGCGGAACATGGCTTCGCTCGTTTTGCGCCGCTGTTCGCTTTCGTGTAGTGCCTGCTCGGCTCGTTTTCCCTGGCTGACATCGATGTGGAGCCCAACCATGCGTACTGGAGCGCCATTGGTCCACTCAATGACTCGACCCACGCGGCGCACCCAAACGGTCGATCCATCCTGGTGCCGCATCCGAATCTCGCAGGAGTACGGATCGCTGCCATGACTCTTGACGTGTTGCTCAAAGGCCGCTTGTAGCTGCGGCTGGTCTTCCTTGAAGACAAGGTGTCTCCATGCCCAGGGCGTACTTGATCGTTCGTTGTCCTTCTGCCCGAGCATTCGCTTGAGCGCAGGACTCACGTACTCGGTTTCGGTCGGTATGTTCCAGTCCCAAAAACCCAGGGAAGCGTCGTCGAGAATCTCCCAGAGCGCGTGCTTTCCTGTCCCACTTCCAAGTTCGGCTTCGTGTGCGCCAACAATGGGGTTGTTCGCGCCTTGCTTCGCAGCAGCGGGGGACACAGGTGGTCTGTGCAACAGACTCGACCGCTCTGCCTGCAGCGCAGCCAGTTGCCGCTGCAGGGCCAAGATCTCTGCATCGACAGTTTTGGGGTCTCTATCGCCGACGCTCATGGCTCAACCTGTTCTCAGAGCGTCAGGGTGCTCGATGTGTAGTCGACACCGGCACGTCGATCTCGGAGTACCACGTAGACGCGCTTGGGCGCCGGATTGCCGTCCTTGATTGCGAACCACAGCTGCGCCAGATTCTCGGAGTCATTGAATGCGCAGAATCCGTTGAGCCGGGCTTTGGTATCGGCGTCGTACAGATCGACCCAGGTGCGAGAGGAGTTGTTGTTGAGACCGCAAGGTGGCAGATCGCTCGACGGAGCAAAGAGGTAATCAGGAATCTCCGCGCGGTTTAACACCACCAACCGGTAGCGCGTGTAGTACTTTCCTGAAACAGAATATTGCTGCGTCCCTCCGGCCGCGATCTGCGGCGCGGGGATGGCGGTACTGATGGTGTTTGACCGATACTTGATGTTGCAGCGACGGTCGTGAAGGACCACGTAGACGCCAGACGGTGCCGCGGTGCCGCGCGCGACGGCGAACCAGATGTTGTCGAGTTCGGATGCGTGTCCCAAGGCGGTGAACCCGTAGATCATCGCGTTGGTCGTCGCATTGTAGATCTCGACCCAAGTACGGGCTGCGCTGGTGTTTAGGCCACTTGGCGGCAAGTCCGGGGAGGGCGCAAAGAAGGAATCGGGGAACGCGGCCCGGTTGGTGATCGAAAGCTGGTATTCGACGACGGTCTTGTCTCCGCTCGTTCGTTCGATCTGTCCCTTCAGCACCAGGTGCGGTTTGGGAACCACGGTGGATACGACGTTGGACGCGACGTAGACGTTGTCGCGCCGGTCGTGGATTGTGATGTACACGGCTTGCGGTGGGATCTGGCATTGAGGCACCGCAAACCAGATGTCTCCCAGGTCTGCACTTGATGCGAGCGCGCAGAAGGAGTAGATGTGCGCGCCCGTGCTCGCGTCATGGATATCGACCCAAGAGCGAGCCGCGCTGGCATTTGCCCCGCAGGGCGGAAGATCGGGTGACCGTGCGAAAAGGTCGCTAGAGAAATCACTTCGGTTCGACACCGTGAGACGATAGCGGGTCCATTTCTGGCCACCGGTCTCGTAGTCTTCCTGTCCGTTCGACGCAAGCACTGGAGTTGGCAACATGGCAGACCTCCTTGTTGCGGGCCCACAAACAACTGCTGAAGGTTGTCCCGCACGTTTTTTCCGGAATCGGTCGGTCTAGCGATTGGTGATGGTTCAGAACATCCACCTTCCGTTTGCCCGATCCTTCGATGGCGAAGTCGTTTTGTTCGCTCACAGAAGAGCCCGTTGCAGCCATCGGGCCGGATTGTTTGTGCTTCACATCCATAACAGTACTCGGCGGAGTTTGTGTCCAGCACTTTTTGATGTGAGACGGGGAGCCGACCAAGAACCGTGTGGTCACTGCGGGACTGGTAGTCGCCGTGTTCATCGGGTCGAGCCTAACTTTGTCGACAATTCGCAGGGTTGGGAATGGAGCCCTGCGGCGGATTCCCTCCGTGTATGATGGCGGAGCGGAGTCCTGAGCGCAGCGCGAGGTGGTCATGGTTCAACTGGCGGAGTCGCGGTCCCTGACTCTGTGAAGCGGCAGAGCGCCTGGTCATCCCAGAAAAGGAGAAGAGATGTACACGAAGCCCAGTGAGGCGAAGGTCGGCAAAGTGTCCGTAAAGTACATGGTCTCGATTCCGGTCGAGAAGGAAAAGTGCAACTTTGCCAGCAACGCGTTGGACGGAACCTTTTTCTGTAGTGCAGTCTGTGGCATCCCCAAAAAACACTCCATTCCCAATGGCGATGAGTACTGGGTTGGATGGGTGCAGACCATTTTAGAAGATGACATCATCCTGCATTACGAGAACGGTGTCGTCGCGGTGGTCAAGTCGTTTATCGACAAGCCGAAGGATCAAGACAATCGACAGGGGGCCATCGACAAGCGCATTAGTTGGTTTGAGAGTACTCCCTACGCGCTTCAGCCGCTTATCCGGATGCCAGGTGAGGAATCAGACATCGCGAACAAGATCGAGTCCGAAAAGGATGGTCCAGACAGTCGCCAGTTCGTGGATTTCTCGAAACAACTGCTGGCAGACTACGACAAGCTGAAGCCGCGCTCAGCGTTTCAAAAGCTCACACACGTAAGCTATGTCAAAAAACTCAAGGAAACGGATGAGCAGTGGACCAAGTCCCTAGAGAACCGAACCAAGCAGCGAGTCGTTCACTTTTGGGACAGTCCGTGCCTGACGATTCCCTTCATGCGTCCGGTCTACGATGACAAAAACAAGCCGACCAGAGAGCAAAAGAACATTGGGTTTAAAGATCCGCTCGAAGGACAGAGTTCGCTGGTCAAGATATCTGGGAACACCAGATTCGTCCTCTGGCTTGCGGTCACATACAATTCCACGATGGTAAAGTCCGATCTGGAGGGCGGCTATCCACGTCGTCCGATCGGGCCTCAGAAGATCGATGAGTTTAATCCACTCTACAACATCGAGTGGAACGTCGATTGGAGTGCCACCGTCAAGGACAAGACGATTACTCCGACTGGTTTCATGACGGTTGATTCACACGGCGCTGGAAAGGGAAAGCATACACCGACGCTCACGGGTGACCCGGCAACCAATCATGTCGGCGTCCGGATCTATGCCGCGAACAAATACAAAGGATAGGGGTGCCGCTCGCCAGCTTGCAGACCTACGGCATCCTCGCGCGAGTCTTCTCGCAGGCGGGACGCTTCGACACAAGGTCGACCCAGCGGCTTACGTTTGCATACGAAGCCGTGTCGACGCCGCCCGTCTGCGCAAGGAGCACTGCTTCGGCGACGCAGATGTCCGCAGCGGAAAAGTTCCCGCCCGTCAGGTAGTCGCTCTGTCCAAGGGCCGAATCGAGGAAGCGGAGCGGCGCCGCCGCATTCGTGATCGCTTGCGCAACGGCGGTCTCATCGACCGGCTGCTGCGTCATCATGGGGGCGACCACGCGCAGATACCACGGTCGACTCAGCGTCGTGCTTCCGTCGGACACTTGCCAGAACATCCACTGCAGCAGGAGTCCGCGCGCCTTTCTGTCATCGGGCACAAGCTTGCCGTGGCCGTATTCCTCGGCCAGATAGAGCACGATGGCATTCGACTCCGATACCTTGGTGTCTCCGTCGGTGAGAACCGGAATCCGTCCCGCCGGATTGAGCGCCAGGAACTCTGCTTTCTTGTGTTCTCCCTTCGGTAGGTGAACGACCTGGTACTCATAAGGCAACCCCAGCTCCTCGAGCGCCCAGTGGGCCTTGCGTGCGTTTAGCGAAAAGGGATGTCCGTAGAGCTTGATCATGTTTTTCTCCTGACCGGCATCATACGCGAAGCGCCGACTTCGGGTTACGTCGTGCAGTCTCGCCCCGGGGTTTTTCGGGCTTGGTGTTCGGTCTGTGGTTCCTGTGCTACGTCAATCAAATGAAGACACGCTGGCTTGGCTCGTTGTTGGCGATCGCGTTTCTGTTTTCCTTCGTCGCTTGCAAACAGTCGGATGAACCGTCAGGAAGTGAGCAGACCGATCCGGCGACGCCGATGCTCCCAGGCTGGCTGCCACGCGCGCGCGTGCTGGTGAGCGGGCGCGACGTTCCGAACCAAGACTGCCGCACGACGATTTGTACCCACAACGAAAACACCGACCTGATTCGCTGGAAAGGGGCGCTGTACCTGGTGCATCGGACGGCACGGAGCCAGGTGCTCGGGCCGAATAGTTCCCTGTGGATCTATCGCTCAACGGACGAAGGGAAGACCTTTGAAAAGACCGCGGTGCTGGCGGCTCCGACGGAAAAACTGACTCCTCTTGGGGGGGAAGATCGGGCCAAAAGTGGTCGCGATCTTCGCGATCCGCACTTTTATGTCGTTGGCGACAGGCTGTACCTAAAAGCGCTCACACGGCTGCCGGTGGTCTCGCCCAGAGACTCTGGTGTCGACACCATTGCGGTGGGGACGTGGACGACAGATGGCCAGCGCTTCGCGCCATTTCAGACGCTGACCGAGACCGGATATAGTCTGTGGCGGATCAAACAAGCGCCGGACGGTCGATTCTACAGCGCCGCGTACCAAGACGGGGATGTCAGTGTGACGCTCTTTTCGTCGCCAGATGGTGCAAGATGGGACAAAGGGGCGGTCATCCACTCGGTCGCTGCTGATGCGCCGCTTGAGACCGAGCTGGAGTTTCTTCCGTCGGGAAAGCTGCTTGCGCTGATTCGGATGGATGGCACGGACGACGAACTTTTGGGCAACCAAGGACGGCTTCGCACCAAGGTCTGCTATGCATCGCCTCCGTACACAAGTTTCGACTGTGGCGGCGAACTTTCCGGCCAGCGTCTCGACGGACCGGTGTCTCTGCTGCATGGTGGACGCTTGTTTGTGATTGCGCGGCGGCACCTCCAGCCAAGCTATCAGAAGCGGACGTCGCTCTTTGAGCTGACGGGCATGCTGGATGGCGGCCCGCTCGCGATCAAACTGCATGGAGACTTTCCCAGCACCGGCGATACTGCGTATGCGGGGATTGCCCCGCTGGCAGACTCGCGTTTTTTGGTGAGTTGGTACTCCGGGGATCTGGTCGAGAACCTGGGCTGGCTGTCCGGAATGCTTGGTCAGTCAGACATCTGGCTCGGCGAGATCGATCTGGCGCAGCTGCCGTAAACGGGACTGCGTACCCAGACCGCAGCGCGCCGGGGGGATTCCCAAATCAGCCCAGGTGTGTCTTTAGGAATGCCTGGACCAGTGCCCACGCTTGTGATGCAGCGCCCGCATCATAGTCGCTGCGCGCGTCGCAGAAGAAGCCGTGGTTTTGTCCCGAAAACTCGATGTTGATGTAGGGCTTGCCCGCAATGCGCAAGGACTCGACGGCTTGTCGTCCGGCTTCATGCGAGATGTGTGCGTCTTTTCCGGCCCACAGAAGCAGAATCGGTCCAGACTGCGTGGCTGCGTACGACAGCTTGTCGGGAGCGATGCTGCCGTAAAACGAGACGGCGCAGCGAAGCGGAGCCACTCCGTTGGCAACAAACGACAAGCGTCCACCCATGCAAAATCCGATCGAGGCAATGCGATCGGCGCGCACGCCCTCCATGCGGGAGAGTGCAGCGACAGATGCGACCAAGTCCGCTTCACCATCGGCTCCCCCGTACTGCATCGCAAGCTTGATGCTCGCCCCGATGTCGTCGTAGCCGGCCTCGTAGCCAGGCTGGATGCGGTGAAACAGGTCGGGTGCGAGGACTACGTAGCCTTCGCGTGCGAAGCGCTCGGCGACGCTGCGGATGTGTGCGTTGACGCCGAAGATCTCTTGCAACAAAAGGATCGCGGCGCGGGGTTCCGTTCCTTCGGGACGGAAGACGAAGCCGCTCATGGTGGTGCCATCAGACACCGGTATCTCGATGCGCTCGGTTCTTAGGGTGTGCATGGTGAAACACCCTAAGTAGAATCGCTCGACTTGCCAAGAGGCTTGTGGTCGGCGGCGGGCGGGTCGTAGGACAGATCCCACTGGACGGTCGCCCATCGGCATGCGCAATTGGAGCCATGCAGATGAACCAACTGAAACCCCGTCCGTTTGGTCGCACCGGATTGCGTGTCACCCCGCTCGGCCTCGCCGACTTGGCATTCCGTGCGGACGGGCCACCCACTCGCGGTCAGATGACCGCCGACGATGTCGAGCGTGCCTTTTACGAGCACGGCCTGACCACATTTCTTGTGGCTTCAATGATGACGAGCATCTGCGAAGGGGTTCGGCGACTTATCAAGGCGGGGCACCGTGACGCCCTGACCCTGATCTCGCTAAGCGGGTTTGTCCCGTTTGCTTGGGCGCAGCGCAGAACCTTCGAAGAGAACGCCCGTGCGGTTGGCACCGACCACCTCGACGTGTACTTGCAGGGCTGGGTGCGTGGTCACTGGCACGTCGCGGGACGCTCCTGGCCGTTCATGCGGTCGCTCAAGGAAACGGGACGCGTCCGCGCCATCGGCTTCTCCTGCCACGATCGCCAGCTGGCCCTCTCCCTTGCAAGAGAGCTTGAGCCCGATGTGATGATGCTTCGCTACAATGCCGCCCATCGTGGGGTCGAGCGCGAGGTCTTCGAGCCACTCGCTGAAAAGCGGCCCGCGATCATCGCGTACACCTCGACTCGCTGGGGAATGCTGCTGCGGCCTGTCCCATCCGAGGGTTTCCCAGCGCCTCTGCGGGCCCCGGAGTGTTACCGCTTTGTACTCGCTCATCCGAGCGTCGATATGGCCTTCTGCGCCGCACATACGCTGGGAGAGCTGATCGAAGACATTGAGGGTGTAAATGCTGGCCCTCCGGAACCCGCACGCATGGAGGAAATCCGACGATTCGGCGATGCGGTTCACAAGACCGCCAAGGGGGGAGGGCGGTTCATGTTTCGGCAGGGGTGATCTTGTTTCCGTACCAATCGGGAGACGACGAACTTCCCGGATGGAACTTCGCCTGCGTCTACTTTTTCCAGGGGACCAACATCGATACTTGCGCGCGGTACTTGTTGTAGGTCTCTGGATGGGCTCGAATCAAATCGCGCTCTTCCATCGTGATTCCGAACAAGATGTAGCCCGTGGTCACGACCGCGAACAGCAGGTGACCTTGGCTCATCTGGGGGGTCGCCCAAAAAGCGATGAGGAAGCCCGCCATGATCGGATGTCGAATGTATTTGTAGAAGCCGCGCGTGGTGAACGCTTCAGGTCCGCGCTGGCGACCCACAAAATGAAGGACCACTTGCTGAAGACCAAACAGCTCGAAGTGATTGATCATGAAGGTGGCCAGCAGCACGATGAGCCAGCCGATGGCGAACAGCGCCCAGAGCAGGTTTCTTGCGATCGGCTGTTCCACATTCCAGACCAGCGTTGGCAGTGGCATCCACTTCCAGAACACGGTCGCCAGACAGAGGCTTGCCATCAGAACGAACGTACTGCGCTCGCACTGCTGTGGTACGATCTTGGTGAAGACTTGCTTGAAGGCCGGACGGGCCATGATGGTGTGCTGGACGGCGAACAAGCTCAGCAAGAAGACGTTGCAGAGAAGCGCTGAGGACAAATCTGTCGGAAGACCTGTATCGATCGACTTGGGAACGATGACATTTCCAACGAAGCCGATTGCATACAGAAAGACGACGAGGAAGAGGGCGTAGCACAGCAGTCCATACACGAGAGAAGCCAGGCGACCCATGGGAACCTCCGGAAGTCAGGTGTGAACGTCCACAGCGAAGCCAACCTATCAAACTTCGCAGCAGGTCAACGCGAAACATGAGCACTTTTGGCGATCGCATCGATGAGTTTCAGGTTGGTCTGGTTCGGGTCGTCGTTCGTTACGGCTGTGCGCGTCGGGATCAGTACGAGCTGCGTGCCGAGCGTCCGTTCCCTTCGTCCGCGGTGTCGCGCCTGCAAGGGCTTGGGTCGGTCCGTGGATCGTTGGTGTTGTTCACGGTTGATGTCGAGCATACGCACCAGCTCACGGTGGCCCCGCAAGCGGGCAGGGTGGTCATCATGCCTCGCATGAGCGTCGCAAGAGACGATCAGCGCCAGAACGCGATCTTTGTTGCAAGACTGATCGCTTCGGAGCTTGCGGAAGAGAGCTAGCTGTGTGCGGTAGGTGTTATTGCGTGGGAGAGACTCGCTCGGCCACGAACTCACATCGCGGATCACCTTTGGCGCGACACTTCGTTTCGGTGGCGGCAAAGCTATTCTGGTTGCGGAACAGTCTCTGGTAGTTGGCTTCCGTGAGCTCTGGCGCCGTCGTAATGTCGCCAACGTACATCAGATTCATAAGCCCCGCGACGCCGCCACATGCAAGGAAGCAGCGCGGTCTTTCGGACTGACCATAGTCGCGAATCCAGCCTGTTGCTTCGTAGGAGTCATCAATCGAGACAACCAGTCGCTCCGCTGGGGCCAGACTCTCGACTTTCCATCGTCCCCAACCGAACGCGTTCACGACTGCGACCATTCCCAGGATCCAGTCCTCTTTGGTCTCGATCATGGGACGAACCACCGCTTCCCATTCTGCGGACTTCATGATTCCGCCGAACGTGTTAAACGCGCAGACGTGGCCCGCCTCGACTAGCAGGTAGCGGCCATCTTCTAGCAGCTCGGCATTCCGTTCAAGCCGACGTACCGTCGCAAACGAGATGCGGTTGTAGTAGTCCGCAAGGTGCTTGGTGAGATAAAGTCCGAACGCAGGAATCAGTCCTTCGTCATTGCCTGCAAAGCCAAGACCCGCTACGGCATCGATGATCTGTCGCTCGTTAATCGCCATCACAGCACCTCGATCTCAAGCACGCACGAATCGTCTGGTTGCTGCGACGAATGCGAGGCCGCGCAGCGTACCTCACAGCCACGCACTCGCTCGGGATTTAGACCCGCAGCCGCAGCCAGTGCTCCGACCCAGTATCCGACGGCAAAATGACACACTGGCGCTGTTGCGGTGCCCCACTTTACCCGTCTTCCCATCGCATAATGCGACGTGCGAAGGACGATCCGTCCGCCATCTTTTCCGAACGCAGAGAGATCAGGATTCCCAAACCCGAGCGACATAAAGAGCTGCTGAGCCACACGCAGCCTGTTGCCCAGATCCTGACTTTCCGTGGTGCCCGGATCGCTGCCAAAAATCCCCTGCAAAAGCTCGCGGGTTGCTTCGGCTGCTGCGGACTCCTGTATTGCCTTGGCATCGGCTCCGAGCGCGTCTGCAACGGTCTGCTGGAGAAACAGATTGTAGTGATGGCAGTGGAACACCAGCCGTCGACCACCGAGCGTGATCAGGTTCCTCTCGCTGTCAAAACGAATCACATTGCTGCTCATTTGTGATCTCCCAACGCAAGAATCTCTTTCATCGCCTGCTCGGCGGCGGCAATGACTGCGGGATCATCAGGCATGCTGTCAGCCAGTCGCGAGAGCGCTTTGCCGACTTTTAGGTTCAGTCGTGCCAGATCGACAGCCGGCAGACCATCGCTGCGCTTGCGTACCTGTTCGACGATCTCAACCAGACGCTTGCCCATCTGCTTCCCCCAGGTGACGAGATTTCATCGTGACCTTTTTCACTTGTGGCTGTCAATCGCGTCGGTCTAGGACCGTCATTCGACCACCTTTTGCTTGAGCCGCCGGCACGTTCGTCGCAAGATGCGTCGAGGTTTTTGGCGATGCGGACTCGACCCGTCGATTGGCTCGTGTGTGTGGCAGTGACGCTTGTGGGCGGATGCTTCCTACTTGTTGCTGCGCTCGGGCCGCGCCATGCAAGTCCAGACGCCGATCGAAACGCTCCTCTTGTTGTCGGTTCTGTGCTGTCTGCGATCGGTCTGTGGGGACTGCGTTCGTGTTTCCGAAATCGTCATGGTACGCCGCTGAATCCGGCGCAGATCGCGGCAGGTTGGAACGATCCCAAGCGAGTCCGTCTTGCGACGATTCTTGCTTCCCTTGCGATGTACGGAGCGGTGCTTTCTGCCATGTTGCATCCCGACTCCGTGCCGACTTCGGTGGCGGTGTTTGGGAATCGTCCGTTCGGGTTGCCGCTGCCGCTGTTTGTGGTGCTGTTTTTTACGCTGCTCTCCGTTCCTCTGCCCTTTGGCGTGTGGCATGCCTATCGAATTTTGTTTCGCGGGGCATCGGAAGGAATCGGCTTCTCGAAACACGAGATCATCCGCAGCTTGCTGCGCACACCGTCTTTTCATCCGGATCTGCGCAGATCGCGGTACATCGTGCTTGGCGTCGGTACATTCTACCTTCTGCTCATGTTCGGATGGATTGCCTACGCCGCCGTGCGCGGAATTTAGGATAGATCGCCAAGCAGGCTCTCAAGCTCTGTCTTTTCTGGCTTGGGCGCTGGATTCGGCGGGACGATTCGCCAAGGGCCACCGTTTTCCCTTTGCAACAGCCACTGCGCTCGAAGCGAGGGATGAGAAAACGCACGATACTCGTCCCCAAACTTTCCAACGTAATCTACGTCGACAAAGACATGGTCCACCGCAGGAAGTGGATACTGTTCGCCAAGCTCCTTGCCGGTCATCACCTGGAGCACTTGTCCGCAGCCTTTGGTGACGATGTCATAAAGTTCCCCCTGAAGCAGCGCGCGAATCGTTGACCATTCACTTGCCGCAGAGGGAAGCTCCGGGCCCCGATAGAACCGGTACCTCGGCAGACCAGCCGCGGAGAACTCGACATAGGATTCCGCAAACAGCTTTTGAAATGCCGCCGCATCATCGACATGGAGCGCATTCACCGCGCACGTCAAGACATCCGCTGGCGAAGCGCCTCTCAGGGGAGAGACGGGCAGCTCGTCACCAAGCTCGGTCTCTCCCAAGAAGGGCGTCATGTCGCTTCCTTCTCCGTCGGTTTGCACAAACAGACAGTCTCCCACCCGCGCAGCAATCAGCTCGATGCGCAGACCAAAGCGCGCTTTGGGGCCGACCACACGTAGCTCTGGATCGCCTGTGATCTTCGCCAACAGGGTGTACTGCTCGGGCAGTTCTTTCCAGATTCGACGACGAAAGCGCTCGACGGCGGAGCGCATTCTCTGTCCGCCAATCGATCGTTCATCCAGGAAGTAGAAACCGCGCACTTCATCACCCGCCACCAGGAATGATCGCCCAGCCTCCGAGATCCAGTCTGCTGTCGACAAGGGTCCGAGAAGGACTCGCTTCCCAACAACAGGACGGACATCACCACGAACAGGATTGACTGCGGGAAACGGGTCGATCAGCCGGTCTGCGTGCTCGGAAACAGCAGACTCCCAAGCGCTCGCGACCGCCTGTCGCAGCCTGTCTGCGCGCGACCTCCCAGACTCTCGATGGCGAAGCCGCTCGGGCGGAAGATCATAGCGCACTGGTTCAGAAACCTGAGCCGCAGAAGTGGTCTGGGAGGCTGAGTCTCTTTCGGTGGTCATGGTTTCAAAGTATGCCCGATCGCCAGTTGTGGACACAGGCAGAAAGGACGACTCCTCGGCGATTTTCGCGCGCGGATCCACAGACCACCGTGCTGGTTGGCGGCCAGCGACAAGACTCCGCCAAATGATGGAACTCGAGCGCCGGTTCTTCTATCGTTGTTTGAGGTGAAATTGCATGGCACTAAAAGTAATCGGCGTGGGCTTCGGGCGGACCGGAACTCTCTCGACGTATAACGCGCTCAACCAGCTCGGTTTTCCTTGCTACCACATGTTCGAGGTGATCGAGAACAAGGCCAACAAGAGTCACCTCGACTTCTGGCGACATGTTGCCAATACACCGCCAGGCACTGCGCATCCGTGGGAAGAGGTGTTTGGCAACTACACCGCTGCGGTGGACAACCCTGCGTGCTGTGTCTGGCGCGAGCTCATGCAAGCGTATCCCGATGCCAAGGTGCTCCTAACCCTGCACCCGCGCGGTCCGGAGGCGTGGTACGAGAGTACGATCGAGACCATCTACTTTTCCGAGAGCCGATGGCAGTTCAAGGTGCTCCAGCTGTTCACTCCATTTGCCCGCAAAATGGGCGATATGTCTCACAAGCTGATCTGGCAGCGCAATCACAAAGGAACGATGGAAGACCGCGCTGCTGCGCTTGCACACTATCAGCAGCACATCGAGGAAGTGAAGGCCGCCGTTCCGCCGGACAAGCTGCTCATTTTCACGGTAGACCAAGGGTGGGCGCCGCTGTGCAAGTTCCTGGGAGTCCCGGTTCCAGAGTCCCCGTTTCCCAACGTCAATGATCGCGCCCAGATGAAAAAAATGATCGCAGGAATGACGATGGGCGCCTATGTCATCTTGGGGGCACTTGCCGCAGCTGCGGTCGGCCTGATTTACGGAGCGGTGCGACTCCTCGGTTTGCGCTGAAACCACTTGGCCCCGCCGCGCCGCTCGTGGTTTCCTCCGCGGCAGATTGGATACGCTAGTCCGTCCCGCTGGGACTCTGCGGAAACCGCTCGCGGACCTCGTCCTCACGAAGGCCAAAGTCTTCGAGCGCGTACTTGTGTGGACCGTGTTTGTGCTGACGGTTTGCATGGTAATACCGCAGCATCTGTTCACGGACGTCTGGAAGACTGGGCATTCCAAGCCAGCGGTAAATTGTGTCGACCGTACCCAGCGGATCTTTTGTTAGCGCGCCGTAGGAGATATCCAGAAATTGCGAAGGATTGGCGCTGCGACGAGCCGCCATTGCTCGGGTTGCCCACGTTGAGAGATCGTCGAGCAACTCGCGGCCAACGGCATGTGGATCCACTCGATCATGAAACGCCCGACGCATCGTGACAAAGAGGCTGGTTTCCGAGGCCACCACTTTGCTTGGGTCGCGGTGCGTCATGATGATCTTGGCATCTGGATATGTTGATAGCAGGGCCGAAAGCCCGAGCAGGTGCATCGGTGCTTTGAGAACCCACCGCTGTTCAGGTGGAAACCGAGATTGCAAGAGTTGGAGCTGCAGCTTGTGGCGCGAATACAGCGGACGGAGGTCTCGTGCATGGAGCCATTCCCGATATGCCGGTAGGTCTACGCCAACGAGGAACCACACACTCTCGAGGTCGTTCGCAAACAGGTTGATGCACTCTTCTGGAAGCTCGGGTCCTACCTCATGGATGGTCCTGAAATCAGGCGCGATCCAGTTGAGTATCGCTGCATCGAGCTTTGCTTGGCGGATGCGAGGATCTGTTTCTCGGGTGGCCGGGTCAGGTGGCGGCACTGGATGATCCATCTCCCAGGTACGGAGCGTGCGAAGACGCGGATCCTGGTCGAGCAATCGATGCAAGAACGTCGTGCCAGTGCGAGGCAGGGAGACGATGAAAATCGGCGCCGTGACTGGCCTTGGGGACAGCACTGAGAGTGCGCGATCCACTTCAAATCGGTTGATCAGACGCTTCTGTACGGCTGTAGACAAAAACAGTCTGCCGAAAGGCGTCAGCCGAGGTTGTGAATCGCTCGCGGAGGCCAACACCTCTAGCGCTTCTCGCAACCTCGGATCAGGGGGGCCTTCAACTCCGGCCAAACGCGCCGCTTTCACGAGCATTCGCTCCGGTTTGATCCTTGCGAGATTGTCCAGAGGTAACAGCGACCCAAGCCGATTGATCCCTCGAAGCATGAGCGGTCCCATTTTTCTCATCACGTTGTCTCCCCGGATCATGAATCAACGGTACAGCAAGTTCATCCCGATGGTTCAGGCAAAGAAGGCATGGCTGGGCTTCCCGGGCCCTGACCATCCTATGAATGACGAACGGTCAGGATTCACGGTCAGCGAGCCGTGTTGGTTCACTGTTCTGTGTCAAGGAATGAAGCGGAACGGGGGGGACCTCGGGGGCGGGGTTTTGCGTTGTGGGCGAGCTAGAAGCGGGTGAGGGACAGCGTGCTGCGAATCTTCATTCCGCCTCCCATTCCTGCTGCGTTTCCCATCGCCGTGCTGGTGTTGATGTTTCCACTTACATCGAGAAGTCGCCCCAGCGCAGTGTCAAAGCGAAGCCGCACATCTGCGTCAAGCTGCATGGCGGTCGAGACCCCGGCTTCACCAGGGGCGCCCAGCTGCGCGCCGGGCTCTGGCATGGCCCCTCCCATCGGAACCCCCATTGTTGTGGGAATTCCCGCCATTCCAATTCCGCCTTCTGGTGGCGCGACGGTTGGCTGCTCGGTCGGCTGGCTGGGGGCAACGACCTTCGCCCCGGCTGCCGTGCTGACACGGACAGTCGCAACGGTGCCTGTCATCGGCTCTGCAAGCACGCGGAGCGAACCCAGCGGATTGGCGATCTCGACTCCGGTACCAGGTACGAGATCTCCGTCCGGCAATACCATCAGCTCGAACAAGCGCTTGGGAATCACGTCGATGGCGGGGTCTTCCTTCGTGACGACGGTGGCCTGGGCCGCTGGTTGCCCTTTGGTCACTCGAGCTCCGGCTTCGATTTTTCCGGTCTTTGGATCAATCGAACCGAAGACTTCAATTTTTTCCCCCTGCGGTCCGGTGGCCGATGCCTTTGCTGACATTCCGCCCGGTCCTGAAACGACATGCCCGCCGACATAGTACCGACCTTCATGCTGGTACACGGTGATCATCCGCTCGAAGCGAACATGACCCTTGCGATCGACCACGGCGCGGACCTTGCGTGACGCCGCGGGAACGAGGTTCAGACAGTTGACCGGAGTCCCACCACCCTGTTCCACCGTCAGCGAGTCAACCGACAACAAGACGTCGGCGCTGCCGTCGGGGCGGGCCTTGAGAATCTTTTCACCAAAGGAACTGCGCACGGTCATCCGCAGGGCTGCATCGCCCCCTGGCATCATCATCGCTCCCATCATTCCAGCCATTTCCAGCTGGGTCTTTTCCTCGTAACGGAAGCGGTGCTGCTCACCAGCCTTCCACTTGTAGGAAAGCTCGGTGGCGTGGGCAGTCCCGACCAAACCGAACAGCAGCGAAGCAGCACATAGGAGGGTACGGTGTTGTGATCCAAGGAAGGACAGCATGGGCATCTCCTCTGAGAACGATATCGTATCAGCAAGGGTTCCCACAGCGGAATGTTCGAGCGGTGGTTTTGTGCGCGCTCGATCCGTTCCCGCCATGGCCCGTGATGCGCGTGGGATTCCGTCAGGCGGTCTTGATGGACGCCGTGCTCTCCAGTCCTAGCTCGGCAATGGCCATCTCGCGCAGCCGGAACTTCTGCACCTTGCCGGTCACAGTGGTCGGGAATTCCTGCACAATCCGAAAGTAGCGAGGAATCTTGTACGTCGCGATCTTTCCGGTGCAAAACGCCAAGAGCTCTTCTGGGGACAGTTCGCTCCCGGGACGCGGCAGAATCCACGCCATCACCTCCTCACCGTAGCGCTGGCTCGGAATTCCGACGACCTGGGCCTGGCTCACTGCTGGGTGGGAATGCAGGAACTCCTCAATCTCGCGCGGGTAGATATTCTCTCCACCACGGATAATCATGTCCTTCAAGCGTCCGACAATGTTGACGTATCCGTCGTCGTCCATGGTGGCCAAGTCACCGGTGTGCATAAATCCGCTTGCATCGATTGCGCTCTCAGTCGCCGCCGGGTTGTTCCAATAGCCGCGCATGACGACGTAGCCGCGCGTGCACAGCTCGCCTTTTTCGCCACGGGGCAGTACGGCACCGCTCTGCGGATCGATGATTTTGATCTCTACGTGTGGATGGACGCGCCCGACGGTTGTAACACGGCGCTCCAGTGGATCATCCACAGCGCTCTGGGTCGATACGGGCGAAGTCTCTGTCATGCCGTAGCAGATAGAGATCTCTTTGGCGTGCATCCGTGTCTGCACCTGTTTCATGACTTCGATCGGGCAGGGAGATCCCGCCATGATTCCGGTGCGGAGTGAGGTCAGATTGAACTCGGAAAGGCGAGGGTGTTCAAGCTCTGCGATAAACATCGTGGGCACGCCGTATAGCGATGTACAACGCTCGTTCTCGACGGTCTGCAGCACACAACCGGCATCGAACGCCTCGCTGGGAATCACCATGCACGAGCCGTGTGTGGTGCAGGCGAGGTTGCCGAGAACCATTCCGAAGCAGTGGTAAAAAGGAACCGGAATGCACACCCGATCTTGCTCGCTGTAGCGCAGTGTCTCGCCAACAAAATAGCCGTTGTTGAGGATGTTGTGATGCGTGAGCGTCGCCCCTTTGGGAAAGCCGGTGGTCCCAGATGTGTACTGGATATTGATGGGATCATCGAACTGCAGCGCCGACTCTCGTTCTGCCAGCGTATCTAGGCTCACGCTGTCCCCAGAGGCGAGCAGCGTCGGCCAGTCATCGTCGAGAACGATCGACAGCCGCAGATCCGGGCACCGCCCGCGCACCGCAGCCAGCGCCCGCACGTAGTCGCTTTGGCGGAACGAACGAGCCAGAAGGAGCACGCTGACACCAGACTGCCGGAGGGCGTACTCAAGCTCTGTGGTCTTGTACGCCGGGTTGATGTTGACGAGGATCGCGCCGATGCGCGCGGTTGCATACTGAATCACCACCCACTCATAGCGATTCGGGGCCCAGATTCCGACACGGTCACCGCTGCGCAGTCCTTGCGCGATCAGGCCGCGCGCTGCCTTTGTGGTGAGTTCCCAGAACTCCCGATAGGTGGCCCGAAAGCCTTGGGAGCAGACGACAAGCGCCTCGCTGTCGCCAACCCGCTGGACTGTCCGATACAGGTTCTGACCGATGGTCTCGCCAAGCAGAGGTGTCGCGCTGGCGCCATGAGAATAGGAGAGCTGCATGAACCCTAGTTTCCCTTTGCCATGAATCGAAGCAAGAAGGATTCTTGTTCTTGTGAAAAGGGGCCCGGGGCGGGCCTCCTTCTGCGCAGCGTCCGAGGAAGGCCGTGAGGCTGTCGTCTGGAGAGCGCCGCCATTGACAGCAAGTACCCCGACTGGATACGATAAGTAGGTCTGGACACTTGGGTGGAGGACACGATGACTTCTTGGGGCCTCGGTTTGCTGTTTCTAGCGGTTGCCACCAGCGCAGCAGCAGAACCACCCCCGGGCCGCTATCCCGAAGCCTCCACTCGGCTGCTCAGCGACGCTGATTTGGCCGGGAAGGATGCAGAGACTCTTTCGAACATGCGCAACGAAGTGTTTGCGCGCCATGGCCATCGGTTCAAGACACCTCGGCTCGACAACCTGTTTTCCAAACAAGACTGGTACACGCCCAAGCTCGATGATGCTGGGCCTCTGCTGACAGAGCTTGAACGCAAAAACGTCGCACTGATCCGTCAAACTGAAAAGCGACTCAACGACGCCGCTCGCGCCAGAGCAGAAGCCGAAGCGAAGGCGGCCTGGGCGGCTCTGCCTCCAGCATCGCAGGCTTTCTTCGCCAAGTTTCGGTCGGCCCTCAAAAGCGAGGACCCCGCTCGCATTGCCGCATTTGTCGCCGATCCTTTTCGCGATGGGATAAACCCGACGCCCGTGCGCGAGACACCTTTTGGTTCCGAGTTCCGCAGCACCCGTATTCGTCGCAGCCAGTTTCAGGCCTCCCTTCGCGACTATCTGCCCGACGTTGTGATCAAGCAGATGCTCAGCAAGAGTCCGGTCCAAAACGGTGCGCGGCTGTACTTCTACTCGGATGGAGAAGGGGACGAAGACGTAGCCGCCGGACGCATCTATCGATTTCAGGGCAAGGGCGAGAGCTACCGCCTCGTTGGTGTCTGGATCGCCGCAGGACCTGGCGAGTTCGACTAGCGTGGATCTCTCTGGTCACCCAGGTGATCGCAGCCAAGGCCGTTCTTTAGGCAGAGTGTGCGGCCTGCGTCGAAGCGTTCACGAAGCGTCGTTTCGCGAGGGCACGAGCTACCGCGTCGAGCAATTCGCGCGCCGCAGTGGGCTTGAGTACAAGCTCCTGGATACCGGCCGAAAGCAAGGTCGGTGCGCTGAGCGTGCCAGGGTTCCCGGTGCACAGGACGATCGGTAGGACGATGCCCCTTGCCAGCATCCGCTCGGCAAGCTCCAGCCCGGTTAGCTTGGGCATCGAGAGATCCGTTACGACGACCTCAAAGGTTGTCGGAGAGGCTGAAATGGCAGTCCATGCTTCTTCCGGATCCGTGAACGCCGTCACAACATATCCATTGCCACGGAGTATCCGTTCGCCAACGCGGCAAGCCATCGCGTCATCATCAAGGAACAGGACATGTGCGGATCTCTGCTTGGGTATTGCGACAGCAGGCACGGTTGCAACGTCGACGGTCGGCCAAAAAACCTGGAAGGTCGTCGGTCCACCGACCTCGCTCTCTGCGGTGATCGCGCCTGCGTGAGCCTCGACGATGGTGCGGACGACCGCGAGACCGAGACCGGTTCCTTCGCCAAGCTTCTTGGTCGTGAAGAACGGATCGAAGATCTTCGGAAGTACCTCTCTGGGAATCCCGTGACCCGTGTCGCTCACCGACATACGGACGTAGTCGCGCTCCGCTAGACCGGGCGCCAACACTCCACGCCACATCTCCAGGGATATCCCAAGTTTTCCTCCGTTCTGGCGCATGGCGTGCGCGCTGTTGCTACACAAGTTGAGCAGCACCTGATGCACTTGTCCGGAATCCGCGAGCACGGGCTGGAGTCCTTTGCCTGTGTTCACCTCGATCTGTACGTTGTGGGGCAGCGCAGAGCGCATCAGTTTGGACACTTCCCGCACAACACTTTCGAGAAGCACAGGACGAAATTCTACTGCAGAGGGACGGCTTAGCGAAAGCAGCTGACGAGACAGTTGCGCCCCGCGCTTCGTCGCCTCCAAAATCGCGGTCAGACTCTCTTTGAGCTCTGGATCGGAGGAAGTCGAGACCAGTGCCATCGAGGTCAATCCCATGATGGAACTTAGGATGTTGTTGAAGTCGTGCGCGATGCCGCCCGCGAAGCTGCCAATGGTCTCCGTTTTTTGTAAATGTCGCAGCTGCGCTTCAAGTTGCTCTCTTGCCTTCTCTGCGCGCAGCTGATCGGTGGTATCGCGGCAGACCGCCGTGAAGTAGAGCTGTTCACCAATCCGCACGTGCGAGATCGACGCCGCGAGTGGGAACTGCTCGCCATCTGTCCGGCAGCCATACACCACGCGCGACCGCTCCATTGGCGACCTTGGAGACGATGCTGCCATGGTTCGTGCCGAGAGTCCCTGTTCACCGAATGCATGCACCTCTGATGCATGCTTCTTTCGCGCATTCTCAGGGATGAAGCGATCCAGTGGCCCGCCAATCGCCGTGGTGGCCGCGCACTTGAACATTCGCTCTGCACCTGTGTTGAACCCGACGATGCGTTGCTCCTCATCAATGGTGATGATTCCGTCCATTGCCGAGTTTAGTACGCTCCGCAAGAAGCCTTCGGCTCGAGTCTTTTCCGTGACATCGAACAGGACAACGAGGTGTTCCCCCTTGTAGCTTCCGACTATCGCTGTTGCGCTGCCAATGACGATACGTGTCGCGCCGCTCTTGGTTGCAACCTCGAGTTCGACGGGTTCAAACGGAACACCCTCCCGCTTGGCCCGATCAAGCCGCGCTGCCCAATCGGTGGCGACCCGCTTTCGATACGCAACATTTGGATAGCCGCGTGGCCACCACGCTTCAAGATTCGGAATGTCATCGGTGGTATAGCCGAAGCGCTCCGTGAAGGCTGGATTCAGGTAGGTGATGTTGCCAGCTTCATCGTTGATCGCGAGCGGAACTGGCATCCCATCGAGGATCGCAGCGAAGCGCTCGTTGCTTTGGGCCAGAGAGCTCTGCAAGCTGCGCTCACGCGTGATGTCGCGGGTCACCACGATGCACGCCGATCGCTTCGACACAATGGGAACCGCCGACACGCTCACCCAGACCATGGCGCCGTCATCGTTCTGAAAGCCGATCTCGGTTGGGCCTGCCGGTCGCTGCTCTTTGATTGCCTGATGGCTCGGAAACTCGTTGGGGGTGAGCGCGCGTCCGTCGGTATGGACATAGGAGCGGACACGGGAGTCGCCGCGCTTGATCTCGGACATCGTCAGTCCGAGGATGGACTCCAGCGCCTTGTTCATCGTGAGTACGTTTCCCTCCGCATCAAGCGTTGAGACGCCGACAGGGAGGAGCTCGAACAAGGAGGTTATCTCAGCGGCGCTCTCCTGCAGATCTTCGCCAAGCTCGTGGATTTCGGTGACATCGTGAACAAGCGCCACGAATCCCTTCACAACACCATCCTGAACGTCTGGGATGTAGTGAGCCAGCGAGTGTCGGCTGGGGCCTCCAAATGGATCTCGGATGGTTCGCTCGAAGCGCTGCGGCGTTCCTCGAAGCGCGCCATCGATGAAGGGCCGATTCAACTCGTACAGAGGACCGAGTAGTTCTGACAGCGTAATGTTCGCCATCCGGGTGCGCGAGGCGCCAAACCAGTGTAGGTATGCTCCGTTTGCATATCGACACCGCTGCTCCACGTCCCAGTACGCCACCATGGATGGCAGCTGATCAAGCAACCAAAGGAGGTCGAGTCCTCCAGGGGCGGTAGATCGAGACGCCGCATCTGGATCGTCCTGCGCATCGAGCCCCACGCGCTGACTCTGCAGTTCACGCAATAGCTCGTGCTTCTCAGCTGCCGTGAGGCTGGAAAGGAGTTCGGCAGCTCGCGAAGACAGCATGGTTACACAGTGCCTGTGGTTGGGGTTTTTTGTCAACGATGTGAATCGACGAAGCGCAACCTGACTTGGGCGCTGCTTTCTGCCCGGGTTGACGACAGACTCCATTTGCGAAACATCTCGTCCAAACCCGATCCTCGCTCGACGGGTTGTGACTTGGCGCCACCGTGACATCATGATCTGTTGGCATGCCCAACGCATGCTGTGAAAGGAATTCCATGAAACCGAACCTCATGATGCCCCTGGCTCTCCTCATCGGACTCTGTGGCTGCGGATCTGAAACGGACGAACAGAAATCCCTGTCTCGCGTCGAGCAATCGTACGTGTCTGTCGACAGCACTGGTAGGTGTGATGACTTCACGGACGGACTCAATCAGTCTCGCACCGCCACCTGCCCGAATGGCACCCAAGTCCTGTGCAAAGCTGCAGAGTACGACTACGCAACGTGCCTGGACGGAAGCTCTCCGTGCATGGATACGTGCAATGACACGGCTGGAACATTTGGCAGTGATACGACATGGGACAGTGGAGACTGGGATCGGACGAGTGAAGTCCAGATGGCCACCTTTGCCTACCTTGCCGCGAACACCGCCAGCCGTTTGGCCGACAAGAATAGCTACACCTACTGCAACAACATCAAGGCGATTGTGACCCGCGGCTACACCTGG
>CAYTGC010000016.1:0-38940 GCA_964437195.1 uncultured Myxococcales bacterium | reverse complement strand
CCGTAGCAGCA
Source organism: uncultured Myxococcales bacterium (assembly GCA_964437195.1). Classification (GTDB taxonomy): domain Bacteria; phylum Myxococcota_A; class Polyangia; order Palsa-1104; family JAEUJZ01; genus JAEUKA01. Next base: position 38,929 of record CAYTGC010000016.1, on the reverse strand, counting down.
GCCGTTGAGGTAGCAGCCGAGTCGCCCAAAAAACAGTCCCAGCAAAATTGCCGGTGCCGCCAGGTCCGCAACGCGCAGGAAGCGGATCTTGGCGCGATGGGTGTAGTACGCCGCATACGCCGTCGCCAAAATCAGGCCGCCGTAATACACGAGCCCGCCGCGCCACAGCTTGGCCCAGGCAAAGCAGTCGCGGGGCGGATAGCACTGGTGCTTCGACGTGTCGCACAGGTAGTCATAGCCACACTCCCGCGCGGTGTTGCAGTGCTTGACCAGCGCATCAATGGCCGGAACCTTCAATGGGTCGAGGCATAGGTTTACGTAGTCTTGCAGGTGACCGTCGACAAAGACGTGCAAAATGCGCGAGCCAATGACCCCGAAGATGGTCATGTACAGGTTGATGTCGATGATGTCGTCGGGGTCGAGGTCGAGCTTGCGGGACTCACGGATGGTCAAGATCGCCGCAAACAACAGGCCCAGCGTCAGAAACGTGAAGTAGGCCGGGAACGTGACGTCCCCAAGCAGCGGCAGGACAAACTTCCAGAGGATCGGTTTCACAGCGCCTTAGGCCGAGGCGGGCTTTTCGGCGGGGGTGACAGGGCTAGCGGTCGATCCGCCTTCGGGCTGCGACTCTTCGGGCGGCAGTGGATCACGCGGGCGGTCAATCAGGATCATGCCGACGCCGATGACCAGCGCTGCGTCGGCGATGTTAAACGTCGGCCACTCCAGCGTCTGGGTGGACGTCGTGATCTTCCACAAGATGAAGTCGGTGACCCGACTGTACATCGCCCGATCGACCATGTTGCCGATCGCGCCTCCCGCCAAGAGGCCCAGCTTGACGCCGAGCCACTTCGCGTTGTTCGGCAGCCGATACAACCACAGGCCAATCACACCGAGACACACGACCCCAATTCCAAACAGGAAGTAGCGTGCGCCCGCCTGGTTGCGAAACATGCCAAAGGCAGAGCCGGGGTTTTCCGAGTAGCGAAAGTCCCAATATCCTTTGATCACCGTCTTGGGGGCCGAGATCGCGTTGGGGTAGTTCGCAGGCTTGAGGGTCTGGCGCGCCCAGATCTTGGTCCCTTGGTCGAGTCCGAGGCTGAGCAGGAAGAGGAGAACGAAGGCGATGTATTTTGACTTCATCGTATTACCCGCGAGTTATATCACTTGAGCTTTCTCTTCGGCAACGCTGCGTGCCCAGCAAATATTCCGAAAGTCGGCTTGGGCGAAGGTGTGCATTTGTGAGGGAAATCTAGGCGTGGAGGGCGGCGATGGCCTGGGCTCGGTCGGCGACTTTCTGGCGAAGCTCGGCGGGCTCTTGGACCTCGACGCCAGCCCCGAATCCCAAGATCCAGCTGACCAGCCAGTCCGAGAGAGGATTTTCGATCGTGACCTGCAAGCTGCCGTCGCGGACCGTCTGCACGCGGGCCGGGTCAAATCTCGTCCGTACTTCATAGGCGAGCGTTTTGTCGAAGCGCAGCTCGATCCTGGGGTGAGCCGCCTCGGGCTGGAACAAGTGGTCACGACGAAACTTTTCGAGATCAAAGTCCGACGGAACCACAAACGACGGCACGTCGCTGTGAATCACCACATTGGACAGCCGCTCGACTTTGAACAGGCGTGGTTCGTCGTGCCGATGGCAGCGTCCGACGAGGTACCAAGACCCGCGGTGGTTAAGCAGCGCGTACGGATCAATCCGACGCTGCTCCGTCTGTCCGCGCGATGCTGAGTGGTACTTCGCCGTGAGCGGCCTTCGGGCGGTAATCGAACGATGCAGATCCGAAAGCAGCGACAGCTTGTGATGGTCCTCTGTCTCGACGACGGATTCACGCTCCAGCGCGAGCAGCTCGGGCGACGCCTCGCCAAGGGCGGCTCGAATTTTGGCGAGCAGGCGAGCGACTGCGTCTTCATACGGTCGAACACCCGAGCCTGCGAGTGCGCGAAGCCCGAGTGTCAGCGAAAACGCCTCGGCTGCCGTCAGACGGAGCGGTCGTGTCAGACCCTGTGGTAGCTCGGCATACACACAGTCGTCGTCTTCGTCGATTGTCAGCAGCAAGAACTCGTCGGGCGCGCCCGACGGCGGACCCACCTGTGACAAGAGGTCGATGTCATCGCGCAGCGTTGCGACATCGACATCCAGCTCCTTGGCTAGCTCTGCAACGGGCACACCCTGTCGCGCGAGCACCGCCGGGACCAGATACAAGAGACGTTTCAAACGGGCAGCAGTATCCATGGCGATTAGCTCCGGGCGACGGCACGAGGGACGCTGGCTTCGGTTTGGCCAGTGCTCACGTTGCGACGCGAGATTGCACGAGCCGTCTCGGCGACACGGTGCCGAAGCGAAATCGGGGCAAGCACGCGCAAGCTGCCCGACGCAGAGAGAATGCGGCTCACCAGGTAGTCGGGGTTGGCGCAGTCGAACTCAACGACGACGCCGGCTTGTCCATGGTCTTCACCGGGAGTGCGACTGGCCGGGCCAAAGTCTTCGTCGGCAACCCAAGACGTATCGCTGCTGACGAACAGCTTGGTGCGGATCTTCGTTTCGCGCTCGAACCGCCACGGCGAGATCGCCCCCTGTTCTTGCAGCGAAAAGTCCGGCGGGATTTCGAAGTCCGGCGTCTTGGGTCGTGGCGCCACCGTGAGCTGGAGGATTCGGTCGATGCGAAACCGCCGCAGGCCTTGCGCTTTGTGACAATACCCAACGAGAAGCCACGCGCCTTGCCGATAGACCATGCCGTAGGGATCGACCTCGCGGCTGCTCGGACCCACGATGCTGCTCTCGGCCACGTTCGCTTCGCCTTCGGCCAGCCAACCACTGCCGCGGTGTGAGTCGTACTCGAACGTCAGGCGCTTGCGGTTGTGGATGGCCGCCTCGATTTGTTCAAGATGCGACGCCAGCGAGCCAGACTTGTACGTCGTCGGCAAGTGGACCATCACATCGAGCTGCGCGGGCGCTGCCGGTTTTCCGTCAGACAGACCTTGCTTGCGAGCACGTCTGCGAGCGGGCAGTCCCGATAGATCGAACATCAGCTTGCGGACGGCCAGCTCAGCAGCGTGACGATATGGAAAGTCGCTTTGGTGTCGAACCGCCGCGGCTGTCGCGACGAGGACAGCAACCTCATCGGGAGACAGCACGACCTCGGGGAGCCGATACTTCTGGCGATCGATGATGTAGCCGCCTTCACTCGGTGCGTCCTCAACGTCCTCGAGCGTCACATAGCGAACTGGAACGCCCATTTCGAGCAGGGTCGCTTTGTCTCGCTCGAAGGCGCGGGCTCCTGCCTCGGGCTTGGCGCTGCGATACTCGGCGAACTGCTCGCGCAGCTCGGCAAACGCGATCGGCCTCCGGGCGTCGAGGAGCAGCACAACCAGATCGAGCAGCCGCTTGGTTCGGGTATCAGAGGTGGCGTGCATGGCTGCCTCGGAAGTACTGCGCCCATGGGTCGGAAGTCAAGCACCCGATGGGACCCTGCGCTTCGCAAGATTGGGCGGCTCGTGGCTCAATCTTCCGGGCGGCTGTGGCGCGAGCGAGACAAACGGCAGCGGAAGCTGAACTGGCTGTGCCGGGTGATCGTCGCTGCCGACCGATTCGGTGTCCAGATCCACGACCTTTTCGCTGTCGCTCAGACCGTGCAGTGACACGCCAAGCAGCCGAATCGGCCTCTGACCCGCCTCGGTCTTGTCGAGGAGCGCAACCGCTCGACGGAGCAGTGACTCCTCGTCACTTGCGGGTCGGCTCGCGGTCTCGCTGCGGGTGATCGTCTGGAAGTTGTCGTACCGCACCTTGAGTGTCACCGTCTTGGCAAACAGCTTGTGACGAGCCAGCCAGTCGGTGCACTCCTTGGCCAGCGTCTTCACCTCATCTGCAATCCGATCGCGGGCCAGCAAATCCTGCGCAAAGGTTGTTTCACTGCCGACGGACTTTCGCTCGCGATGCGGCTCGACGGGTCGGTCATCTTCGCCGTGCGCCAGCCGATGCAGCGTGCGGGCAAAGGTGCCGACGACTTGGCTTAGCTCAGCCTCGCTACGGGTGCGAACATCGACAAGTCTCGTCATCCCAGCGTCGCGCAACTTCTTGGCTGTGACCGGACCCACGCCCCACAGCGCATCGATCGGCAGTCCTGCCAGAAAACGCTCGACGCGTTCGGGAGCAATGACGGTGAGTCCATCGGGCTTGCGCCATCCGGAGGCAATCTTGGCGAGGAACTTGTTCGGGGCAACCCCGGCAGAAGCCGTGAGTCCCGTCTGCTGCAAGATGGCCCGCTTGATTCGCCGTGCGACCTCGACGCCGAGTGGCTCGTTCCAGGAATTTTCCGTCACATCGAGATAGGCTTCATCGAGCGATAGCCCCTCGACGAGCGGAGTGACCTCACGGAAGATCGCAAAGACCTGTTCCGACGCTGTCTTGTAACGGGAAAAATCCGGCGGCACGACTTGCAGCTTTGGACACAGTCGCAGCGCCGTCGACATCGGAATGGCCGACCGAACGCCGAAGCGACGCGCTTCGTAGCTGGCCGCGGCAACCACTCCGCGATGGATTCCTCCGACAGCGACTGGAAGACCGCGAAGCGCTGGGTTGTCGCGCTGCTCGACGGATGCAAAGAACGCATCCATGTCCACATGCAGGATGCGACGGACAGACATGGCGAGACTTACTTGGGGACGTCTTTGTTCGGACGGGATCGAACGCCGCGTGTCAGTCGGGCTTTGACCTGGATGTGCTGGCGTTCTTTGTAAGCCTCGTGGCTCGACTCGCCTTGCTCGTTGGTGATCGCGGTCTGCGCGTCCATGACCTGAAACTCCGTCAGTACGTAGACCACAGCCGACGGATCGAACTGCGAACCGTCGAGACCGACATGCTTCATGATGGGCCCGACGCGCAGTGGCAGATCGGCGACGAAATTTATCACCCGATAAGATGCCGACGAGAAGAAGTTGGGCTGGATTTCGGGAATGTTGATCTCGGCGTCCGATTGAAGCTCCGGGCGAACTCGTCTCGTCGCTGGTTGCACATCGAAGATCTTCTCAAATGGCAACAGCGTGTTCACCGACTGGCCCGGGATGATGTAGTTGAACGGAATCAAGCGATTGCACAGCTCGCGCAGGACCGCGGGCAAGTCTTCCCAGCGACGGGTAATCAGCCGGAAGCGAATCTTGTCGTAGACGTGGGCGGCGAGGGTGTCCCGCTTGGCGAGAAGCTTGGTGATCAAGCTGTCGCGCTCTTTGCGGCTCCAGGCAAACTCGACGATCGGCAAGCCCGCCGAGCGCATTTGGTCGACGATCTGCACCACTTTGGTTTCGATGAGACCAAAGACCTGATCGTCGGAAACCGGCAGCTTGAACAGGATCTCACGTCCGTCGAGGTGCTGAAGAACATGCATCACCTTGAGCACCACGCAGGCGTAGGTCTGAAAGCGCGCTCGGCGAGAGGCCAGAAGCAACAGCTCGTGGGCCGGAACTCCCTCGGCGACTTCCTCGGGAATCCGATAGCCAAAGTGCCGAGTCAGATACTCGACGGCTTCAGCGCGGACGTTTTCCAGCCGCTCCATGTCCTCGGGGCTGTCGGGCTCGAACTCGTTGACGCGGAGGAACCGGTGAACCTGATGCAGATCCGAAAAAGCCAGCTGATGCCAATCCAGCACCGAGCTGCCTGCGAGCAGCAGCCGGACCGATTCCAGCTCGGCCACCGACACACCACTGCCATCGTCGATCACCGACTCGCGGCGATTTGCAGGCACTTTCCCCGAGCCCGCTTGCTGCCCGCCGCTTTGTGGCACACCAGACGCCGAGGCCATCGGCGCGGACGTTCCCGAAATCGGCTGGGCTGCTGGGTGAAGCGTCTCGTCGTTCATGCTCGTATCCTCATGCTCGGGCCGCGAAGTGGTTCGATCGTTCTTTGCCTCACGGTCGTCTTGCACGCGGGTCGGCTTATTAGCGCGAGCCGGAGCAAGACACAAGCGATGAGCCTGCTTCTCTAGCTTCTCAGCGGCAAAGAACCTGGGTAAAGCGCCGTTTTCGCAGTCGCGGCGGGCGTGCGAAAATTGCGCTGCGCTTCCCTTGGTTTGAAGACTAATTTGCGGGTCTGATCACGGCCGCGGATGAGCCGTCATCTACTCAGTGCGTTTTGGCTGGGAAGGCGATCGAAGGGCGATCGAAAAGGCGATCGAAACGGCGATCGAAAAGGTTAGTCGTATTTGCCGCTGCTTTCGGCGTCTAGCTCTTCGCGGAGCAGCGCCAGCGCGCGGGCATGCAGTCGGGATGTCCACGACTTCGACAGGCCCATGCTGGCACCGACCTGTTCCAGCGTCTGGTCGTGGTAGTAGTACTGCTCGATGAGAAAGCGCTCTTTGTCGGGGAGACGAGCCATCACGCGTCGCACCCGAGCAGACATCTGCTGCCGCTCGATCATCTCGGGGGCTGGCAAGCGGTCGTCGGGAAGCTGCGCCTCGTCTTTTTGATCGAGAAGTGTCACGAACACCGCCGCAATGCCACCGAGTGCATTGGCCAGATCTCGCACGCGCTCCTCGACTGGGTTGCCGCCACTTGCCTCGGGGGCTCGCTCTGCTTGTGACTGAATGAAGCTGTTGGCGCGCTCTTCGAACCGCACTCGCGCGTATTCGCTGCGAGGCAGCCAGCCCATCGACCGCAAGCCATCGAACATTGCGCCGCGCACCCGGTAGTAGGCAAACGTCGTGAACGCGACACCGTGGCGATCGTCGTAGCGCTGGGCCGCTTCGAGCAGCCCCTGCATCCCAAAACCGACGAGGTCGTCGAACTCGATCATCGGCACTTGTTCGCGCAGCTTCCTGGCGATCGAGCGCACAAACGGGATGTGATCTTCAACCAGCCGCCGCGGGTCTTTCGCTCCGGTCTTTCCCGGCAGCCCTGTACCTGGCGGCTTCGACTCGGCCATTGGAAGCAGTATACCGCGCCAGTTCCTTCTTGCGTGCGGCCATCTTCGGTCTGGACGTCCTCGGCGGTGCAGCTAGCGCCGCAGCGGCCAAGTCGACAGACCCATCGCCACAAGTACCAGCGCCGCCCCCAAATAACCGCGAAGTCCAAGCTGCGCTTCCTTCAGAAGCAAATCCAGGCCGAGCGCAAACACCGGCTGAACCAGACCAAGCGTCGACAGCACCGACAGATCGAGCCGTCGGAGCAGCGCCAGATACACGCTCCAGGCAATCACGCTGCCGACGATCGCCAGAAAGGCAAGCGCCAGGTGGGCTTGAAGTGGGGCGACCCCAAAGTTCGGCAGAGACTCTCCTCGCAGCGGGGCCAGGATGAGCAAGCTCAGCGCGGTATACAGCAGGAAGTACAGCGTCGAGATGAGCGGCGACAGATCGTTTGCGTACCGCTTCAGCAGCGCGCCATAGATCGGCCACATCACGGCCGCGGCAATCAGCGCCAGCATCATTGCTTGAAGCTGCCCCGACCCGACAAGCTGACCGTCCCAAAACAGCGACGCGATGCCGAGCAGACCAATCGACATGCCAGCCACCCGACGGAGAACGAGCTTCTCGAGCCCGAACAGCCGTGCGACCAGCAGCGTGAACAGGGGACTTGTGGCGCAGATGATTGCGGTGGTTCCGCCCGACAGCTTGAGCTCGGCCAGGTAGATCAGCGCATAGCCCAGGCCATTCACAACCCCGGCCCCAAGCAACGCCAGATGTTGCCTCGTACCCCCGGGAAGCGACAGTGGCAGCTTGCGGGCCCGGACAATGCCGACCAGAAGGACAACCGCGATCAAAAAGCGGAGGCTTGCGCCAAACAGCGGTGGGTATCCGGTCAGGCAAATGCGGATCGCTTGCCAGGTCGTAGACCAGATCAGGCACAGCAGCAGGTAGCCAAGGATTTCCACGCTGCGCAGAAGGGTACGAATTTCGGAGGGGGGTTTGCAACGATTCTTGGCCACTTGGTGGTGGGCTCAGGTCATGCAACAATCACCGCCGCTCGAGATCGTCGATGAACGAAAAAAAGTGCCGCTGCGGCCATGACATATCGCACCCGCTTGTTGTTCCCGAACCGAAGTACTCGGCATGGGGATGGTTTCTTCTCATGATGGGGGCGACGCCCAAGCCACTGCGGGCACTTTATCGATGTGAGCGCTGCCTACAGGTTGTTGCGTCGACCCGCGACGAAAGAGTGCTGCGCGAGTTTTCTTAGGCTGCTCATGGCACCTCGTGCCTTCTGACGCAGCGGCGTGCGCATGTGGCTATGGTGGCGCGGACTGCTGGGTTTTTCGGCAGAGCACGAGAGCGGTGTCTTGCTCGAAGTCGTTCCAGTTCGCTGTCTGTAACGGCAAAAAACCGCTCTGCGCAAGCAGCGTCACAAGTCCCTCGAGCCGAAATCGACGCCGACGCAGGAGCGAAAACTGTCGAGTTGGCAGGCCGCGGGTTTCGACGGTGGCAACGATGTTCTGGGTGATGGTGTCGGCTGGCATCGTTTCGCACTCGTCGTGTTGTTCCAAGGTGATCTTCTGGGGCCGCGGTGCCGTCTGCATCAGCGTCTCGCACAGCCAGTCGCCGAGCGCCGGTTGCGAAAGCGGGGACGGACGCCGCGTCGCGACCTGGGCGTTGGGAGGTGCCGTCGTCAGTTCGGCATCGAGGAGCAGCAGATCGTCGGAACGGGCGACCTTGCCGAGCACATCGCGCAGGAAGCGCAGTGGGTGATCGAGATGACCAATCGTTCCGAGCAGCACAAACAGACGCTGTCGTCCCTGATCACTCGACGGCTCGAACAGCTCGGTGAACCGCGGAAGGTGATGAAAGTCAGCCAGGATGGCCAACCTGTCGCTGATGGCGTCGCCGAGGATCGCGCCAGCCCGTCGGAACGCTATCGCAAGCAGCGCTTCACTCAGGTCGAGCAGCCACAGTGACATCGGCTGCTGGCGAAGCGCATAGAGCTGCTGAACCAGCCGGGCTTCGATGTAACCGTCGCCTGCACCGAGCGCGATCACCGTAAGTCCGCGCGGCTGCATTCCGGCTCGCAGACCATCCGCAAGCTCACCGAGTGGCATTTGGGTCCGCCGTCGCTGCTCAAGCGGAGACTGGCGTAGGTAGCAGAGATACGAAAGCGCCGACTGTGGGGCCAGATAGTGGTTGCTTTGCTCGATCTGTCCCCCGAAACCACGCAGCGTTCGCTCCAGTTCCTCGAGACATCGGATCGGCTCAAAGTCGGGGGCAAGGTAGCAGTTTGCCGGGCCGCGAGGGGACGCATAGGCTGAAGCCGGTAGTTCGCGTCGAGGAATCGGTAGGTCGCTGGTCACCAACCCCAGCCCCGGCACCAGCAGAAGCTGTAGCAAAGTTCGTCGAGATGGATGGGTTCTTCCCAGTTCGATGAACTTGATGGTGGCTTCGGACACCTCGGCGAGCTGGGCCAGTCGGCGACGAGACAGTCCGGCAAGCTCACGCCGCTCACGCAGCAGCTTGGCAAAATCGCTGGGTGTTTTTTGAGAGCCCGAAGTGGCAAAGGGGGGAATCAGCGGGGTTTTCGCAGGAGTTGTCATGGCGATCGCTGTGGCAGCGGCAGGTGACTTGGCCGCGTGTAGTCACTAATGCCGTCGCAAGCCCCGTTTGAAAACGTCATCGAGATGTCATCGTGTCGATTTTCGCGGGCGTGTGCGGAAGATGCGATCGCCGGATCGCTGCTGAGACTTAGTGGACAAGTCCCAGCTTGCGCAGCTGGGTGGTCATCTGGGTCTTGTTGATGGGCTTGGTCACGTATGCGTCGCAGTGGTTTCCATAGGCATCGGAAATGTTCTGGAAGTCACGCAGAGATGTGGTCATGACGATCTTCGCTGTTTTCGACGGAGGCAGTCCGGCGCTCTCCTCGTGAGCACGGATGCTGCGCAGTGCCTGCTGACCGTCCATTTCCGGCATCAAGATATCCAGGCAGATCAAGTCATACGGTTCTTTGCGATCTAGGGCGATGCGCACCGCCTCGATCGCTTCCTTTCCATTTACGGCGATGTGAGAGGGGCCGTACTGCTTCAAAAATTCCTGCATGATCGTTCGACTTACAAAATCGTCTTCGACAATCAATGTCTTCATGGTGGTCACCGCCATCGAACCATCGGCTTGCTTTGCGCTGCGAACACGAGCTTGGGAACTTCGGGGTCTTGGGAGTGTCTGAGCCGACATGAACCGTGCACCTTCCCTCCCCCGATCATACTCCACTGTTCATTTCTTTCGGGCGGCTCTTGTACTTGTTGTCCTCCTCTTGTCTCCGTCCGCAATCTCGGTGCATCCCTCACCTGACAGCATGCAGGGCGGGCTGGGAGTGTTCGTTCGCGGCAGTAGAACAATGACGCCAGGAACAGCCGCCGCCTTGCGGATAGCGACACACCTTGCCCCTTCCGAGACCGTCACAAATCCGGTCGGTAATGTCGCGGTAACCGTGACGCTGTCAGGTGGTGGCAAGCAGCTGCTCCTTTCACAGGGTAGGACGGATGGGAGTGGCGGCCTGGACGCTCGGTTTGACGTTCCGCCGTGGTCATCCGGCAAGTACGAAATCGTGATTCGGGCTCAGTTTGGAGACCAAGTCACCGTCGAGAAGCAGAGCGTTGAACTCACTGCTGCGGCGCGAATTCTTCTGCAATCGGACAAGCCCCTGTACCAACCGGGACAGACCGTCCACCTGCGAGCCCTGACTTTGCGGGCGCAGGACGGACGGCCCCTTGGCACGGGAACGATTCGTTTTGTCGTCCAAGATCCACGACAGAACCGGATCTTCCAAGCAGAAAAGACGCTGTCTTCCTTCGGAATTGCGAGCGCGGATCTGCCACTCGCGGATGATCTTTTGCTTGGATCGTATCAGGTTCAGGCCGAGTTATTTGGTGCGGCAGGGGTTCCTGCTGCTGATCCCGCAGACCTAAAGGTCGAAGTATCCCGCTACGTCCTGCCCAAGATCCGCGTCTCTGTCAAACCAGACAGAACCTATGCAGAGCCCGGACAGAGCCTGAAGCTTGCCGTCGCTGCAAACTACTTTCACGGCAAGCCGGTGAGCGGAGGACAAGCCTCCGTGAAAGTACAGCTTCAGTCTCCAAGTCGGCACACTTCACTTGAAACTTTGTCGGGGAAACTGGATGACAAAGGCGAGCTAGCGCTCACGCTCCCGATTCCTGCGGAGCCGCGCGATGAAAACTACTCGCTGATTCTGTCCGCATTTGTCGAGGACGCCGCAAGTCAGCGCGCGGAGACTCGGCAGGAAGTGATGGTCGCTGCCCAGCCGCTTCAAACCGATGTAGTTCCAGAGTCCGGTCAGCTGATTCCGCTTGTGACCAATCGTGTGCATGTCCTGGCGGCCAGACCCGACGGTGCGCCGGTTGCAAACGCCGCCGTCTCGGTGACTGTCGGCTCACACGAGTCTGCTCCGGTTCGGGCCACCACCGATGCGATCGGAATTGCCACAGTTGAAGTTCAGAATCCGAAGCCCGCCAAAGGAATCGGGAGCGCTGGCGACTGCGCCGCAACATCACTTGCGCTTCGCGTGGAAGTGACTGAACCAGGCCGTCCCAAGATCACAGAGACACGCTGTGTTCCGGTTCGTTCCGATGGTGGTCTGCTGCTGCGCAGCGACAAAGCCGTCTATTCCCGCGGGGAGAAAATGACGCTTACGCTGCTCTCTGCAGGTGTGCAGGACGGACTCTGTTTCGTAGATGTGGTTCGTGACAAACAGCTTCAAGATACCTTGGTGGTTCCGCTCAACCGGGGACAAGGGAATGTCACTTTGCCAATCACTGATCGCATGGCGGGAACTGTTTCACTGTTGGCCTATGTCGTTGGAGCGGACGGCCACAAGATTCGTGATTCTCGCCTGGTGTATGTTGAGCGTCCCTCTGCGCTGCGTGTCTACGCGGAGGCATCGTCCAGCTCCAGTCCTTCGGGCACTCCTCTTCATCCAGGTGACTCGGCGCGGCTGCGCTTGCGTGTGGTCGATGCCGATAGTGGTGTGGGTGTAAAAGCTGCGCTCGGACTGGTGATGGTGGATGAAGCGCTGCTGGCGCTGCGACCACTTCGGCCTGGTCTGTTGCGTGCATACTTTTCGCTGGGCCAAGTGGCGCGCAAGACTGCACTCCAGCGTCGGTTTGCTCCAGGGGGAGTCGGAATCGAAACGCTGGTCGAGCGCGGTGGTCTTTCCGATCTAGAGCAGGAAGCGGCCAAGTTGATGCTCGCTGGAGCAGTGGCTCCGTGGGACGATGGTTGGGAGAGCGATCCATGGGAAGGCCGTCGTCATGCTGCCACAGAGCTGACCCGCAAGTGGGGTGATGCGCTGAATCGCTACGCCAAGGGACATAGCCTGGGAGAACGGGTTCCCAATCGACCGGGCAAGTGGCGCTACCGAGAAGATCTTCCGGCGCTGCTGCGAGCAACCGGAATGCTGACCTCTGGCGAGATGCGTGATCCGTGGCGACGTCCGGTGTCGAGTGAAAAGCTGGTCGAAGCAGCCGGACTCCCTTCCTTTGACGAGCATGCACAGATACTGCTTGATGAAAAGCTGACGACCATCTACGAGCTGTTGTGGAAGCGAATCGGGGCCGAGCTAAAAGCTGGCACCAGGCAAAAGGAACCCGATGGATCGGTGACGTTTGGCGCCGAGGAACTGGCGCAACTTCCAGCCGGAATCCTTCTCGATCCATGGGCCACGCAGATGCGACTTCAGACACGAAAGAAGCCACACAAGGTCGGGTCCCTTGTCTCCAAAGTCGTGGTGTATTCCGCCGGACCCGATGGAGTGTTTGGCAACACCGACGATCTGTATCCGTCCGACAACACCTGCTACCACAACAGCTGCAGGATCGAAGATCGCAGGATTCACGTCGTCGGAGTTCGGGCATCCCAAGCGTTTTCTCAAATTCAGATGGGCTGTGGCTGCGGGTACGGTGCTGCTGGTGGTGCGACGTTTGGGGGACATGCCGCTCGGCTTGCCTACGCTCATGCAGGGGTGGCAGAGATGCGAGGAGTGGCGGGACGAAAGGACTCGGTGCGCAGCTCATTTCCAGAGACGCTGCTGTATCGGCCAGAGGTCATCACGGATGACAAAGGTGAGGTCGAGGTTCCGTTCGAAGTGGCGGACTCGATAACCACTTGGCGTTTGCTTGCCGAGGCTGTGGCCCAAGATGGCCGCCTTGGTAGTCTGATGATGGGAATTCCCGTGACGCAGGACTTCTTCGTCGATCTGGATGTTCCGCAGGTGGTGACCCAGCATGACGAGCTGTCGATTCCGGTGCCGCTTTACAATCACCTGAAGGTCGGACAAAAGGTCGAGATCACCCTGCTGCGAGAGCCGTGGTTCGAGCCCCTTTCGCCCCTTTCGGAGTCTGTTTCTCTTTCGGCTGGGCAGGCCGCTGTCCGTTATTTCCGAATCAAGCTGGTCGGGGTCGGTCGGCGTGCCTTGCGTCTCTCTGCTCGTGGCACGGTCGCGAGTGATGCCGTCGAGCGTCCGATCGAGATCGTTCCAGACGGAATCGAGCACATAACCAGTGTGCAGCAGCGACTTACGGCCCAGTCTGCTCAGCACGCTGTCAACCTTCCAGCCATGATCATTCCGAGCACCAGCGAAGTGACGCTCAAGCTGTATCCGGCCCCCTCATCACATGTGGTGGAAGGACTGGATGCACTGCTCCGCATGCCGCATGGATGTTTCGAGCAGACGTCTTCTACTACCTATCCGAACGCGCTCATTCTGCGCTATCTGCGTCGCACCCACAAGGCGACACCTGCCGTCGAGAGAAAGGCCCTGGAGTACCTTCAGACGGGCTATCAGAAGCTGCTCTCCTTTGAAGTCGCAGGTGGTGGTTTCTCATGGTTTGGGAATGCCCCTGCGCACAAGATCCTGACGGCGTACGGAATCGAGGAGTTCGCGGACATGGCCGAGGTCTTCCCGGTGGATCGAAAAGTCATCGATCGCACGCAGCGCTGGCTGGTGTCGCAGCAGAGAAGTGATGGCAGCTTCGATGCGGATGACAGAGGGATTCGGGAAGGTGCCATCAATGCAGTTGCTGATGACAAAGTTCGTTCCACCGCCTTCATTGCGCTGGCGATCAAGCGGACGGATGCGAGCGGAACTCATCGCCAGGCGGTCGAGCGTGCCCGTGAGTATGTTCGCCGTTCGCTGACTGCCAGTGCCCAAAACGATCCGTACACGCTCTCGCTGCTTGCTGAACTTTTGGGGCCCACTTTCGTTACACAAGGCGGCAAGACAGCCGACGCGATCACCGACCAGACGCTTATCGGCAAGCTGTGGGCGCTGCGCAAGACCGAAGCGGATGGACGGTCGGCGTTCTTTGTCCCCGCCAGCACCACGCCGACCCATGGTGGTGGGAAGTCGGGAATCATCGAAACGACTGCGCTCGCTGCATCGACGCTACAGCGGTCCTCCATGCAAGGACAGAGTGGATCGGCGCTTTTGTACCTTGTCTCTGCCAAGGACTCCTTTGGAACCTGGCACTCGACCCAGGCAACGATTCGCTCGCTGAAGGCGATGATCGAGCAGCAGGATGCCGAGCGATCGATTGCGCACGGTGTGCTCGATGTGAGCTGGGACGGCGCCAAACACTCATCGATTGCGATCTCAGAGAAAGAGGACAACCTTCGGATTGTGACCCTGCCGACCCCTTCGGCGGGTTCCCATTCCTTGTCGCTTCAGTTTGCGGGCAAAGGAGTCCTCGACTACCAACTGGTGACACGCTACTACCAGCCACGAGCCGAGGGAGCGCCTCCTCCGTCCCAGCCCGCTCCATCATCCGATGTAGCCATCACTGTTGAGACCAAGCTGTCGTCTGCCTCCCTCAAGCGTAACGATGCACTGGTCCAGACTGTGATCTTGACGGCGCAAAAGACCGCGATGATGCCGCTTGCACAGGTCGGAGTTCCTCCCGGATTTTCCGTTGACAAAGAGTCTCTCGACTTGCTTGTCTCGCGCAATCAGATCGAGAAGTACGAAGTGATGCCACGGTATGTGAACCTGTATCTGCGCCTGTTGGAAGCCAAAGAGCGCAAGGAGCTTCCGATTGCGATGACGGCCCAGCTTCCGGGTCGCGTCCAAATTCCAGCAGCGTCGGTGTATCCCTACTATGAGCCCGAACAGACAGCCCATGCAGAGCCGCAGCGGATCACTGTCTTGGAATAGGAAAGGAGTCTTCCCTTACAGCAGGAACAGATCCTTTTCGATCAGATCTGTGATGCTGGCGCGCAGATCGTGGCGGCCTCCGACCCAGCGATAGAGCGCACTCACAATCGGTAGGGTCAGCCGCAGCCGCTGGGAGTGCATGTGTCCTTCGCGGATCATGTTGAGTGCGTCGCAGGCACGATCGATCTGCCGCGCAGCCTCACCCAAGGATGCCCCTTTTCCGATCAACTTGCCGAGCTGAAAGTCGGGGGCACCTCGGCGCTCGGTGGCGATGATCAGCTCGCCCAGACCAGCTGGCCCGAGCATGGTCTTTTCCTGACCGCCGAAGGCCGCGACGATCCGTCCCATCTCGGCGACACCGCGGGCAATCAGGATCGACCGCACAGCCGGGCCTAGCTCCATCGCTTCAGCCACGCCGATCGCGAAGGCGTACACGCCGACCAGCGCCCGCGCGACCTCAACACCGATCAGATCAGAAGAGACATAGACGCGGACGTGTGGCCCATGCAGCGCCTGATAGAGCATGGCACCGACATCAGGGCTGGCACTGCCTGCGACCATCGCGACGGGGATGTCCTCTTCGAGATCCTCGGCGAGCGCAGGGCCAGCCAGGGCACCGAGCTGCGTGAGAGGGGTCTCGCGCTTGATGAGCTCTGACACCGGCAGCATCGTCTGCCGTCCCGCGCCTTCGATCGGGGCGAAGCTGCCGATCGCATGCACCATCGCTTGTTCCGGTCGGAGAATGCCGGCGAGCGACTTGAGCAGTGGCTTGACCTTCGACGCTGGAACGGCCAGCACGAGCAGATCGGCTTCGCGCAGCTCGGCGATATCAATGGAGTCGGCATAGACCTCGCCAGCGGCAAACATCAGCGCGTCGGCGGTCATTTGCAGTGTCTCGTCGCCACCACCGCTCGGCTTTTTCGTCGGCAGCGTTGGCACACGCATGGCCATCTCGGACGGCTCGGCAAACGTCGCCAGACGAGGAAGGTCGGGCGGCGGCTGGTAGAGCATCGCGCGGCGGATTCGGCTCCGCCACTGCTTCTGGTTGTGTTTGAGACGGACCGACAGTGCGCGCGCCCAGCGTCCGTTTCCAATCACCGCGATCGAGACCGCTTTCATCCGACTTTCCCCCGAGGAAGCGCCATGCCCCGCCAAAGACTGCGGACCATTATAAGAAAAGCGGACCCAACCTTCTATCGTTTGCCACACGGCATTGACATCACGTCGGACACAAACGCAAGATGCGCGCCAAATCGATCCGACGGAGAACAGCCATGAAGAGCGCATTCCCTCGCAGCCTGTGGTCCGCGTTTCTGTGTCTGCCGCTGCTTGCGAGCTGCGGCCAAGATCCCAATCCAGGTGAAAACCCACCCACCGAGGAGATTCCGCCCGATCCGCCGATGTGTAGCAGTCCACCGACGGCGGTGACGGAAGCGGGAACTTGCAAAGGACCCACCGGAGATCCGCTTCCGTGCGATGAAGCCCATCGTTTTTGCAAGGAGAAGTACTCGATTCCTCACGAAGCCGGAATGATGCGCGTCGAGCTGCGCGGAAACTACCGACCACTCGGCTGGGATCTGGGGTATCCGCTCAAGCTTAGCGCTGACGGAAAGACCTGGGAAGGCGAGCTTTACCTACCGCACGGTCGCGAGTCGGAAGTAAAGTTTGTGGTCAACGGCAACGACTGGCGTGACGATCCAAGTCCACTGCATCCGGGCAGCAAGTACACCGCACGCTGCACCATGCCACCTGTGGCGACGTGTGATCGTCAGCCGATCGGCGACGCTGTCACTTGTGCCGAGACACTGCCACCGAGCGGTGACTTCGACTGGCGTGACACCGTGATGTACTTCACCTTTGTCGACCGCTTTTACAACGGCAGTCGCGCAAACGACAAACCGCTTCAGATGGACAAAGCGGAACGTCCTGGCGACTACCAAGGGGGAGACTACGCCGGAATCATTCGCAAGATTGATGACGGATACTTCAGCAGCCTCGGGGTGAACGCGCTGTGGGTGACGGTTCCGTTTGACAATCCAGACTACCTAAGCCCAATAAATCCCAAGGCTGACAAGCGCCAAGTGGGAGGGCATGCGTACTCCGGCTATCACGGCTACTGGCCGCTGGATCAGTGGCCGAAGTCTGGAAACCGCGTCGAAGAGCACTTCGGAACAGAGTCCGAGCTAAAAGAGCTGGTGGCGCGTGCGCACAGCAAAGGAATCAAGGTCCTGTTCGACTATGCGATGGTGCATGTCCACGAGCAGAGTCCCCTTTACAAGTCCCACGCGGCGGCGCTTGATGGCAAAGGACTTCCGATTCTGTCTGGCGACCGGAAGACCCTTCTCGACGCGAGCGGCAAGCCCGCCTGGTTCTGGCCGAACGTCGCGCTCAATGATGATCTGACGCCGATCCTCAAGAACGCCGCAACGCAGGAGTGTATCTGCGGATCGGACTCTGCCAATCCGTGTCAGTGGGATGGCACCAAAGACAATCCGCTGATCGGAACGCGCTGCGCCTTCCAGGGATATCTGCCGCACTGGAACTATGATGTGGACGACGCGCTCAGCTACTCGCTGGATGCGGCGGTGCGCTTGCTGCGAGAGACCGATGCAGATGGCTATCGCGCCGACGCGGTCAAACACATCAGCGCCAAGTGGTACAAAGGTCTACGAACGCGGCTGCTCCAGGAATTCCCAAGCAAGCGGGTGTTCGTGACCGGCGAGACGTATGACTTTGGGAATCGCGACAACTTAAAGCGCTTCGTCGATTCTGCGACCATGCTCGATGGCCAGTTCGACTTCCCACTGCGCGCCAACCTGGCGTCAGCCATTCTGTCGCGTGGCAATACCGGCAAGCATCTGCCCATGTGGGAGCTGGCTGAGTTTGTTCGTACCAATGACACCTACTACGGCTGCGCAAACGGAACGTCGCCACCGCCGGTGATGAGCCCGTGGATTGGCAACCACGATGTCGTCAGGCCGATTCACATTGCGGAAAACGATCCGCTCTTTGATGAGTGGTCCGATGGCAAAAGCGGCGATCCTGAAAAGGAACGGACCTGGAGCAATCTTCCTTCACAGCCGCAGACTCCGGAAGCGTACGAACGACTGGCCAATGCGTTTGCATTCCTGCTCACAAGCCCGGGCGCTCCGCTTATCTACTACGGAGACGAGTACGGACTTGCAGGCGGTGGCGACCCTGACAACCGGCGCACGCTGTTCTTTGCCGATGGAACGCTGCGTGGATCGGTCCGCTCCTGCCACCAGCTGGCGCTGTTCGATCGGGTGAAGAAGTTCGGACAGATTCGCAAAGCCCATCCAGCCCTGCGACGCGGCAGCCGCAAGACCTTGGAGGTCAGCGATGATCTTTGGGTGTATGAGATGTCCACGCAGAAAGCCTGGCAGACCCAGCCCGCCGAAAAGGTCTACGTGGCGATCAATCGCAGTGACAGCCCCCAGACCGCGTGCTCCCTACCCACTGGAATGCTCAAGGAGCTGGTCGGCGACACGATGCTAAAAGGGCCAGCGATTGTGATTCCTCCGCGCCAAGCCCGCATCTTCATCGCGCCGTAACTGGTCCCCCCCCGTTGGTCTAGCGGACTGTGGGGGTGCAGCCGTCCCCACCGCAGACGTCGATGATCTCTCCCGTTCGGAAGAATGTCACCATCTGCTGGTTGTGCGCATCCAGCTTGCGCGGCTTGCTGTGCGGGTCGCCGAAGCTGTCTTTGGGATGGACGTTTCCGGGCATCGGCCACGGATTCCCGAAGCCGTACAGAACCACTCCCGAGCCACGATAGGGGTAGGCCTGTTCCGTCGCCAGCGGCACTTTCCGCTGCGGATCGTAGTTTGCCATCACCTTGATTCCCAGGTCGCTGCGTACGGTGTTTTCGTTCGTGACCACTGCAACCTGATAGTCACCGCGCGCGGGTGCGGCCAGCACATAGTGTGGTTTGTTGCCCGGGAAAGGCTCGGCGGTGATGTGGCGCAGGTGACTCACCGGATCGGTGCTGTCCCACAAGAGCTGAATCGCCGCGAGCGCCACATTTTGATTGACCGAGTCGCGATACGCCGACGCCAGCACCGGCACAAACTGTTCAAAGTCGGTCGAGCGCTGAAGCAGCGTGTTGTAGTTGTTTCCCGGGACTCCCAAGTGGCCGTACGTCATGTCCGGGGTCACCGCCATAAACGTCCCGCCAAAGATTCCCCCTTGCGAGATTCCCGAATAGAACAGCTCTGACTTGTTCACCTGGATCTTCTTGCTCTGCACGATCGGAAGGTCAGCAAAGCGCTCTCGCATCGCCCGCGCCAGCAGCACCCACTCTGTCATTCCTTGGTGCAGTCGATCGGTCGTCGATCGGAATCGCGACAGCTCAGACAAGATCGACAGCATCGGAATCGCGTCGTCCTCCGACATTCCCAGCAAGTTGGTGGCAAAGAAAATCAGCTTGTGATCGTTTGCGATCTTGCTGTTGTTTCCTGCTCGCACCTCATCGCCAGCGTTGAGGAGTCCGTGTCCGTACATCACAAGGCCGTGTGGCGCACCACCCAGCGCGCCATGTGGAATGCGAATCCAGAACTGTGGCTTGCGCGTTCCTTGCGCGGCTGGTTTTCCTTGCCCATCCCGTCGGATCTGCGAGCCATCAAAGCCCGAGATCTTGGCTCCTTCGAGGTAGCTCGGAACCTCGAACGATCCTTGCAACTCCAGACCGATGTACTCGTTTACCGGACGACCACTGCCATCGTTGGTCTTCGCGAACTCGGTCACTTGCTCGACGACAAGCGCTGGACCCATTGCGCCCACTTTGGTGAGTGCATCGTCCCGCATCGCCAGCAGATCGGAGTGCATCGAATCACTGCTTGCTGTGACAAACTCCCACGCCAGGGTGAGCGACTGCTTGGGAACTCCCTGTCCTTCCAAAAACTGGAACGTCTTGTCAAAGCGCGCTTGCCTACCGCTCAGCAGCGGAATGCTTGCGGTCTTCCCTGCAAGGAGTCGCGCAAACGCCGGTGCGGGCGGAATCACTTTGCCGCTCCGATCTTTGATCGAGCGCAGCGCCACCACGTAGCGCGTCGCTTCTTTGAGAATCTGTGCAGGACGGACAAAGATCGTCGGTTGATTCGACTCCTGATCGAGCAGATCGCTCTCTGCCCAGTAGGGAACGCGTCGCGCGCCGGTCCCCGTTACTTCAAAAAGGAGCAGTGGGGCATCGGCTGCGAGCGACTTGTCGAGCGAATTTTCCGATGGGAAACCGGACAGATCCAGGTTGGGAATCGTCAGCATGATCGGCGTTCCCACGCTGTAGCCATCACGCTTGCGATACGCTTCTGGATCAATGGGAATGCTCTCTTTGTTCTCCGGTAGAGATCGCTTCCCAAACTGCAGCGTGTAGCCGGTCTTCCGGCTCGCATCTTCCTTTAGATACAGAGCCGAAGGCCAGGGCAGGGCGCACGCCGGGGGCAGACCGCCGATGTCTTTGGTGTACGCGAAGCCGGGCATGATGACGTCGCAGTCACCGTCGCCCAGATACGCCGCAAACGGCTCTTCATTCTCACTCACATGGCCGTCGCCACTGACGCAGGCCGACAGCGCAAGGGACAGCGTGAAGAGCGAGGCGCGGCCAAGCCGAATCTTTGGAAAGCATCTATGCATCATGGCCGCAACCTACCACGACGGAAGGCTCGCTTCGCAAGTCCAAGCGTTTCAATGGGCGTGCGGTCGCTGGTCAGCGCAGCAGCAGCGACAGAATCGGACTCGACTCGTCGGTCCAGCGCACAGGAGGGCGAAGTCCCAGCGGCGATGTCTGTCCGTGCAGCGCGTCGATGAACACCTGATTTTGGGTCAGTAGCATCCAGTCTGCGGCATAGATCTCGTGAGGATCATCTTGCGGCGAGCGCACCCGGAGTACGGAGTACTTTCCAGCAGCCATCCCGCGCACTACAGGCGCCAGATCCAGGTAGCGATTGGTGATGTGAACTGCGATCGTACCGTCGGGGCGCAGGTGTCGTGCATAGATCTGCAGCGCTTCTTGGGTTAGCAGATGGGTCGGAATCGCATCACCACTGAACGCATCCAGCACCAAAAGATCAAACGACTGCGGGGGCTCTTGTTCAAGTGACAGACGCGCATCCCCAAGCACCACCGAAACTTGTCCCTGACAGTCGGAGAGATAGGAAAAGTACTGCCGCGCCAGACGCTCTACCGCAGGGTTTAGCTCATAGAAACGGAAGCGCTGACCAGAGCGTGCATAGGTGGCCAGTGTGCCGATTCCCAGACCGATCACGCCGACATGCAGGTTGGGACTCTTCCCGTGGTGTGCGAGCGCAAGGCCAATGCCGCTCGCTTCATCGTAGTAGGTGACCGGATCCCGACGATACGCGGGATGCTGGTACTGGACTCCGTGAATGGTGCCGCCGTGGAACATCACCCGATCGTGTTCGTCGGGGCGGCTGGCGGCGCGCTCATGAACTTGGACTTCTCCGTAGAAGTTGCGCACCGTGGCGAGCGTGACGTTGGGATGGCTCTTGTGCGAAAGCCGCTGTCCAATGACAAGTCCGGCCGTGGCAATCGCGACCGGCAGCAGGCTGCGGACTCTCGCCACCAGCGTTTTTTCGGTCAGCATCCGCAGGATGATGGCCAGCAGATAGGCCAAGAGCAGCGTTCCGTACCACTCTGTCGAGTGCGACAAGAGCAGTGGCGACACCACCGCAAGGCCGATTCCTCCCAGCACTCCCCCAAGCGAGATCCGCAGATAGTAGCCGGTCAAGAACTGGGCTGCGGGCCGACGTGCCGCGATCTCGCCGTGACACAGCATGCACAGGGAAAACAGAAGACCAAGAGACAGCGCGAGCGTCCGTGCGTACGCATATCGACGTAGCACTGGGCCGAGCAGCGCCGGGAATGTCTCGGATACAAGCAGCAGCGCCAGCAGGCCCAGTGAAAGACCGGCAAACAGTTGCCTTCGGTAGAGCCGATCACTCTCGAACGTCAGGATGAAGGACACAAGGTACAAGGCGAGAGGAATGACCCACAGCAGCGGAATGACCGCCACGTCTTCGCTCAGATGATTGGTGGTCGACAAAAGGAATCCGCAGGCCAGGGCGGGGAGCAGAATCGTCATCATCTGATCGATCCGGTCCGGGGGCGCTGGGGGCGACTGTGCGGTACCGACTGCTGCGGTCGTCACCCCTGTCCCCCGTCCCGGCGCGTTTGCTTTCCGTTGTCCCAGCAGCGCTCCCCACAGCCACAGCGGCAGAAGGAGGACGAAGCCGACCGACCACAGCCGTGCCTGTGACGTTACCGACAAAAGTGGCTCGAGCAAGAACGGATAGCCGAGCAGTGCCAGCAGCGACCCAGCATTCGATACCGCATACAGCCGATACGGAGATCCCCCGCGCTCCGTGCACCACGTCTGCACCAGGGGTCCCGTGGCTGCCAGCAGAAAGTACGGCAGGCCCACGGTGCGCAACAGGAGCCCGAGAATCAGGCCAAGCGGCGCGTCTGCGGACTTGGGACGGAAGTGTTCGGGCGGGATGATCGGGAGAAACAGCAGGGACAGCGCGACCAGCGCGAGGTGCATCGCCAACACCGTGCGTCCCTTGCCCCGGTGCTTTAGGGTGGTGCAGACATGGGCGTACAGATAGCCTCCCAGGAGCAGCGTCTGGAAGAACAGCATCGCTGTCGTCCAGACCGCCGGTGTGCCACCAAACCACGGCAAGATGAACTTCCCAAGCAGCGGCTGCACCAAAAACAGCAGCAGCGCGCTCACAAAGCAGATCAGTGCAAACGGGAGCGACTGGCGAGTCGGGCTCGATTTCGATGGCGCTACATCGGCATCCACTCGGCTACTACTATCATGCAGCCGACCGCGCACTGCTGTTTTGAATGGGTTTCACTCGGAGCTGCCCGGCAGGGACTGGGGCTACTTGCTGGCCTGCATGTATTCGTTGCGCCACGAACCGGTCTTTTCGTACAGGTCGACCAGCTCCTTGACGCTCAAGTCCGCGACGGCGGGACCAACGGAGAAAGCGATTCCGACGATTGCCCCGATGCTGTGATCAAAACCAGCACCAGACGCTCCTGCTGTGCCCAGGTCATACAGGGTTCCCAGCTTTTCCATCACCTTGCCGAACATCACAACATCGCGATTCTCTTGAAGTACCAGCTCGCAGAATTCGTGAAGAAGTTTGGAATAGTACTTGAGTGCTTCATATTCAGCCAATAGCTTTGCATGCTGCTTGAGCATCGCATCAAGCTTCTCTTCCATGTTCTTGGCGTTTGCCAGAAGCAGTTTCTCCGTCTCTTCTGCGTTTAGCCCAATGCTCGGTGCGGCACCTTTGATTGGCTTGTTCTTGTCTTTGTCCCACTGCGTCAATCGATCAGTGTATTTGCCAATCTTCTTGGCCAAGTTGTTGATCGTATGGTTGACGCCGAGGATCTTCTTATCGGCAAGCTCAAGCTTTTCTTTTAGCTTGCTCAGGGATTTGAGTGGCTTGATTCCCAGGACTGCGCCGGTGATGCCATTGACAAGCTCGCGCGTGTACTTATCTGCTTTGGTTCCTTTGAATTTAATTCCCTTTTCTTTCGCCAGTTTTTCTTTGTCTTTTTCCAGCTGCGCGTAGATCGCGTGCGCCTCTTCGAGCACTTGAATCGGCTCTTTTAGGCCATTGTTGATTTCCGTGTACATCACGCCGACGGTCTTGGCCATCCCGATGATGCCGATGATCGTCGATGCCCCCGCGGAAAATGGAGTCGCAGCGAGGAGGGCGACGTTGGCCACCAGACTGATCGTGCACAGCGTCAGGGTGCAGACGATCTTGGCCTCATAGGCCAGGTACTCGCGCTCGCGCTTGCCCTCTTCTTTGAACAGCTTCTTGGTCACCGCCGCCATATCGTCGACGGCTTTTTGAATCTTCGCCTTGCCACCTTCCCATGCTTCGTCGGTGGCTTGCTGGGCATCGAGCACGTGGGCTTCGACCTTGGCGTTGGCGACTTCATATACCGATGCAATCGCTTCGCAGCAAGCGGCATATGGGGTTTTCAGTGCGTCGTGAATTTGCTGGAGCAGTCGAGGGTTCGCCGCCAGCGTCTTGAAGAATGCTTCTTCGACTTCAACTGTGACTTTGATTTCTAGAACATCAGCGGTGGATTTAGAGTCCTTTTTGGGGAGCTTCGGATATCTGAGCTTGTTCTTGACTTTGGCTTTGATGTCATTGCGGAACTGTTCTTCTGGAATATGGAACAGGACAAACTGTTTCTTGGCCATCTTGTGCTCCGGGTAGAGGTCACCTGAAAAAACAATCCACGGCAAGGTGCTTCGCTTTGCGCAAGTGAATCCGAGTGCCGAAACAGACGTCGGCAGATCGGCATCGGTCACTCGCCTGATTGTGGAAAAAATGATAGGTGAGCGATCGACCACGGAGCAAGGAGTTTCCCCTGGTGGTGGTATACGTTGAACATCGCTACTATTTCGCGATAGAGTGTTTTGACGATGAACTGCGTCAAGCGACTTAACCTGTCGACAGATGGCGTCTTTTGGCTCCTTGCGACGCGATCGTGCATTGTGACAATGGGCCTACATGATGGGGGCCAACATCGGTAGGTGCGTCCCGTGTGGCTTGGCTTTCCGGGGGTTGCAATGCCGACGCAACTTGAGCACCCTAAAGAAACGACGAGATGTCCGCTTCCCAAGCCCAGCGCTCCCTGTGGGAGCATCCACTTCGGCTCGCTGATCAGCTGACGTTGCCGGTGGGACGACTGCGTCTGGGGTATCTGCTGGTTTTGCTGGGCATGTTGCCGGTGCTGCTGCTGCTCGGAACCGAGCGCTTTCCTTCCTTGGCGCGGGTCGCGGCCTGGGTCGGTCTGCTGCTCGCCGGACTACCGACGCTGCACATCCTGACCAGCAAGCGGGCGCACCCGTCCTCGGTGGCAGGCCTGTCGCTCATGACTGCGCTCTGCTATTTCCTCGCCACCCTGCATGAGGAGCGGCTCTTGCTCCGCTGGGGGGAGGCGCGGATCACCGATTCTGCCGTCACGCTTGCGATGGCCTATGCGGCGGTGGCGATTCCGGTGTTGTCGCTGGGGTCGTGGCTTGGCGGTGCGCTGGGCTTGCGTCGGGTCTTGCCCAAGCTGCGGCTGCCGCTGCCGGACCGCGCGCTGCTTGTGGCCGGCGTGCTGATCGTCTCGTGGTCGCTTTTGCTCGATGTGCTGCGGATGCGTGGAGTCGTGCCGCGCTCGCAGCAGGTGATAAGTGTCCTGTCGGCGCTGGCACCGATCGATCTCGGCTACGCGATGGTGCTCCTGCCCGGCCTGCGTCCGGGTCGCGAGAAGCTGGGGTGGCTGTTCTGGGGGCTCACCGTGCTGTCGTCTCTGGTCGCGCTGATGAGCGGCTCCCTGGCGCCGATGGTGCAGCCGCTCCTTACCTACTTGCTCGGCTGGCTGCTGGTGCGACGGAGGCTGCGCGTCTGGCCGATTGTGCTGGGGATGCTGGCGGTGCTCCTGTTTCAGCCGGTCAAGGGAGAGTTCCGCGCCAAGGTCTGGGACCGCGAGGTGCGGCTCTCTTTGTTCGAGCGGGCGCAGCTCTTCCTCGATCTGTCGGCGCGGCACTGGCTCGGGGGAGAGACTGACAAGACTGTCGACCGCGAGAGATCCGTCAAGGTTGCAGCGGCGCGCACCGCATCCGCGCTTCAGCTCTCGCACATTGTGGAAATGACCCCGGCGGCGATTCCGTTCCAAAACGGTGCGACCTATCGCTACTTCCGCTACGCACTCTTGCCGCGGGTGTTTTTCCCAGACAAGCCGAGTGCGCAGTACGCCGATGTCTGGGCTGCGGTGATGTACGGCTACACAACGCCCAGCGGAACCCAGCACGTCATGGTGGGTCTGCCGCAGCTCGCCGAGGCGTACCTGAACTTTGGCTTTGCTGGTGGACTTGTCGTTGTGCTTTTGTGCGGACTGCTTTTGCGTGTCTTCGATGAGGTCTTCGCTCATCGAGATGCTGGCTGCGGGGCCGTTGCACTGTACCTGTTCTTTGCCCAGCAGGTGATGCGGACCTTTGAGGGCTCAGCCGGTCAGTTTTGGGGCGGAGTGCTTCAGCAGTTTGGGCTCTATGCGCTGCTTTTGTGGATATACGGAGCGGTGCTTCACGCCGCCCGAAATCGTCCCGTGTCGAGGGTTCCGAGCAGTGTGTGAACCTTGGCCTGGGTGACAAGCACAGGAACAAGTGTCCCGGTCAGCGCGTCGGCATGGATTCCTTCTGCAAGCTCGATGTTGACGGTATGATTGCCGCCGGTTCGTCCGCAGATCTGGCTAGGATTCGCGCGCGCTCTTCCTTCCACCAAGACTTCTTCGGTTCTTCCCACAAGTCGCTGGAGCCGCTTCGCCGTGATCTGTTTTTGCAGCGCCTGAAGAGCCGTCAGCCGACGTGATTTTTCATCGGCAGAGACATCATCGGGAAGCTCGACCGCCGGAGTCCCTGGCCGCCGCGAGTAGGCAAAGGAATAGATCGAGTCGTATTCGACCGCAGAAAGCAGAGACATCGTCTGCTCAAAGTCTGCTTCGCTTTCCCCCGGATAGCCGACGATGATGTCGGTGGACAGGGAGATGTCCGGACACACGCTCCGCAGATAGGCAATCTTGTCCAGATACGCTTCCCGGCTGTACTCCCGTGCCATCGCGGAAAGCACCCGCGTCGACCCCGCTTGCACCGGTAGATGCAGCCACGGCTGGAGCGTTCGTAGATCGCGGAAGGCGTCAGCCACTTTGCGCGTGAAGTAGTGCGGGTGGCTGGTGGTAAAGCGAAGCCGCTGTAGACCCGGAACCGCGTCCACCTGGCGGAGCAGCTCTGCAAAGTCCTCACCATCAGGGGTTCCGATGGCGTGGTAGGCGTTCACGTTCTGTCCAATCAGCGTGACTTCGCGCGCACCAAGGGCAACAAAGCGCGCCACTTCGCGCACCACTTGATCCGCAGGCCGCGACACTTCCCGACCGCGCGTGCGCGGCACGATGCAGTACGCGCAGAAGTTGTCGCAGCCTTTCTGAATCGTCACCAGCGCCGTGACCTTTACATCGGACGGTCGCGGGTCGGCATCGAGGAACTGATAGTCTTCGACATCAATCACCTCGGTCTGCGCGAGCCGAAGCTTGTAGCGGCCCACTTTGGGGGCACTCTGCGGCCAGCTGTCTGCTTCCAGCTGCGGACGCAGCGCGGTGTAGTGTTTGCCCAGGCTGGGAATCTGGTCTGGCCCAAACGTCAAATCGGCGCTCGGAATCCGCTTGAGGAGCGCGTCTCCCTCTTGCTGCGCGACGCAGCCACCAATGGCCACCAGCAGGTTGGGGTTGCGCTCTTTGAGCTTCTGGTATCGACCCGCTGCCGACGCTGCTTTGTTTTCCGCCTTTTCGCGGATCGAGCAGGTGTTCACTACGATCATGTCGGCTTCTTCGACAACCTCTGTGCGCTCGAAGCCGTCACGGCGCAAGACCTCGGTCATGCGCTCGACATCGTAGTCATTCATCTGGCAGCCAAAGGACTCAATGAAGACGCGGCGGGAGCGTGGCGAAGCATGGACCGCTTCGTCTCCGCTGGGCTGCGTCGGCGAAGCGACAGAATGGGAATCAGACAGACCGTTCACGTCCCGCACTTCATCACCGCTTCTACCCAAAGGTCAAGCGTACATCGGCGCTGGCTTGCCTTCTTCCGCCGCTCCGGTGGCGTCGACATCCCCATGGACGCAGCCGCCGTGAGCGCAGGACAATGGCTTCCTAAAGGTGCCGCCCCTTGGTGCACAATGGTTGTCAGCAGGCACAACGTGGACTCTCTTCCGATTGATTTTGGCCGCACGGCGGATGACTACGTGAACCATCGCGTCGGATTTCCGGACACGCTGTTTTCCCGACTGGCCCAGCGGGGGATTGGCACGCCTGGTCAGTCTGTACTCGACCTCGGCACCGGAACCGGCGTGCTGGCGCGGGGCTTTGCGCGCGGCGGCTGCCGAGTCGTTGGCCTCGACATCTCGCCCAATTTGTTGGCCCAGGCCAAGCGGCTGGATGCGCAGTCGGGGGTACAGGTGAACTACCTGCTGTCGGCGGCAGAGCACATCCCGCTTCCTGATGGATGCTGTGACGTGGTCAGTGCCGGACAGTGCTGGCACTGGTTTGACCGGAGGGCGGTGTCGCAGCAAGTGCTGCGGGTCTTGCGTCCCGGTGGCGTGCTCCTCATTGCAGCGTTCGACTGGATTCCGTTTGGTCGCAATGTCGTCGAGCGGACGGAGGAACTGATCGAGCACCACAACCCGCGTCAGCCCAAGCCGCACATTCGTTTTGCCCTGGGAGCCGGGCTTTATCCGGTGTTCGTGCGTGACTTGTCGGAAGGCGGGCTCATCGACATCGAGACATTTTCCTACGACCATCAGGTGAGCTACACCCACGCAGGCTGGCGTGGGCGGATTCGGGCCAGCCAGGGCGTTGGCGCCTCTTTGTCGCCCGACCAAGTCGCAGCCTTTGATGGCGAGCTTGCGGACCTTCTGGCCCGAGAGTTCCCGGTCGAGCCGCTGTCCATCCCGCACCGGGTCTGGGTCGCGTACGGACGAAAGCCTGCTTAGCTCGCTATTTCCCGCAAGTTGTCACAGTCTGGCCGATTGACAGGTGGGTGGCCCGTTCAATACGGTCCCGCCCATGAAGCGACGACTGAGCATTCCGCTTGCCACGGCCCTGCTGTGCACCGCGATGACCGCGTCGGCGGACAAGCCGGTTCGGACTTGGAACTACCTGACCACTGGAAACGGCCACGGCTTCCAGTTCTTCGATACCAACAAGAACAAGATCACGCACTTTCTCGAAGCGCCGTATCGCTACTTGCGACCGCGGGCCGACCCCAAGTCAGACGGCTACGGGCGGCGCAACCTCGCGTATGACTTCTATTTTGGGATCAAGGGCGGCTCGGGCAGCGGCTGGCTGAACACCGGCACCGCGGGCGACGCCAGCTACCTGGAAGAAACCCACATCATCAAGGTGCCCATCACCCTGGCCGGGACAAGCGCCGAGACGTACTACTTTGCGCCGTTTGGCTTCGAGGGCAACGCGATGATCGCGGTCCTCAAGGCTCCGGGGGCGACCGATGGCTTTGCGCTGTTCAACTTCCACCTGGGAGATGGCTCGCCCGATACCCCAAATGCCAACAGCGAGCGGCTCAAGGTCCTGTCGGATGGCAAGTCGATTGCTGAGAGCGGGCCGGGGGGCGGCGCGATGATCTACGTGCCGATCACCGCGACCTCACATGCGGACTGCGACGGGGCATGGGGCAAAGTGAACGGCGGCGGCTCGCTTTCCGACAAGACGAACTGCAGTGGCAACGACGTGGTTCCTGCGTTCCAGGCGACGCTCGACGGCGGCTATATGGCCGTGGCCACCCTGTTTGCCGAAAACGAGTCCGATGCCGAGACGCTCTTGGCCCAGTTTAAGACCTGGCTCGGTGGTCGCGGCGCCCAGAAAGTCCTGTCCGATGCGCTCGCCGAGTTTTCCGCGTGGCGCAAGCCACTGCCGACGGGACTCGCGCTCTGCACCGAAGATGAAAAGAAGCTGTGGCGGCAGAGCGAAGCGGTCCTGCGCATGGGCCAAGTCCGCCAGCCGTACACGTCGTCTCGCAAGAACCACGGAATGATGCTGGCGAGTCTGCCGCCCGGCGAGTGGCACACGGGCTGGGTTCGTGATGGTCTTTACGCCTCCGTGGCTCTGGCTCGGATGGGGCACCACACCGAAGCCAAGATGGGGCTCGACTTTCTGCTCAATGCCGAGCCGTCTGGGAAGTTCTCAAGCTACGTCTCCGGCGCTTCGTACCGTGTCTCGGTCTGTCGTTACTTCGGCAATGGCGAAGAGGAAGCCGACTACTCGGGACAGCAGACCCCCAACGTCGAGACCGATGGCTGGGGCATGACCCTGTGGGCCGCGCGCCAGTACGTCGAGGCCAGCGGCGACACCGCCTGGCTGTCGGAAAAGACCCGGCTCGGCCCGACAGTCTACGACTCGCTCTACAGCGGCGTCGCCGAAGCGCTGCGCAAGAACACCGAGCCTTCAGGCATCGCCAAAGCCGACTCGTCGATCTGGGAAGTCCACGACGAAAACAAGAAGCACTTTGCCTACACTTCGCTGGCCACGATTCGCGGCTTCTGTGACTTTGCCCAGCTGGCGACCAAGGCAGGCAAGAGCACGGATGCGACCACCTACCGCGGGCTGGCGAACAAAGCCCGTGAAGGCTTCATGGCGTCGTTTCTCGACCGAGACGGCGCGATTGCGGGCTCGGTGGAGGAGCTGGCCCAGAACCAGTATCTCGATGGAGCGGTGGTCGAAGCGTTCACCTGGAACGTGCTCAAAGACGCTGAGTACACCGGGCGCACGGGCAAAGCCACGCTCGATGTCCTGGGTCGGCTGCGCGTCGACTCCGGTGGCTTCAAGCGCAACGACGATGGCAAGTCGTCCTACGACAACAACGAGTGGATCATGATCGATCTGCGCATGGCCGACGCCCTGTGGCGTGCGGGTCGCGAAGGCGAGTCCGCCGGCGTGACGCAGATGATCATCGACAAGGCGAGCGTCAATTACTACCTGCTGCCCGAGCTATACAACGCCGTGCGCGCCGACGGGGCGGTTGGCAAGTACGCGGGCAGCATCCCGATGGTGGGCTATGGCGGCGGCGCCTACATCCTGACGATGCTCGACCGGTCGGGGCTTATCGAGCCAAACGACTGCGGCGATGGCATGGGGAACAAAAGCTCGGGGCGAGCGCTCAAGTGCTCGGACCCACCGGTCACGCCGACCAATCCGATGAACCCGGCGACTCCGACCGCCGCTGAAGTCCCGTACGAGAACGCCTGCCTGTGTGGGATCGGACCTCGCCACCGCGCGGCAAGTTCGCTGGTGTTCCTGGTTCCTGTGGCGCTTGGCGCGCTGCTGCTGCGTCGACGTCGTGGTCGGGGAGTGAAGGCATGAGGTCTGTGTCGGTGCGTACTTCGGTGTTCTTGTTTGTTTTTTTGGCCCTGGTCCCCGCGTCGTTTGCACAGCAGCCCGCAGCCGCAGACTCCCCAGCCGAGGTCGCGCAAGCGGTCGTGACACCGCCACCGGCCCCCGCACCACCCGCGGCGCAGCCGCTTGCAGCTGCCCCCGCCGATGCGGAAGCCAGGCCGGGCATGGGCCTGACGATTGGCCCCGTCGAGCTGAAAGCGACGGGCTATCTGCGGGCGCCGCTGCGGCTCGGGCTGCGCAGCCGTGGCGATTCCGTCAAAGAGGGCGAAGGTCAGTACAACATCCATACGCCGTGGCTTGTGGATGATGACTACTTCCGATCCGGCTTCCAGTACCTGCGAACCCAGGAATCAGACTGGTCCGAGCTGTATTTTTCGGCGCAGAGCAAGTACCTCACGGCGGATGTGGCGCTCATGGGGTCGCTGTTCACCGACTGGGCGCGGCCCCTGCTCGACCGCCAGTGGGGCATTGCCCAGGGCTCGGTGACGTTTCGGTACGAGGCGCTCGGGCCCAAGCTGAAGTTCCGCATGCACATCCGGGCTGGCGCGTTCTGGGACCGGTTCGGCTGGCTGGAAAACTACGACACCTACGTCTTTGGTCGCACCCACCAGATGGGCGGACAGGTCCGGTTCGAGTTCGAGACCAAGCCCGTCACCTTCTGGCTGCTCCAAGGCGTCGGCGCGCACCTTGATGCCATCGAAGCCAACCAGGGCCTCACCCTGATGAACTACCTCCACCTGGGGGCCAGCGTCTACAAGGTCGCGCACCTCGGCTTTTACTTTATCGACACGCTGGCGCAGGACAAAAGGCAGCTCAAAGAAGTGCAGGATGCGTCGATGCGCGTGGTCGGGCTCGACCTGCGGCTGACGCCATTTTTTGGCAACTTCTACCTGGCCGGGTCCATCATCACCTCGCAGTACGCCCAGTACATGAGCCCCGTCCTAGAGGTCATGCACTCGTGGGGCGGACGCGGCTTTACCGAAAACTATCTTGGCACCGACAAGAGCGATGGCACCGGCTCGCTGCGCAGTCTGGCGGGGGAATACACCTTCAGCTTGCGGCGCGTGCTGGGCTCGGTGGCCCCAGAAAAAGCGGGCTTTTTGCGCGGCGGTGATGTGCAGTGGAAGTGGTTTGGGCTTGTCGCCCACGCCGGCTCGAAGCAGGTGGACCCAGACCCGGCCATCAACCGAGACGGGCGGCTGTCCTTCAAGTGGGGCACCGAGCTTTTCTATCAGCCGATGGCGTTTGGCTTTGTGGCGCTGCGCTATGACCGGGTGATCCTCGATGTGCAGGATGATGCCTCGGGGTTGCGGGTGATCTCGCCGCGCATCGGCGCGACGGTAAACTGGCTGCTCGGGGCGCAGATCTTTCTTCAGTATTCGCGCTACTTCTACGGGGAGCGAGTCCGTCTGCGACCGGGCCAGGTGGCGCTCGAGACGCTGCCGGACGCCGACGTGCTCAAGCTCCAAGCGCAGGTGTCGTTCTAGCGCCGGGCCGCCGTCCGCCCGCCCGTTCCCCCTTCCCCAAACAGCAGTGATAGAGTCTGGCCATGCGCGTCCTCCTCATCATCGATCCGCCAAATACGCTTCGGCCACGCTCGGATACCTCCGTCGCCATCATGGACGAGTGCCTTCTGCGGGGCCACGAGGTGTTTGTCTGTGAGCTGCACGATCTGTCGCTTCGCGACAGCAGGCCGCATGCCGAGGCGCAGCAGGTCACCGGCACCAATCGGGAAGTCGCGCCAGCTCTGACGCTGGCTGCGGGGACGAAGCTTCTACCGCTCTCTCACTTTCACGCCGTGGTGATGCGCAAGGATCCGCCGTTTGACTCGATGTATCTGCAAGCGACGCAGATCCTTGAGTACGCCCGCGGCCAGACCTTCCTCATGAACGACCCGCGCGGCCTGCGTGAAGCCAACGAAAAGCTCTACATCTTCCGCTTCCCGGACCTTATCGCGACGACGCTTGTGACGCGCAAGATGGATGAGATCAAGGCGTTTCAGGCGCAGCTTGGCTGCGACATCGTGGTAAAGCCCATCGACGGCTTTGGCGGCTCGGCGGTGTTCCACGTTCGCCCCGGCGACAGCAACGTCAACGCCATCCTCGAAGTCTCGACCCACGGCGAAAAGCGCTGGGTGATGGCCCAGCGCTACCTGCCCGAAGGCAAGCGTGGCGACAAGCGAATCCACCTTTTGGGCGGGGAACCAGTGGGCTGGCTGCGGCGGCAGCCCTCGGGGGATGACATCCGCGCCAACCTCGCCGCTGGTGGCTCGGCCCACGCGACCGAGCTTTCCGCCCGTGACCGCGAGATCTGCGCCCGGCTCAAGCCGTCCCTCATCGCCGATGGCCTGCACTTTGTCGGCATCGACGTCATCGGCGACTACCTGCTCGAGGTCAACGTCACCTCACCGACAGGTGTTCAGTCGGTCAGTCGTCTCTACAACTTCCGCTTGGAAGGCAAGCTCGTCGACTACATCGAAGCGCACGCGCCTCGCATCGACTGATTCGCTAGGCGGGGAAGAAGGGCTCGGGGCGCTCTTTGGGGGTCCACAGGAAGTGGGCGAGCGTCGCAACGAACATGTACAGAAGACCTCCGCAGATCAAAAACTCGGGGGCCAACTGGAGCACTGCGAGCAGGTAGCCGATGACCAGCAGTGCAATCATCGTCTTGTTCAGCCACCTCACCTTCAGCTTGCCGAACTTGGGCATCCGCCAGCTCGAGACCATGAAGTAGCCAAAGAGCAGGAGCAAAAGTGGGTAGATCTGGGCGACCGTGTCGAGCCGGATGTTGCCGAGCATGCGCCAGCCTGGATAGGACTGGCCCTGCGTCCATGCCGGATCGCCATACTTGCACAGCGTCACGATCGCCATCGCCTGAAAGCCGCCCGAAAACGTCGTCGGAATGCCGAAGAAGAAGTCGGGATTGCCTGCGCTGACGTTGAAGCGCGCAAGCCGCAGTGCCGCGCACAGGGTGTAGGCCGCACAGATCAGCGACAGCGCGATGCCGGCGAGACCACTTGACCAGCCTAGCTCGGCGTGGGTGTGGAAAAAGCCGTAGGCAATCGCTGCTGGGCAAAACCCGTAGTTCAAAAGGTCCGCCAGCGAGTCCATCTGCACCCCCAGCGGACTGGACGCGTTGAGCTTGCGGGCGACGTAGCCGTCCAGCTTGTCGGTGAGCGTCGAGTAGGCGATCCACCAGCAGCCCTCGACAATCTGTCCCCGCAGTGAGGCTTGTACGGCCATCACCGAGCACAGGAGCGACAGCGAGGTCACCGCATTGGGTGCAAGGTATCGAAGCGTCCGCGACAGAGGACGTGAAGGAGAGCTCTGGGTCAAGGGGTCCTCACAAAGAGCGGCCTCATACTGCCCCTCTCGTGCCGACGGGCAGAGGGCTTCTGAAAGCCTAGCGTTTGCGTTTCTCGGAAGGCTAAACTGCGGCGCGTCATGAAGTCAACACCGCGACCTGGGCCTGCGCGCAAACTCAGCGGTCGCTTCGCCGTTTGGCTGCTTGTCTTCGGCGTGGCCGGGGGCCTCTTGTGCGTTACGCCGCTGTTCAACGTCCTTGGTTTTGAGTCATCGCTGGTCGTGGCCCTGCTAGCGTCTGTGGCTGCGGTCTTCTTCGGGGCGCAAGCGGTGGTCCGATCCCGGCAGCGGCTGCGGCCTGCCGATCGTGATCCGCGGCAGCTTGCTCCCCTGCGCCTGGTCTTGTCCCTGTGGACCAAAGCCAGTGTGGCGACCTGGGCGATGTGTCTTTTGCCGCTGGGACTTCTGATCGCAAATGGGCTGCGGGTCCGCAACTGCAACTACCTGAGCGGACTGCACTTCTACCTGCTTCTGCCCGGGCTGTCGGCGGTGCTGGGGGCAGGGCTGGGCGTCCTTTCTGCGCTTGTATCGCGCAGCTTGGGGCGAGGTCTCGTTCTCGGATACGGGGTGATCATCGGATCGATCCTGTGGGCGATCCTTCGCAGCCTTAGCTCCCCGGCGGTGTTTGCCTACGACCCGTTCTTTGGCTACTTCCCTGGGGCTCTTTACGACGAAGATGTGCGGGTTCAGCCAGCGCTGTATGCGGCGCGTGCCGAGCAAGTCCTGCTGCTCCTCGGGGCGCTGTTTGCGTCGGCGCGCTTTTTGTCGGGTCGCGACCTGCGGGTCGAGCTTTCCGCCGTAGCTCCACGGCGAGGTCTGCTGCTGATTTTGAGCCTTGTCTTTTTCTTCGCCGGGGGAACCCTGTACGTAAACGGCGGGCGACTCGGTATCTACGCCGATGAGACGGCACTGGCCGAGCGCCTGCCGGGTCAGCTTGAGACGCCCCACTTCGTTCTGCGCTATCGACCCGGGGGTCCGGTCGAGCGCGATCTGGCGCTCTACGCCCGTGAACATGAGCTGCGCTATGCCCAGCTTCGGGAGGAGCTGGGCGTCGAGCCAAACTGGCAGAGCGGTCTACTGCCCCGGCTGCTTGGGTTCGAGTCCTCGCTTTCGCGGCCCCGGCGTGGCCAGCCGGTCAAGGTCGTA
Organism: uncultured Myxococcales bacterium; assembly: GCA_964437195.1. Lineage (GTDB taxonomy): Bacteria > Myxococcota_A > Polyangia > Palsa-1104 > JAEUJZ01 > JAEUKA01. The sequence goes on along the minus strand of CAYTGC010000016.1, from coordinate 3,284 downwards.
AGCTACCTGTTTGACTCCGTGCCAGAAAAGCGTCGAGGCATGGGCGCCGGGGGAACGTACATTGCCAAGCCCTGGCGGCGAGAGATCTACATCCAGCACGAAGCCTGGCCGCATCCGGTGCTGCGGCACGAGCTGGCCCACGTCTTTGCCGGTGCGGCGGGGGATCGGCTGTTTCGGCTGTCACTTTCGGGGGTGATTCCGCAGCTTGGCTTGGTGGAAGGGCTGGCAGTTGCTGCCGATCGGCGCGTGACGGGCAATGTGTCGCTGCATCAGTCTGTGCGGGCGATGCGGCAGGCGGGGCTCTTGCCGCCGCTCGAACAGGTTTTTTCCGGGCTGCGCTTCTGGAGCTTGCCGTCGGGACGGGCCTATACAGCGGCGGGTTCGTTTGTGCGCTATCTGATGCAGCAGCACGGACCGCAGAAAGTCCTTGCCGCCTACCACGATGGGGGACGGCCCAGTGACTTTGCCCGAATCTTTGGTACACCATTCCCCGAGCTGACCCAGCGCTGGCTGGACTTTGTGGAAGCCCAGCCACTGCCGCCCGAGGCGCGTGAAGTCGAGCGTGAGAGGCAGCGGCGGCCTGCGGTCTTCCACAAGGTCTGCGCGCATGAGCTGGCCGTGCGGCGAGACCGGGCGCGTGAGCTTCATGCCCAAGGGCGAGCCTCCGACGCCGTGGCGCTGCTTGAGTCGGTGTGCCGGGACGACCCGGGCGAACCGAGCTATCTGTGGGAGCTGGCCGATGCCCAGCTTGGGGCCGAGCAGCAGGCTGCGGCAGAGTCTACCCTGCGACGGGCCATCGACCACCCGGCGACCACCCAAACCCTGCGCGGGCGGCTGCTGATCCGGCTGGGGGACCTGGCGGCGCTGGCTGGGCAGCTCGATGCCGCGCGGAAAAGCTACGATGAGGCGGCGGCTCTCCCGCTCGATGAAGGATCGGCACGGACGCTTTCCGCCAAGCGACTCGCGCTCGACCTGCCGGAAGCGGGCGCTTATCTGCGATCGGTCTTGATTGGCCGCCCCAAGTCGGCGTCTGGTCTGCGTCGGGATGAACGGAGCGACGTCGTAAACGCGTTTCTGCTGGGCAAAGCGGCCGATGCCGCGCCGCAGTCTGGCTTGGTTCGCTATGTCCTCGGTCGGCTTTTGTTTCAGCGTGGTGGCTACGCGGAGTCCATCGCCGAGCTGTCGCGCAGCTTGACCTTGGGTCTGCCTGATCGCCGGTTTGCCTATCAAGCCAAGCAGCTCATCGGACAGGCGCAGCTCCTTCTTGATCAGGGTGCAGCCGCGCAGACGACGTTTGACGAGCTTTTGTCTTGGCTTGGCCCCGACGAAGAGGACAAGCGCACCGAGACGCTCGACTTTGCCGAGAGATCGCGACGCTGGTCGATCCTAGAGTCTGCTGATTGACATCCAGATGACGGCGGGCTAAGTCCGGTGCGTGCTCGATGAAGCCCGCGTCAGCGACGAAAGCGAACCCTTCCGTGATGGGTCTTTGGACCCACTTCTCACGGGGCTTTCGCAAGAGCAGCGCCAGGTGGTGCTCTCGCCGCCGGGGCCGCTCCTGGTGCTGGCAGGCGCTGGATCGGGGAAGACGCGGGCGCTGACCCAGCGAGTTGCGTATCTTTTGCGGCAAGGTCTGCCTCTCGACCGGGTGCTGCTGGTGACGTTCACAAACCACGCGGCGCGGCAGATGCTTTCGCGGCTCGGTATGTTCCACAAGCAGCCGCTTGCGAACATGTGGGTCGGTACCTTCCACGGCTTGGCGCTCCGGGCCCTGCGGCAGTACGGACAGCACCTGGGTCTAAGCCCACGGAGTCAGGTGATTGACCATGCGGATGCGGTGGATCTGTTCGCAAGCTGCCTGCACGATGCCAATCCACCCAGCAGCATCGGACTTCCTCGGCCTGGGTATCTGTATTCGCTGCTGTCGCTGTCCGTCTCGACAGAGGAATCGCTCCAGTCCGTGCTGCAGTCGCGGGCGCCAGAACTGCTGCCGCACCAAAAGCTCTTGTCCTACGTCTGTGACCGCTATGCCGCAGTCAAGGTGCGGATGGGTCTTTGTGACTATGACGACCTGCTGCTTTCGTGGCGGCTCCTTTTGTGTGACAGCCGAGAAGTTCGCGAGCGTCTGCAAGAGCAGTTTTTGCACGTCTTTGTCGACGAATATCAGGACGTCAGCCCGCTACAGAGCATCATCGCGGACGAGCTGGCTGGGGGCCATCGCAGCCTGACGGTGGTTGGGGACGACGCACAGTCGATTTATCGCTTCCGGGGGGCGGACCTTCGCGCGCTTCACTCCTTTTCGCTGCGCTGGCCGGACGCCCAGCGGGTCTGTCTGTCCATCAACTTTCGGTCCCAGCCCGACATCGTCGCTCTGTCGAATCGCTGCTTGGTATCGACGCCACCGGGTCAGCTTTTGCCCAGACCACCGATGCGCGCCGTGGACTCGCCGTCTGTGTCGCTTCGCCCAGCAGTGGTCCATGTTCCCGACGCGCGCTATCAGGCGGCCTTTGTGCTGTCGCGGATTTCAGAGCTTCGACAGGCCGGGCACAAGCTGTCTGAAATTGCGGTTCTGTACCGTCATCACCGCCATGCCCGCGAGCTACAAGCTGAGCTTTTGCGGTCCGGGATACCCTATGCGGTCCGCTCAGGGCGACGGCTGATCGAGCAGGTTCACGTCAAGGATGTGCTGGCGCTTTTGCGGCTCTGCCATGACCCACGCGATGAGCTGTCGTGGTCGCGGGCGCTGCGGCAAGTCAGCGGTCTTGGCGAACAAGGCCGGGCGCTGGTGCTCCACTCGGTCCAGCTCCAGGCTCGCCGAGGCGAGTTTCCTTCCGTTGGGAGCATCCGTGGCGTCCGTCGTCCGGCCCAAGCCGGCCTCTACAGGCTCGACGTGCTCCTGAGCGAGCTTGTGAAGATTCGCGACGAGGCCGCGCACGACGCGCACTCGCTTGGACTTTTGCCGTCGCGACTGATTGCCCATGTGGTGTCTGCGCACTATCGCGAGTACGCGACCCGTCATTTTGCCGACGCCGACGCTCGACTTCGTGACCTGGAAGCGCTGACCCAGACCGTGTCGCCCAAGTCCGCTGAGACGCTGCGGCAGGGCGCCCTGCCACTTCCTCGCGAGGGCGCACAGACCAGCTTGGGGGACTTTCTTTCGGCGCTTGCGATGGGAGAAGAGTCCACCGAAGAAGGATCTGCCAAGGTCATCTTGTCGTCAGTGCATCAGGCCAAGGGCTTGGAATGGGACGTGGTCTTTGTCCTGTGGCTTGCCGAAGGGCACT
>CAYTGC010000015.1:0-39733 GCA_964437195.1 uncultured Myxococcales bacterium | reverse complement strand
ACTGGATCAAGCTGCTGGTCTGCGAAGATCTGCCGCCCGAGGCGCTGCGCAGCCGCGATCCGGGCAAGATCCTGCCGCCGCTTATCGGCGCACTGCTCAAGAGCGAGCAGGATCACTTCCTGGTCGAGCGGATGGCAAGCCACGTCCGCCGCGGTCGCTAGCCCCAATCCCTCCGTAAGGCGTCTGCGTCGTTGGCTCGGTCGGCTACGTGCTCACGTACTGTAGTACGCTCCGCGCGCAGCCTCGGTCGCCGCCTAGCATCCATCCTTACGGACGGACTGGGGACGACTAGACGGGGTGGTGCTTTTCCCGCAGCTCGCGGATCGCGTGCGACAGCTCGACCGACAGTGGATGGTCACCCAGGATCGGCTTGAGCAGCTCGGACAGCGACGTGTAGTACCAGAGGTGTTCGGTTCGCGAGCCGCGAAACCGCTGCCAGACCACGTCACCCTGACGGTCCAGGTCGGCCAGCGTGGCGCGCAGGTTGTGCAGGGCGTCGGCTGTCTTTAATGCGGCGGTGTTGCGATCGGCCTTTGCCAGGTGGGCAAGCTGGGCTTCCTTGCGGACGCGCCAGGGCAGGGGCTTTTGTCCTTCGCTCTTTTGCTCGGAAACGGCACCGACCAGGCGGGCCACCTCGGGACCGAACTCGGCGGCCAGCTCGGACAGTGGCGTGTCGGTGTCTTCAACGACGTCATGCAGGATGGCCGCAACGATGACTTCTTCGTCGAAGTTGTGCCTCATCAGGATCATCGCGACGTGGACGGGGTGGATGATGTACGGCACATCGGAGCCCTTGCGGGCCTGGTGACGGTGGGCGACGGCACTCTTGGCGAGTGCGCGGTCGATGACAGAGGAATAGGTTGTCATGGGGCTCTATCGTGGGGCGTCGTTGCCGGGGCCTTCGACGCGGGTTGAGCGGACGTTCGACTGGCGCGGGTGCCAGGTCAGCTCGACCTTGGAGTCATTGCCCGACAAAAGAAGCTGGGTGCCTTGGTCGGGCAGCTCGACGCGGCGGACCCGCTGACCGTGCTGCCACGTACCGTTGGTGCTGCACAGGTCCATCGCATAGACGCGACCCCGCTCGGCGAGCAGCATGATATGCAGCCGGGATATCTGGCCCGATAGCACCTGGCGTAGACCGCGGTCCATGCAGGTTTCCGATCGGCCAATGATCACCCCGGCATAGAGGTCGGCTTCTGATAGCTCGACGGACACGGCCTTGGTCTGTCTGCGCAAGGTGACACGCGCCCGGCCCGCGGGAGCCGCCGCAACCGATGGCCCCGATTGCAGATCTTCGACGCGCTGTGAGCGAGGCAGCAGGGTGATATGGGTCCGGCGCTGCATGCGCAGCGAGTGCTGGGGCGGCTGCTCGGCTTCTACGATGTCGTAGCTTGGTAGCTCCACCCCGTCAGCAAGCCGACCGCGCTGCTGAAGGAACTCGGGCAGCGGGACACAGCCAATCGCGCACTCGCCCAGGCCAATCAGCAGTGGGCCGCTGACGCCAATCGACTGTCTTGGCTGGCCCTCGATGGTAAACGGCTGGTTGGTGTGCAGATCGAGCAGTCGCAGCGCCGGGGTCTTGTCGGCCAGCAGCGCGCAGCTGGCCAGAAGGTGCCGGTTGGTGATGGTCGGCAGCTTGGGCAGCACAAGGTCACAGTTTTCATGCCAGCCCATGACCGCAAAGACAGAGGACGAGGCTTCGAGATCGATCCAGCCCAAGTCGCGACCGTGCACCCAGAACAGCCGGTAGCCGTTGCGGCACGCGGCAGGCTGGTCGAGCAGCATCTTGGCGCCAAACACGTAGGAGTCGCGGAGTGTCGGCGTGCCGGCTGTGACGGGGAGGGCGCGGATCTGAACCGCCGATGCGCTCTTGCTTGGGCTGGGCGCGATGCCTGAGACCTCGCCGGTGGCTTCGGCGGGCTCGGGGGGAACCAAGCGTAGCTGCGGTCGCCCGGGCCGCGCTGAGCGGTTCTGCTCATCCGAGTCCATGTTTAGAAAGTATAGCCGCTTTGTGAAGCGAGGGGGGAGGGCAAGCGCAGCAGAAGGTGGGGTAGGGCGGGCAGGTCGGCTACAGACCGAGGAACTGGCGAACCGAGGCCAGCTCTTCGCTCACAGAGAAGTAGAGCAGCTCAAGCAGGCGCTGTTTCGGTGACAGCAGGGTCAGTCCGGGCGGGTCGGTCGCGAGGAGCAGCGCGGACGTTTCGAGATCGCCAGACAGAAGCAACCCGACGCGGACGGTCGTAAGCTCGGACGCCGATACCCAGGTGCTGGCAAGCTGCTGCGGCTTGACGCTGCTATCGGTCAGAGACCGACCGATGCGGCTCAGCTGGTCGACTTGCTGCGGAGACAGCGCGCCACGCAGCGACCGGGCCAGCTCTAGCACTTGCGCCGAAGCGGGCGGCGTCGTCTGGCTCAGCTCTTGGTGGGTGATGCAGAGCGCCGCTTCGAGGATCTGGGCCAGCTCCGTCTCATCGTGAAGAACAGTGCGCAGCGCTCGCTCGGGACGCAGCAGCGCCGCCATCCGACCGACTTCGTACAGCGTCTCCCGCTCGGGGCGGCTCGGGTCGAGCAGCGGCGGACCCAGCTCGGCGCAGACTGTCGCGGTCCCACGTCCTTCGCTGGCGATGGAGATCAGGAAGGCTTGCTCGGCCAGCTCACGCGCTTGCGGGCGCGGATACAGCTCGGGCAGCGGCGCCTCGGTCATCTCGAAGGCATAGCGCAGGGCCTTTAGGTACACCTGCGAAGCGCTCACCTCGACCCGGCTTGTGCGCTCGAACGGCTGCTCGGTCCAGGGGCGGGCGTGGCTCTTTTGCAGCGCGGGCCACAAGACGGCCAGCAGCGCTTGCAGGCGGACATCCTCATCGGGATGGGCCAGGTGCCGCCACAGCTCTTTGGTGAGCGTGCGCCGCGCCAGCGTCACTGGGCGCGCCTTTAGCTCTTCGACAAGCTGGCTGTCTTCGGGGTCGCTCTGCCGCAGAAGGTGCAGCGCGTACGCGACCTGCGCCGCCCGATCACGCTGCCCCGTCTTGCCGTACAGGTCGCGCAGCGCTCGATACGAAGCCAGCTCGCCCTTGTTGGCTTTGAGCACCAGGTGGTGTTCCGCGATCGCCTTGTCGAGCTTGTCTTCTCCTGCCGAGGCGTAGATCGCGGCCATCTGGCGGTGCCGATCCATGTTTTGGGGATCGAGCTGGAGGCTGACCTCATATGCGGACATACCGGTCTTCAGATCGCCAAGCTCTTGGATGCAGACGCGAGCCACCTCGGTCCACAGGCGCAGCCGCTCGGCGCGCTGCTTCGGCGTGTCCTGGACATCGGGGCCCATGACCTTGATGCGCCGCTGCATGGCGCGGAGAAGCTCTTTCGGATCGCCGATCTGCGCGGCCAGGGCCTCTGCTGACTCCAGGCTCTTCACCAGTGTCGTGTCATCATCGAACGAACTCCAAAGCAGGCGCAGCGCACGACGTGGCTCTTTGAGGTGATCGCGGGTGATAAAGCCTGCGGTCTGCTTGTAGCGGGCGCGGCGCTTTTCACTCGTCTCGGCGGCGGCCAGCTCTTGCAAAAGGTCAGCCGCTTCGGGCCACATCTGCTGCTCGGTGTAGAGCGACAAGAGCTTGTGCTGAATGCTGACGGCTTTCGGCGAAAGCGACAGGGCTTCGCGATACGAAGCGAGCGCTTCGGCTGGGTTGGAAAGGGGTCCCGCGTACAGATCGCCGATTTCGGTCAGCACGGCGATGCGCTCGTCCGTGGTGCCTGGCTCTCCCGACAGACCGAGGAGCGAGCGGAGCAGCGACTGGCGGACCTCCAGCTTTTCCTCTGCCGAGAGCTGTTCGAGTCGGCGGAGCTGGGCGAGTGCCCGCCTGTGCATCGGCTCCTCATCGCGCGCCTGCCGCAGGGCGGTGAGCGCCGCATCCTGGTTTCCAAGCGCCATCTCGGCTTGCCCGAGCTGGGCCAAGAGCTCGGCCAGCTCGGTTCGGCTTAGCGCCTCGCGATGTTCGCCAAGCAGCGTTTCGCTGATCTGACGGGCATCGACAAACTGACCGGTCTCGATGAGCAAGGGCAGAAGTCCGCGCAGCGCACCGAGGTCTTTTCCATCGAGTTCCAGCGCCCGGCGATACGAGCGTCGGGCCTTGTCGCGGAGTCCTGCGCCCAGACTGGCCTGCGCAAGCCGCACCAGGCGCACCACCTGAATGCCGCGCTCGGCTTCCTTGCGGGTCAGCATCTCCAGAAGCGGCAGCGCGTCGTCGAAGCGACCGTCTTGCCAGTACAGCTCGGACAGAAGCTGTGCGGCGTCGGCTTGCTCTGGGTCTTCGGCCAGGACTTCCCGCAGAAGCTCACCGGCTTTCTGCCGATCCTCTCCGAGGAGAAGTTCTTTGGCGGCCTGGACCACGAAGCGACCCTTGTCGAGTCGGTTCTGGCTGCTTGTCGAGGCTTCGGACAAGAGCTTGGCGGCCCGCAGGTGGTCCCCGCGATTGCGGTACAGCTCGGCAAGAGCAGTCTGCGAGGTGACATGGCCAGGCTGGATTTCGAGTGCCCGGACCAAGTGCTCTTCGGCGCTTACGGTGTCGCCGAGCTTCTGCATGCACAGGCGCGCAGCTTCACCGTAGAGGTTTGCCTTGAGGTTTTTGTCATCGGTCAGGTGCGCCCGCTTGACCAGGAGTCGAACCGCTTCCGCTGGCTGATCCGTGAGCTGATACAGCCGTCCCAGCGCTTCGATGGCTCCCGCATGCTCTGGCTCGCTGTCGAGAAGCTTTTGCCAGGCGGATATCGCCTGCGGTGCCTCTTCGCGCTTGCGCTGCTCGTCGCCTGCTGGGATGTCCACTTCGTAGATACGGGCCAGCGCCGTGAGCAGCTCGCCTCTGCCTTTTTCGGTGTTGGCGATGTGCCGCTCGTAGGTCGCACACAGCTTTGGCCACAGCTTCTGCTGCCGATAGAGCCGACACAGCGACCGGTAGGCGTCTTCGGCCTTGGCATCGATGTCGAGCACTTTTTCGAGAGCCGCCGTCGCCGATTCGAGCTGACCGGGCATCTCCTCGTATTCGGCGGCCAGGCGTCGGTACAGGGTCAGCCGTTCCTTGTCGGCTGGAACGAGCTGCGCCAGCTCAGACAGGACTTTGAGATACGACTCGGAAACGCTGCCCTCGCTGGCGTACAGCCGCTCCAGTGCCCGCAGCACGTCGAGGTCTTCAGGGAGCAGCTTGTGGACTTCTTCCCACCGGCGGATGCTCGCCTTGCGATCGGTTCCATGCTCGGCCTGAAGCTGGGCGGCTTCGCGACGGACCTTGACCTCGGCCTGGCGATCCTGCTGCTCAGCGGCGAGTCCGGCTTTTTCATCGAGGAGAGCGATCAGCTCATCCCAGCTGGCGGCGCGACGCAGCGTGTGTTCGAGCGCGACGATGGCATCGCGACTCTGCGCGTCGGTTTCGCGGGCCTTCTTATAGGCCGCAATGGCAGCGGCTCCATCGGACAGGCGCGTTTCGGCGATCTCGCCCTGTTCCATGTAGCAGTCGACGCGCTTGTCTTTTTCCTCGGTCAGCTCGGCAAGCTGACCCAGGGCGTCGGACAGATCCTTCCAGCGCTGTGCCCGTCGGGACAGGTCGGCGCGAAGCGCCCATAGGGCCTTTTTCTCGCCATCGGGAACGCCAAGCTTCTGCGCTTCCCCAAGCGAAGCGAGCGCGTACTCATGGTGATTGAGCTTGTCGCCATACAGACGGGCAATGCGCAGCCAGAGCACCGCCTGCTGACCTTGCGGCTGGCGCGGCACAAAGTCCCGCATCTCGGTGAGCAGCTCGACCCACTGGCCTGCTTGGCCAGCGAGGCGCTCGACTTCATCCAGATCGACGACCTTGGAATCCTCTTTGTAGGCGGCGAGAGCGGCTTGGAATGCTTCAGCAAGCTGTCCCTTGGCCGTCTCAAAGAGCTGCGCGACTTGGATAAGGCACTGGGCGCGGCCGCTGGCATGTGGCTCGACGTCCATTTTGCCCAAATACAGCTCGATCAGGCGGTCATGGTCACCTCGTTGCCGCAGGCGATCCTCAAGGGAGGACAGCTTGGCCCGGGCATCATGGTGATCGGGCTCCTGCTGCAAGATCCGCAGCCAGCCTTCGAGATCGTCGTCATCGGGCAGGATTTCGCTGCCGATCTCTCCGACCGACTGCTGGAGGGTACGCAGCAGCGTCTCTTCGTCCTGGCCATCGAGGACAATCAGGCCATAGGCGCGGGACAGCTCCTCGCGCAGGCTGGCGGGCAGTCCGGGCAGCAGCGCAAAGTGCTGTGGTCCCTCGCCGGTGGTCTGGGCCAGCGATAGAAGCCGCGCGGTCATCGCCAGATCGGGATCGTGAACATCAAAACCGGTCAAAAGCAGCGATCGCTTCAGTGCCAAGTCGCGCAGGGCCTGCCGCATCGCTTCGCTGGCAAAGATCTTTTGGACATCGGCTTCGCCGAAGATGAGCCCCTGTCCGCTCCTGGCTTCACCGAACAAGCGGAGCACGAAGCGACCGCGACCAGCGAGCAGCTCGATGGTCTGCTCTGACGTTCCAATCTGTGGTGCACCGCCCGGGGCTTTTGCACTCTGGACTGCTTCCAGCAGACCGCCATCCAGCGCGGTCGAGATGATGCCGCGGAAGGGCAGCCGTGCCGCCAGGTTGAGAAGCTCGGTATTGCTGTCTTTGGGGAGGACATCCGACAGAGCGGCGGGCAGCTTGTCGCCGAGATGCTTGCGCAGAAGGCTGGCGACCAGGAGCGGCTGGCTCTCGAGCATGGATCGGGCTTGGGCGGTTTCCTCGGGACTGCCCAAACTGCTGCCGTACTGGTCGAGTAGCTTGGCGAGCAGGCTGCGGAACGACGCGGTTTCGGTCCGGCGAGCGAAGACGCTACCCGTACACAGCACCACCCGACCGGCGCGCAGTCTCTGCACCAGCAGAGACAGGCCATCTTGCGATTGCTCGCCGTGAGCAAGACGCGGTTCGTCGTGGTGCGCCGAGTTTGATCCCTCGATCGCTTGGTCCGATTTTTGAGCAGTAGAGTGCTTTTTGGCCATTTCGGCCTTGGGTTAACACAGCACGCCGACGCCGTTCAACACTGTTCCGGTTGACAGCCAGCAGTGCATGCCATACGGCTAATTCATGATGAAAAGAAGCACGCTGCTCGGTACGCTGGGCCCGCTCGGCTCGGCTTTGGCTCTGACCCTCGGACTTTCTTTCGCTCCGGTAGCGGTGGCGCAGACCGCATTTCCCAAGCCGCTGCTCACGGTGAAGCCGGAAAAGGGCTACATCGACGATGCGATGGCGGTCAGCGATGGCGGTCGAGTGTTTCTCTACGTGAATACCGATGGCACCAAGTTTGCGAACCTGCGGGCCGTCGCGCTGCCGGTAGGGCGCGGGCTCAATCCGCAGGCGGCAGTCGATGCTGCGCCGCCACCGGCTCCGCCACCTGCTGCCCCACCGCCACCGCCTGTCAAGGGCGCCAAGGGCAAGGCACAGGTCCCAGTGGCGGCCCCGGCTGCTCCACCGCCACCGGCCCCACCGTTTATGGAGGAGTGGCTGGCGCGTGAGCTTTTGGCGGCTCCGGGCGGGATGAAAGAACTTCTGACTGGGCTGCCGCTCAACACCAATCGGCTGCACCTTCTTTCCGAAGATCGGGTGCTGGTTGTGATGCGCGATCTGGAGACGTCGGGGCTCTACACCGCACATATCTACAGCCTGAAGACCAAGGCCGAGGTTCCGGTCCCGGGTGGAATTGGGCCAGCCACGGACATCACGCTGACGATGGTCGATGGCCAGAAGGCGATCTTGGCGGTGAGCAAGCCGGGGCCACAGACCCCCGACAACCCGCGCAGCTTGCTAAACAGCGAATACAAGTTTTCGGCCTTTTCGGTCGCGACGGGCAAGCCGCTTGCACAGAAGACCTACAAGCTCGATGAAGAGGGGCGGATTTCGACGTCAGCAGGGTCGGCTCTGCCGCTGTACTTCCTCGATGGGTACGCGACCTGGGCGCTCAAGCAGGCAGGCGCGTTCGACAAGAAGAAAGACATTCGGCAGCCGGACTACCTGGCGTTCCTCGATGTGATGAGTGGCAAGGTTCGGGCAACCCGTCCGATCGCCGATCCACCGGCGCTGTTGGATCTGAAGCGGGTGCGGGCTGCACAGTCGGCGTCGGTCGCGATCATTGCCGAGGATGGCACCAATCAGGTCGAGTTTGTGTCAGCGCTGGAGCGTGGGCTCACCGATGGCCCGGTCGAAGCGCGAGGTCCGCTGGCTCTGCCACGACCGGCGGGGAACTACGATGCGCCCTCGCTGCGCTTTGTTCGTCTTCGCGAAACCACGCTGCTTTTGTCGCTGATGCTCGATCCGGTGAACGAAGAAGCGGTGGCGGCCAAGCGGACTGACCCCGATGAGGTCGACTTTTGCACCGTTGATCTGTCAGGAGACAAGCCGGGTCCAGCGCAGCGCAAGCTGAAGCTCCTAGCGGGCAAGCGTCCCCTCAGTTGGGTGGCCTCTCCATCGGAGCGAGTGGTGGTACTGCGCAAGCACAAGGGGTTTTCGCGCGGCGGTACCGAAGCCGAAGTCTACGATTTGGCGCCGTAGTCGCGTCCCGCCTAGACCAGGCTTGATCGGACCGGTTTTCCTTGTGGGAAGGTTTTCGCGACGACTGGGCCGTCGATGCCGACGCCTTGGGCCAGCGTGCGAAGCAGGGCTTGCTCGCTGTCGCTCGGCTTGATGTCGCCGCCGGGGCTGGGCTGACCGGAGCGTGAGTCAATCGCCTGGGCGGCATAATCCCCCTCTTGGGCGACGACTCCACCGACGACCCCACCGCGGAACGGCGCACCCATGAGCAGGGCGGTGTTGTGCAGCGGCCAGTGGTCCCGTCCGATCAGTCCCTCTCGCTTGAGCGTTCGTCCGAACACCGAAAGATGCGCGAAGCAGGTTCGATCGGCAACTCCGTAGGCGGCAAGCTTGTTCCACAGCGATGCAATGTGGCCGATGCCGCTGTGAATTTGGTCGGCCTCTTGCTTGAGTCCGCCGTCGAAGTGGTTGTCCCCACCAAGCGGGATGTGGATGGCGATGATCGGAGAGATTCCCAAGCGGACCGCAATGGCTGCGGCGATCACCTGCGATTCGGCGCCGTCGGTCTTGATGGTGGCCAGATCGGCAGCGAGCTGCTCTCCCAGCTGCTGCGCCTGCTTTGCATTCATCGTCTGGGTGCGTAGCGCGCGGTCGAGCTGGGCATTGCCGGTCTTGTGACGAAGATGGGACAGCCGGGCAAGCGTACTTTCACGAAGCTGCGCGAGCTGGGGCAGGGGTGACGAAGGACCCAGCAGGGCGTCACGGAGATCCACCGGACGAATGCCGGGGAGTCGCTTTTCCGCAACCGTCAGGACTTCATCCGCCCCAAGCAGCAGCGGCTGGCTTTGCGCGGTGTCGAGCGGTTTTGCAAGCTCTTTGGCAAACAGAACCGGCGCGCTTTCCGACGGCGATCCGACCTGGAGTAGCTCCGGCAGACCGGGATGGCTGTTCTGGAGCGTCGCGTGATGGAAAAACACCGTTCGATCGAGGAGCCTCTGCGGGAGTTGCTTCCACGACTGGGCCGCCTGATGGCGCTGACCCGACAGCAGAATCGGGGCGGCGGTGAAGCGAGGATCGGCTGGATGGACGATGTCCGGTACCGAGTAGCTTCCGGGTACGTTGGCGTTGAGCGGATCGCCGCACGTTGAGAGGCTTAGGACCAGAAAGCGGCTGCGCGCAGTCTGGTTGGGATTGCCTGCGGCACCAACGCCGTGCGGGTGCAGAAGCAAGCCAAGCGGAAGTCCCGTGGCGACTGCGCGCAGGCCGACCCAGCTCGCTCCGAGTAGACCTTGCAGTGCTTCGCGTCTCGTCTGGCTCATCGTGGCTCTCCTGCTTCCTCCGGTCCAGAGGAGTTCATTTTATCGCCATCGGCAGCCAACCTGACGAGAGATCCTCCGCAAATCGTCATTTCTGCGGCGAGCGTGTAGCCCTGTGAAGGTTTCCCTCCACCTGAGCGTGCCACTTTGGGGCAGTTTGCTTCATGTTTGTTCCAATCAGTACAGCGCGTCGGCGGGAACCCAGCCTTCGTGTCCAAAAAGATCGCGTACCTTGGCCTGCTTGCCCTTTCGTTCCAGTACTTCGACGCGGAAGTCCTTTTTGAGCTTGGGACTCTGCGCGGTTGGTGCGGCGGCTCCGTCCGTGCTCAGGCCCACGTCGTCGCTTCGTACCCGCGAGCTATACCGTTTGCGCAGCATTTCCTGATTCTGGGCTTGCTTCTCTGCGATCAGGTTGGTGGACACCTGCTGCATCGAGTAGGCGGCGTTTAGCTCTCCGGCTTTTACGTCGTCGACCGCGATCCCCTTCTTGGCGAGATCCCCGATCTGCTGGTCGGAGAGCCCCGCGCCTTTGGCAAAGCTGGAGCCCTTCTGTTTTTCGCTGCCTTCGACGAGCTTGGACTGCTGAAGAAAGAAGTGACTGGTCATGTGCAGGACTTTGCCCTGCTGATGATGGAAGGAAACGACCACTGCGCCGTCGCCGTACTTGGTCTGCATTTCCTGTGAGGACATCAGCACGCGCACTTGCTTGGGGTCTTTGATGCGGATCGGGTACGACGAACCTTCGAGCCACCAGCGAGGATGCTCGCGCATCACTTTGACGTGGCGGAGCAGCGGTTCTTTGTCGTCGTGAACTTGGACCGACACGACGTCGTTGGGGGTCGTTCGACCGTTGTGCGCGATGGTGCCAGGGAAGGCCTTTTCAACCGTGCGGAGAGCCCAGTCGGTCGAGACCAGATAGCCGCCACGGGCAACAAAGTCGCGCAGCTTCTTTGCGCCGGCTTCAGAGACGTTGCCGGGGCAGTTGAGCATCACGGTCTGGGTCGACAGCAACTCCATTTGGTCGAGCAAGTGCGGCGGGACGACAACGTGTTTGATCTGAACCGCCCGCAGGACGTCTTGGACTCGATCGTAGACGCCTGAGAGGACGACAACGTCGGCCCCAGCGGCTTCTCTGATCAACTTGAAGTCGCTCGGCCTGGTTTCCTCCATTCGGCGCTGGAGGATCTCGGCGGCCACCCGGTTGGCTTTGCGCATCTCGGTGGTTCCTAGTGAACCTTCCACAGTGGCGTCGGAAAAGTCATAGCTTGCGACGGTCTTCGGGCTCGCTTTGGTGGAAACGCCCTGGGCCGCAGCCATCGGGGCTTGGGCCGGTGCGGGCGGGGCCATCTGCCGCAGCTTGTCTTCCCAGACTTTCTGTTCAGCGGTGGGCGCGTCACCCGCGTGGGCATTGGGAGCAGCGGCGAGCAGCAGCGCGAGCAGAGCAAACGATCGGAACTTCACGGCGGACCTCCATGCAGATGCGATGTCCGGGCAGAACGCAGGAAGGCGCGCGGCGATCTTCGGAAGCGTCTTGCGGTGAAGATGGCGCTGGGGGATGTCGTTGACAGTGGGACAAAGTTGTGGCGTAAACTGCCCGACTGATGCTGACCATCGGCGGTGGACTCCTCGACGAGAAAGTGACCGATTGGCCTGGTGTTGTTCTCGATACCGAGACCACCGGCGTATCCGTGACCACCGACCGCATCGTCGAGCTGGGTGCAATTTTTTGCCAGGGTGGCGGTATCGTCGATTCGCGCAAAATGCGGCTCAATCCTCAGATGGCGATTCCCGCTGAGGCGAGCGCGGTTCATGGCATTCGCGATGAGCACGTCGTAGGCAAGCCAACCTTTGCGGAAATCGCTGAGCGGTTTATCGACTACATCCTGGGGCGGACCCGCAATGAGGTCACACCATGGCTGTGTGGCTATAACGCGGTGGAGTTCGACGGTCCTCTCATCAATGCCGAGCTCGATCGGGCAGGGATTTCTGCCCGGATCGAGGTGAGCCAGATCATTGATCCGATCACGTTTGTGCGCTGGCACCTGCGCCACCTGCGGAGCCGGTCGCTCAAGAGCGCTTGCGAGCACTTCGGTGTGCCACTGCAGAACGCGCACTCGGCGCTGGCTGACGCGCAAGCGACGCTTGGGCTTCTGCAAGTGATGATCGAACGGCGCTACATTCCGACCCGCGTTGGGGACATCCTGAGTGAGCAGGCCCGCCTGGGCGGGATCATGAAAGAGGAGTGGGACCGCTGGTCCTATTGGCTGTATCGGGATCGGCAAGACGGCTCGCTGCGGTTTGGTGCTGGCTCGCACTGTGGAGAGCCGGTCCGCGACGTGAGCAGTGACTACATCGACAGCCTGCTTCGCAAGGTGCCCGATTTGCCCGATGACGTACGCGTGGCGCTGCGCGCACACGCTGCGTAGCAAAACATCGGCTTCTGCTTGGCCTGCCGATTTCATGTACTGAAACAGGCCCAACTAAACTATAGTGTGGGAGAGTTTGGCACCGTCTCGCCGAGTCATCGGACCAATCCCGCCGCTTTGGTGCCACCGCAGCAATTCGAGGTGTCCATGTCCGCGCAGCAGAGCATTCCCTGGGAGCAACAGGCCTTGCACATCGCCATCGACACCATCCAAGAGGCCTTGCCGGGCAAGTCGAAGGAACAGCAAGAAGCGCTGCACATGAGCCTGATGACACTGCGCGGCTTTTTGGCAGCAACAAGCTCTGTGGATGAAGATCTGCCGCTGCCAGCGCAGGCTCCGTCCGACGCTTCGCGGATCAACAAGTTCAAGCAGCTGCTTCTGGAGCGACGGACCATGGCTGGGCTGTCGACCTCTCGGTTGGCGGAGCTTGCTGGTCTGCCCGAATCGGCCATTTCCAACATCGAAACGGGCCGGGCGCTGCCGACACAGCTTGCCCTTTTGCATCTGCTTTCGGTTCCTGAGCTGAAGCTGGAAGTGTCGGACCTGCCGTGGGAAGTGGCCGAGACGGACCCCAACTTTGCGCTCAACTGCTGGCTGGCTCCGGGGTTTGACCCAGTCAAGATGATCAAAGAGCTGTCGATGCAGGTGAACAGCTTCGGCGGTCATATTGAGCAGGGCTACCTTTATATGGATCCAATGAGTGCGGCGGACTGGTGTGCCATCGCCGACCTCAAGGACTACGACGAGATGCAGTCGAGCATGCAGCTCGACAAGGCGGCGGCGGTGGTCCTCGATCAATGCGGCAAAATGGGCCTGGATATGATCGCGCTGGGTCCGGGCAGTGCCCGCAACGAAGTTCGACTGGTCGAGCAGCTGCTGGCTCAGGGCGGCCACGGCGATGTGCGACTGTATCTGCTCGACATCAGCCAGCCGCTGCTGTCGGTGGCGTATCGTCACGCGGCTGAGACACTGGCTGATCGCGGTGGGGTGGTCTTTGCGATTCAAGGCAACTTCCACCACCTGCCGCGCTACGGGCAGCTGCTCTATTCTCCCCAGCGGGCGCATCGGCGGCGGCTGGTGACGATGCTCGGTCATACGTTTAGCAACCTGGAAAACGAGCTGCGATTTGTCCGCAACAGCCTGGTTGGTTTTGGCGCAGGGGACCTGTTGCTGCTCGACATTCGGCTGGCTTATGCGTCGACCGATCGGCCTCCCGAAGAGATCATCGAAAAAGACCCCGGGCTGCTGAAGTCGCGTCGCAATCCCAGCTCGGCTCTGCGCCAAAGGTGGGATGAGTTTCTGGCCGGGCCGATCCGGCGCTATGCCAACCTGCAAACGGACATCGAGGTTCAGCGCGTTCTCGACCTGTCGTGTCCGATACCGGGAAGTTACGCAGTCGATGCTCGTGCTCGGGTGCGCCTGTCCTCCGGCGAGGAACGTGAGTTCTCGGTGTACTATAGCCGTCGCTATGATCCGACCAAGCTCCAGGCGGCTCTATCGCGCGAAGGCTGGGAAACCATCGCCCACTGGGCTTACGGCGGAGACGGAAATCCCTGCATGCTCTTCCTCCTGCGCAAGTCCGGACCGGCGCTTCGACTCGTGGAATAGGCGGCAGGCATTGAGGTTTCGACACGCGGCGTGTGTCCTTGCCGTCCTGCTTCTGCTGCTGGTCAGTCCGCGGCGGGCCGAGGCGGGACCGGGAAGCCGCTGGTTCCTCGACCACTTGGCGCTTGATGTTGCCGCAGTGACCTCGTGGCGAGTCGCCTGGGCAGATGAGCGCAACCCTGGCTTTAACATGCTGGGTGGTGGCGGCGAGCTTCACTTTGGCCTCGAGTTCGATAGTGGCATCGGCTTTTTGCTCGGCACCCGAGCGGTGTTTGGTCCCAATCGAAGCGTCGTCGAAGGACAGCCGTACGGAGATGTGACCGGCGACGCTCTGTTGCTATTCCGTGTCACCGACTGGGTCCGCGTGGCAGCGGGGGCGGCAGGTGGTCGGCTGTGGTTGTGCTGCGGTGATTCGTCGTCCGGTCAGACCGATGCCGCGATCATCGGTGGCCTGCTTCGGATCGGGATCGACATCTACCCTCGTCAGTCCAACATTCTCAAGGCACTGTCGCTGTGGCTGCGGATCGACATCGACGGACACCCAGGCAGCACAGAGTCCCTTCTGCCGAGCACCAGCATGAGCATGTCGGGGAGCTTCGGTTTCCGCTTCTAGCGAACGCGTACTAGCTGCTCGACTCGTCGAGGATTGCGAGCATTGCAGCCAACTCGCTGCGCAAGAAGTTCAGCGCATCCGATGGAAGAGAAGCGGGAATGCCATCTGTGGGCAGTTCCATTTTTACCAGTGGACGCGACTTGAGCACGAGCGTGATCGGCGCAGTCACTGGGGAGAACGCATGTTTGGATAGCGATCCGAGCCCTCGGCGGCGGTTCTTGGCTGAATCGGTCGTCTTTTGCGCTGGAGGTGGCGTGGTGGCTGGGGTCGGTTCCGCGGGCTTGGCCTTCGGTTCGACGGTGGGGCGCACTATCTTGGTTGGTTTCTCCGTCGCTGGATCGCTCGCTGCTGGCGGAGACTTTTTTGCCGTACGGGTCGACTTTCGCGCGGGACGAGCTTTCGTCGGGAGAGCCGCTGGGGCTTTTCGCCGGACGGATTTCTTCTTCGGAGCGGACGCCTTGGCCCGCGGCTTAGCAGTCATGGGAGGGAACAGGCCGCTTGTGCTGCCAGGCCCGTCCCTGGTCGGCGGCTAGCCGTTGAGCGCGTTTTTGAGCACCTGACTCGGCTTAAACGTCAGGACACGTCGCGCCGAGATTGTGATCTCGTCGCCGGTCTGCGGGTTACGACCGATGCGCGCATTTTTATCTCGGACTACCAAATTTCCAAAGCCCGAAAGTTTGATTTTCTCGCCCCGGGCTAGCGTGTCCTTGATGATGTCAAACACTGCCTCGACAATCTGCGAGGCATCTTTCTTCGAGAAACCCCCAACCCGCTCATACACATTCTCGATGATGTCAGCCTTGGTCATCGTACGGCGTTCTTGCATCGCTCACCCCACCTGTCTGGGTAGAAAGCCCTGCGCTTTGCCGACCGGATAGAGCCCCTCTCTATCTAGTCGTAATTTAAATTACCAAAAGCCCCCTGGAATCACCCGATCACGAGGTCGCTTTGGACCGACGGACCGGGGAAGCTCTGTCTTGGCTGGCTCACCGCGCTGGGTACCTGCGACGACGGAGCTTCGACCTCATAGCCTACCGACGGGAGGCGACGATGTCAAAGCAATTGTTAGAGAAATATGTATTGGAGAATACAAGGAGGGCTGTCTGGCCTTGCGCTTCGGCGTGGGTGCCGGTGCGGCAGGCTCGTACAAATGGCTTGTATTTCGAGGCCACCTGCGCATGATGACGCTCGAGGAGTTTCGATAGAGCATGGCCAAGTCTCGCACCCCAGCAGAACCCCCGAGCACGCCGCCCAACGGGCACCGCCAGAACGGGTCCAAGAGTCAGTCAGCGGCACCGCCCAAAGGGAGCGTCGAAAAGTTCTACGCAGAGCTGGATCGCTGCTGGGAAGTGATGGAGTCAGGGGACATCGACGAGGCCAAGCGCCTCGCGCTGAAGCTGCTTCGCACAGACGGTGATTCCCCGGAACTTTATGTTTTGCTGGGGATGATTGCCGCAACCGAGGGCAATACCGACGAAGCGCTAAAACACTATCAGCACGCGATCGAGATCGACCCCAACTACGTCGAGCCGATGCTCTGTGCGGCGGAACTGTACCTTTGGGATGTCGAGGACTTCGACAAAGCCGTCGAGCTGTGTGAGGCGGCGCTTGATCATGCTGAGGAAGAAGAAGAGTTCGTCGAGGCGCTGCTTCTCAAGGCGGAAGGCGAAGCGCTGCTCGGCAAGGAAACCGCCGCGTACGCCTCGCTATCGGAACTGCCGGATATTCTCCTCGGTGACCACAGCTACCACGTTCGTGCCGGACGGCTTCTGCTCGACCTCGGTCACGCGGACGACGCAGAGAGTCACTTTCAGCGTGCCCTCGAAGTTCAGCCAAATGATCCAGACTCGCTGCATGGGCTCGGCCTGTGTGCGAGTGCGCGCAATGATCGAAAGGGAATGATCAGCTACTTCCAGAAAGTGCGCGCGACGGACCTCAAGCTGCCGACACCGCCCTGGGGAATTTCAGCTGAGGAGTTCTCGAAGGTGATCGGTGAGACGATGGATCACTTGCCCGAGCAGATTCGCAAGCTGATCGCCAACGTGCCGGTCATCGCGTCCGACTATCCATCGGCTGAGCTGGTCGCAGACGGCACCGATCCGCGGATCTTGGGCCTGTTTAGCGGCGTTCCGCATGGCAACAAGCCGACCATTGGTGGCGTTCCTCACCTCGACACCATCCTTTTGTTTCAGCGCAACCTCGAGCGAGTGGCGATGTCACGGGAGGAACTCGAGCACGAGATCGAAGTGACCGTGGTGCATGAGGCCGGCCATTTCTTTGGCCTGTCGGAAGAACAATTGGACGCGCTCGGTTTCGGCTAAGCGCGCTTGTCGCCCGCGACTTCTCGTCGACAACCCTCCTTGCTTCTGTGCCGTTCGGGAACAGCCATGCGTGACGAGCGAAAGGCTGTTTTTTGATGGGAATCTATCTTCTCTTTTTTGCTAGGATGCCCGGCGATGAAAGTCGCACTGTTTTTCGACGGCAAGAACTTCTATTCAGGTTGGCGTGAGCGGGCCGGACGGCAACCGCTCGATTTCACTGCACTGTCGCGCTGGCTGGTACGTCGCGTTGGGGGCAGCGTCCTGTGGGGCGCCTACTACTATACGGGGATCGAAACGGGCAATCCCGTCGCGGGCTCCGGGCAGGCGGCACTGACCAGCTTCCTTGACAACCTCGAGATGCTGCCCGGCTATTTCGTGCAGCGCTTTTCCCGTCGCACCAAGAGCTATCACTGTCGGGAATGCCAGGCCGAGAACTACTACACCCAGGAAAACGAAGTCGATACGACGATGGTTGCCGACATGCTTCGGCTGGCTGCCGTCGGCGCGTTCGACATCCTGGTGCTCATGTCCGGCGATGCTGACCACGCACCTGCCGTCGAGGGCGTGCGTGCACTGGGTCGACAGGCCTACGTCGCAACCTGGGGTGGAATAGGTCTTTCTCGTCGGATTCGTCGTGCAGCATTTGATCATATCGATCTCTGTGACTCGCTGGGCGATTGCGGACGTCAGTGGCCGGTGGGCGAAGGTGAAGAGAACGGCTCTCCCATCATCCTGACCGGAACCCCGCAGGTTGCCGTCACGGAAGATGTTGGCCCGCCGTCTCAGCCGCCGATCGGTGACAGCGAAGAAGTGGCTGCCGCAGTGCTTCTTGACGAAGTCCGCCGTGCCGAGAGCAAATTTCCGCTTGGCTATGTTGGGGTGAACTTCTTTGTGACTCGGTGGCAAGCCAGCCAGCTCGATCCTGACCCCGATGTCCGTCGGCGACTGATCGACAAGCTGGTTCGTGAAGATCGCATCGAGCTCTACACCACCGAGGACGGCACCAAGGCGATGCGCGTCCGCCGGGCTTCGACTCAGTCTCCTCGCGACCAGGAACGCAATGGCGCGGACATTTGAGACGCCCAAGGGAACCCGCGACTTCCTCCCCGAGGAGATGCGGATTCGTAACGCTGTCTTTGATCGGCTCCGGCGAGCGTTCCGTCTGTTTGGCTTCGACGAACTTGATACTCCGGCGTTCGAGTATCTCGAGGTTCTTACGCTCAAGTCGGGACCGGCTGCCGAGCGCGAGATCTACTCGTTTACCGACAAGGGTGATCGGCGGCTTGGACTGCGGTTCGATCTGACCAGCTCGACGGGCCGGTTTGCTGCATCGCACCCCGAGCTGAAGCGGCCAATTTATCGCTACCAGATCGGCAAGGTCTGGCGTTACGACAGGCCGGCTGCAGGGCGCTACCGAGAGTTCTACCAAGCCGACGCAGACATCCTCGGCAGCTACTCGATGGACTGCGAGGTGGATCTGCTGCTTCTCGCGACGACCGTGCTCAAGGAGTTTGGGCTCCACGACTATCGGTTCGTCCTCAACCACCGCAAGATCCTCGAAGCGCAGCTTCGCCTGGCGGGGATTCCGGTCGAGAAGAAAGCCGATGCGCTGCGTGCGCTCGACAAGTTTGACAAGATTGGCCGGGAGGCGATGGTCACCGAGGCCAAGAACTACGGGCTCGAGGAGGCTTCCTTCATTGGGTTCATCGAGCAGCTTGGGATTGGGAACGCCGCGGCGGGGCCTAGCGACAATCTCGCCTATCTTCAGCGCACCGAGGCGCGTCTTGCTGAAGATGCCGAGGGAAAAAAGGCTGCGTCCGAGCTGCGCTATATCGTCGAGCGGGCCGAGGAGCTTGGTTTTGCTGATCGGCTGACCGTCGATCCGACGCTGGCTCGCGGGCTTGACTACTACACGGGGCCGATCTTTGAAGCCAAAGCCCACGTCGAGAAGTTTGGTACCGTGCTGAGTTTTGCCGGCGGTGGTCGCTATGACGATCTCATTGGTCTGTACGGTGGCCAGGCGCAAGGCGCGGTGGGTTTCTCGTTTGGCGTCGAGCGGCTGATCGACTTGCTCAAGGAACAGGTAGCGGGGCAGCTGCAAACCGCTCGTCCGGTGCTGGTTGCGCCGCTTGGCTCGGGCCGAATTGCGGATGCTGAGCGCGTCGCGATGGTGCTCCGGCAAGCGGGAATTGCCACCCGGATGTCACTTGGCGCGACGGCGCCGGGCAAGCACCTTCAATATGCCGAGTCGGTAAACGTCGACCATGTGATTTTCGTGGGCGAGGACGAAGTCAAGCAGGGCAAGTATCCGTGTAAGCAGCTTTCGACGCGCAGTGAACATCGACTGGGACTCGAGGAGCTTGCGGCACATCTGCGGACTGTCGGAGTGCTTACTCTCTGACGACGCGCAAGAGCGACACCGCAGTAACTTGCTTGGCTCCGGCCTCACGAAGCGCGGTGCTACAGGCTGTGACGGTGGCTCCTGTCGTGATGACATCATCAAGGAGCAACACGCGGGCTCCGTCCACCAGGCGGGTCGCACGCGGTGGTACGGCATAGAGGCTGTTGGCTCTGGCAATGCGTTCGTGCCGACCGAGCCGACGGGCGGGTTCCGTCGGTCGGGTTGACATGAGAAGGTCCAGCCGCAGCTGCGGTTTGGTCGTCGCATGGACCGACGCCAGGGCAGATCGGGCCAGGAGCGTCGACTGGTTAAAACCGCGCTCACGCAGTCGCTGCGCATGAAGCGGAACGGGAACGAGCCAGTCGTGGAATGCCACGAGCTTGCTCAAGATCGGCGCGAGCAGCGTGCCGAGCGGGTGAGCTAGGTCGTCGCGGCCTTGCCACTTCAGCAGATGCAGCGCATGCGACAGCGGCCCGCCGTACACGAATGCGGAGTGGCAGGGCGGTGCTTCATATGGCAGCCCGAGTCCGTCTGGTGGTGCCTCTTCGCAAACGGCAAAGCAGCTTGGGCAGAGCGGTCCGTTCCGATATCCCTCATCGAGCGAGTCATGACAGGCGGCACAATCGTGCGCTCCGAGAAGGAGCCAAAGCGCATTCCAGCCCTGACAAAGAACATTCCAAGCAGTCATCGCCCTTTGGTATCGGCGGCTGGGCGGAAAGGTTGCGAAGATTGGCTCCCGATTCGGTGGTCGGCTGGGGTTTTGACGCAGCCTGTGACGCAGTGACGCAATGTGCTTCGAACTCGACGCCAACAGGGCTCGCCCTCGGTGTTTGACGCGGTGCAGCAATGGGATTGTCAAGCTGGCCGGACCGCGATTACAGTCATGAAATATGGAAGCGCAAGCCAAGCCCCCAGCTGTTCTTCGCGACATCATCGTGGACGAGGTGACCTGGCGCTGTGCGACGAGACCGCGCCGGGCTGAATGGCAAACGGCGATCGAGGAGCTCATCACCAGCGCTGCGTTTGCGCTGGAAGGCGAGAACGGTGCGCAGGCCGATCGGGCTCTACACGGCCAGGTTTCCGTCGATCCGGGCTCGATAGCCATGACACTGCGGGATGAAGCGGGCGCGGAAGTCGGCAAGCTCTTGCTCGAGCGGCCGGTGATCGGCCCGGTTCTGCGAGAGTATCTGCGTATCCTGCGCGCGATCGAGAGCAGCAGCCTCTCGGAGACCTCGCCTCACTTCGAGGCGCTCGACATTGCTCGTCGCCTGATCCACGACGATGCCGCACAGCTTGTTCAGCGGTATTTTCTGGGAGCCCACCCGGACCAAGAAACCGCGCGGCAGCTCTTTTCTCTGATGGTGCTGCTGACGCACGATACGAGCCGACTGGCTTCGTAGCGGCTAGTGGGGCGGTGCGAGGCGGAGCTGACAGACACTGCCTCGGCGCGCGCTTCCCGCTGGTGGCTCTTGTGAGACGACGACGCCGCTGCCGCTGACTTCGAGGCGAAGACCGGCGCTGCGGGCGATCTCGATGGCGCGACCGAGCCCGTGACCGACGAAGTTCGGGACTCGCTGCGAGTCGGGTACTCCCGGATATCGGATCGCGACGGGCACTGGTGGGCCGTAGGGTTCGGACAGGGCCGCACGCAGAACCGGCGGCGTCGAGACCACCGTCGGTGAGTTTTGCGGCGGGACGCCCAGATACGGCAGAACTGCCGATGCAACCTTGACAAAGATTGGACCGGCAACCTCGCCGCCGTAGTGTCCCTCGTGCGGTTCGTCAACCATCACGAACAGCAAGATGCGGGGGTCGTCATATGGCGCGAAACCGACAAACGACGAGGCCCAAAACTCCGGCGAGTAGCGTCGGGTATTGGGATCGACCTTCTGCGCAGTTCCAGTCTTGCCGGCAACGGGATACCCAGGAATGTCGAGCTTTTCACCCGTCCCCTTTTTCTCCATCACCGCGCGCAGCATCTGTCGCATCGTCGAGGCCGTTCGCGGCGACATCACCCGTTTGCCTTCGGGGTGTGCTTCCAGCACGGGCTGCCCGGTGGCCGAGGTCACCCGACTGACCACATGCGGCCGATACAGGATTCCACCGTTGGCGATGGCGCTCATGGCGGCGGCGATCTGAATCGGCGTTGCAGTCATGCCTTGGCCAAAGCTGATGTTGGCAAACGCTACGTCGCCCCACTCTCCGACGGGACGCACCTGTCCACTGCGCTCGCCCGGCAGATCGATTCCGCTCGGTGCGAAAAAGCCGAGCTGACGAAGGAAAAGGAACATTTTTTCTTTGCCGAGTCGGCGCGTGATCTTGCTGGTGCAGATGTTCGACGACCGCGCGAGCACTTGGGTTGTCGTCAGGACACCTTCGGCTTCAGCATCGTGGATGGTGACGTGGCCGAGTCGCCACTGTCCGCCTTCGCAGTCCCACTCATCGCTTGAGTGGATCGCGCCCGCCTCGACGGCTGCCCCGATGGTGAACGGCTTGATCGTCGAGCCGGGCTCAAATGGGTCGGTCACGACGCGATTGCGAACACCCCGCTCGCGAGCACCGGCTGGGTCATTCGGATTTACAGACGGAACCGATGCCATCGCCAGCACTTCGCCGTTTCGCGGATCGAGCGCAACCGCGACACCTGCTTTGGCCCGGGCCTTGTGAACACCCTCGTCGAGTGCCTGCTCAAGTCGGAACTGAATGAACTTGTCGATCGTGAGGTGGACGTCATGACCGCGCTCGCGGGCCGAATCACCCACGCCTCCGACCATGACTTTGCGACCGCGCGCGTCCTGCCAGCCAATCACCGATGCTTTGCTGCCACGCAGAAAGCGATCGTAGGCAAGCTCCACGCCCTCGAGGCCGATCGCATCCACGCCTGCCCAGCCGAGCAGCGGTCCCGCCAAGCTTCGGTTTGGATAGTAGCGCTTCGGTTCTTGGGTGAGGCCGATTGCAGGCAGGCCGAGCGCCCGAACTTTCTGCGCTTCCTCGGGAGCAATGCGTCTCTTCAGAAACAAATAGTGGCGATCGGACTGGGCGCGCCGTCGCAGCTCGAGCACATCCAGCCCAAGGGCCGACGCAAGGCGCGAGAGCGCGGCTTCCCGACGACCACTATCGGGCAGCTCGGCGCGAAACTTTTGCGGCTCGATATAGACCGAATCGACGCTGGCCGATGCTGCAAGCTCGCTGCTCGTGCGATCGACGATCCGTCCGCGATGCGGTGGTACCTCAATTTCGCGCAGATACTGTTCCTCGGCGAGTGAGCGATACAGATCGCGTTTCTGGACTTGCAGCACATACGCCCGCACCAGAAGCACACCAAAACACGCGGTCAAAAGTGTTCCAGTTGCCCACAGTCGGACATGTAGCCAGCGCGAAGTCTCGGTTGTGTTCGGCGGCTCGGTGCGTGCGGTTTTTTGGGTCATCGAACGCTACCTTGGCTTTCGCCTGGCCTGGCCGCCTTCACAATCCGAATCGCCGAGGGCAAGGGCGGGGCCATATGCAGCCGCTCACGCGCGAAACGTTCGATAGTCGCTGGGTCTTTTCTTGTTGCGAGCTCCAGCCGCAGCCGCTGGTTGTGCTGGGCCAGCGCGCGCGCCAGCTTGCTTTGTTGAGACAGCTCGTAGCCGATTCGGATCACTTCCAACCGGGACCAAACGTAGAGCAGCGCGATCAGCACCAGCGACGAAACAGCCAGTCCAACGGTCAGTCCGAAACTCGGGCTGTGGCTCGGCCAGGACACAATGCGACGGACCTTGTCGCGCTGCCGCCTAAACCAGCTCACTTTGCGTCGCGATGAACCTACGGCGGCCATAGCGCCCCCGCAGCCAGCGGCTTTCGCCCTGGCCGGACTTGTTCTTCGTGGGTGAGCGTCCTCGCTGCACGGATTCGCGCTGAGCGAGCGCGTGGGTTCTTGGCCTGCTCTTCGTCGCTAGGGGTCACTGTGCCTTTGCCAAGCAGTACGAACGGACTTTCGGTGATTCCGGTACCCCTTGCGCGATGCGCATCTGCAACGGCAGGGACAAACGAGAAGTGCTGTTTGACGAGCCGGTCTTCAAGAGAATGGAAGGAGAGGATGACCACGCGTCCGCCGGGCGCCAGTAGCTTCGGTGCATCAAGCAACAGCGAGTGGATCTGTCGAAGCTCGTCGTTCACCGCCATTCGCAGCGCCTGGAACGTTCGCGTCGCTGGATGTTTGTGAGGCTCTCGTTGCGGAATCGCTCTGGCTACCACTTCCGCGAGCGTCAATGTGTTGTGCAGTTGGCCGCTGGACGCCGCTTGCTTGATGGCCCGGGCGACGCGACGACTGTGCCGCTCTTCGCCATATTCCCACAAGATGTCGGCCAGCGTCTCTTCGTCGACTCGCAGGATCAGCTCCAGTGCTGATTCACCGCGCGAGGAGTCCATCCTCATGTCGATCGGACCGGCGTTTTGAAACGAAAAGCCTCGCTCCGGGCGGTCGAGTTGTAGCGACGAAACCCCCAAATCGGCGAGGAGTCCATCGAGAGGCGGCGATCCTGCCGTTTCCAGCAAATCGGCCAGATCGCCAAAACGGCCATGCACGGGTCGGAATCGCTGTCCGAAACGACTGAGCCGGTCTGTCGCAAGCCCAAGCGCGTTTTCATCGCGATCGATGCCAAACAGCGTGCCGGTTTGACCCAGCGCAGAGAGTATCCGTTCGCTGTGGCCGCCCAAGCCGAGCGTTGCGTCGCAGTAGACGCCCCCGGGTTGCACCGCCAAGAGCCGCATTACTTCATCCGCCATGACCGGCTGGTGGAGATTCGCCCAGGCTTCCATCGTCAGCCCGACATCCCAACAGCCGCGCTTTGGCCCGTCAAATTTTCACTAGCTGCGAACGAACGAACACACCGTGTGTGTGACCGGTTGTTCACACGTTGTGTTGCGCGAGGTGTATCGCGCGCAGTCCACCAACGAAATTTGGCTTCTCGGCAGTCCGCGGATGCCAAAGATGGCTGGCATACTGGCTGCTGAGAATGAAAGCATGGTAAATGTGTTTGGTAGGTTCATCACGAC
The DNA here is from genome assembly GCA_964437195.1 of uncultured Myxococcales bacterium. GTDB lineage: Bacteria > Myxococcota_A > Polyangia > Palsa-1104 > JAEUJZ01 > JAEUKA01. The sequence continues at coordinate 15,453 of CAYTGC010000015.1, read as the reverse complement.
GAATCGTGGAGGGCTTCCGATGCGCTCTATGCGTCCACTCAAAGGGTTTCTGTCGTTCGTAACTCCGCTCCTTGGTGCGATCGCGCTGCTCTCTGCGCAGGGCTGTACCGAGCATAACAAGTCCCGGTTCTACACCTACTGCGACGCGACGGGCTGTTTCCAGTGTGATACGGCTGGCTGCGTTGCGCAGGATGGTCGACCGCCGGGAAGCGCCTGTGTGTCCTCGAGCGACTGCGCTCCGGGCTGTTACTGCGGAAGCAACCGTCAGTGCGCCGAGGCTGGCTATTGCGACAAGCAGGCGGACTGCGCAAGCGGATATGTCTGCAACTCACTGCGACACTCGTGTGAGCCGGATGCGTCGGCGACCACGCCGAAGTCGTGCAAGGTGCAGACGGAATGCGGCGCTGGCAACGAGTGCAACAACGGTCAGTGCAAGACCGCGCCGGTTCCACCGAATCACTGTGTGTTTAACCGTGAGTGCGGCACTGGCGGCGCTTGTGTCGATGGACAGTGTCTGAAGTCCTGCTCGGCGGACAACGGTTGTGGCACGGGCCAGGCTTGTGTGAACCAGCGTTGTCAGGCCAAGGCCGTCGATAACAAGTCCTGCGCGACCAGCGCTCAGTGCGGGGCCGGACAGGCCTGCATCGACAGCTCATGTCACCCGTCGTGCAGCAAGGACGCCGACTGCCAAGCCTTGAACAAGAACGACATCTGTGTCGCGAGCGTTTGCCGGGCCGATACGCGTCGCGTGGCTGAGTGCAAGAGCAACGCGGACTGCACGTCGGGTCGGGAATGCGTGAACGCACAGTGCCGGACCTTCTGCATGGCAAGCAGCGACTGCGCCGCCTGCAGCGACGGAAAAGTGTGCTCCAGCGGATACTGCATGACCGATCGAGAAGTCAGCCCACAGTGCAAACTCGCGGCCGACTGCAAGAGTTCGTCTCTTCACTGCACCGACGGAACCTGCGGTCAGTAGACCCACAAGGTTGGCTTCCATCCTCGCTGTCCCGGTGAAAGGGACGGCGCATTTATCCGCTCATGCCCTCAGACTCACTCCCATTTCTAGAGTGGCTCATCCACTCGCCCTGGGGCATTTGCTTTGCGGGGCTGTGGGGGGCTCTCTGGGGGAGTTTTGCCAACGTCTGCATTCACCGACTTCCGCAAGGCCTGTCGGTGGTCCGTCCTTCCTCTCGTTGTCCGTCGTGCGAGAAGCCGATAGCCTGGTTCGATAACGTTCCGATCCTCAGCTTTTTGCTGCTGCGAGGGCGGTGTCGCCACTGCTCGGTTGCGATTTCGTGGAGATATCCTGTGGTCGAGACACTGGCCGCAGTGCTGACGCTGGCGACATTCTGGCGGTTCGTGGTACACGCAGATCCTGGCGAGCTGCTCTCGGCCCAACTGGCCCGTTTTGTCGTCTACAGCCACCTGCTGCTCCTTCTGCTGGTGCTATCGGCCATCGATATTGAGCACTTGCTGTTGCCAGATCGGCTGACTCTGCCTGCCATCGCGCTGTTTGGCGTTCTCGGCCGCTTGATCGGCGACGTTTCGCTACCTGATGCAATCGGTGGGCTGGTTGTCGGCTACGGCCTGTTGTGGCTCATCGCTGAGCTCTATTTCCGGGTGACTGGCCGCGAGGGGTTGGGTCTTGGCGATAGCAAGCTGCTCGCGCTGATCGGTGTGATACTGGGGTGGCGCGCCCTGCCGTGGACGCTGTGCCTTGGGTCGGTGCTTGGCTCGCTCTTGTCTTTGCCGGTCCTGCTGTGGCTGCGACAGCGCGACAAGGCGACTTCGTTCCGGCACCTTGCAATCCCGTTTGGGCCGTTTCTTTCGATTGGGGCGGCCGTCTATCTGCTGACCCTCATGGGCAAGAGTCTCGACGAGATCGTGGCGTACTTTCCAGCGCTCTAGGGAACGATTAGTGTCCTGCGATGGTCATCCGAGTGACTCGGAGGCTGGGGCTCATCGTCGAAGATCGCTCATCGAGGTCACTGCCGACGGCGTCGATTCGCTTCAGCAGCTCATCGAAGTTGGCAGAAATTGTGACTTCGGTGACTGGCGATGTGAGCTGGCCATTTTCGATCAAGAAACCCGCCGCCCCGCGAGAGAAATCACCGGTGACGGCATTGAAGCCGAAGCCCATCATGTCGGTGACAAACAGGCCGCGTTCGATGCCGTCGAGAAGTGCGGATGGTGCAGTGTTCCCGACGCACAGTACTAGGTTGCTGGTGGTGACATGGGGCGAGCCACCGACGGACCGTCCCGCGCAGCCATTGCTTTTCCGTCCGAGCTTGCGCGCAGAGTAGCTGTCGAGAAGATATCCTCGCAGGATGCCGTTTTCGACAATGACGTTGCGCCTGGCTGCGAGTCCTTCTCCGTCGAACGCGCGCGAACCTGGGCCGTTCGGAAGCAGCGGATCGTCGACGACACTGATGAGTGGTGATGCTACCTCTGTGCCTTCGCGACCGCACAGATAGGAGCTCTTGCGGTAGATCGCACCGCCAGATACCACCGATGACAGCGTACGAAGAAGCGCTCGACTGGCATCGGGATCGAACACCACGGGGAGTTCGGCGGTCGAGATTTTCTGGGCGCCGATTTTGCTGATCGCCCGACGTGCAGACTCGGTACCGACCGACTCTGGGGAGTCGAGACGGGAAAAAAAGCGTGATGCAGACCAGTAGGATGCATTGCGCTTTTTGCCATCTTCATCATCGCAGAGCGCCTCCACGCTGAACGAGCAGTACGTGCCGCGCGAGGCGCCTGAGAACGCCAAACCGGTCTTGTCGTAAAGCGCGAGCGCCATGTGACCTGCATTGCGGTCGCAGCTGGCCCCATCGGTATTGGTGACCCGTGGCGAAAACGCGCGGGCCGCTGCTTCGCAACGCTGCGCAATGTCGAACAGCTCGTTGGCCGTCAGTTGGGCTGTCCGCTCATCCCACAGCGCCAACAGTGGCAGCTTCTGCCCTGGCTGCACGAGTTCGGAGCGCTCGGGGAGTTCATTTAGCTCGTCGGGCTCGCTCAGCTGGCTCAGCTCGACAGTCTCGTGCACAAAGCGCCGGAGTGCGGCTTCGCTCAGGTCCGACGTGTGACACACTGCTGAGCGACGGTTCACAAACACGCGCAGTCCCAGGCCGTGGCTCTCCGACTCGTGGAGGAGTTCCTTGGCACCGCCGCGGACTTTCACGCTCAGCGATTGCCCGGCTCCGACGATGACTTCAGCGGCGTCAGCTCCGTCGTCGATGGCCAGTTCGGCAACTCGCTCCGCAAGGGCTCGCAGCTCGGCTTGTTTATCAATCGAGGTGGTTTCGACCTTTGACACGAGATTCTCCCCAGCTGGCCGTTAGGTCTTGGTGCCACCAACGGTGATGGCAGATATTTTTACGGTTGGAGTGCCGATTCCGACGGGAACTGACTGGCCCTCTTTGCCACACGTCCAGATGCCGTCGGACATCTCAAAGTCGTGACCGACCATCGACACCTTGGTGAGTACGTCGGGGCCGTTGCCAATGAGGTTGACGCCTTTGAGCGGTGCGGTGAGTTTGCCGTCCTCGATGAGATAGCTCTCGGTCAGTGAAAACACAAAATCCCCGTTGGAGATGTTGACTTGGCCACCGGAAAATCGACGTGCGAACACGCCCCGCTTCACCGATTGAATGATGTCTTGAGGAGACTCCGTTCCGCCGAGGAGATAGGTGTTGGTCATCCGCGGCATCGGTTCGTGACGGAAGCTCTGTCGACGACCATTGCCGCTCGGGTTTTCGCCCATGATGCGGGCCGACAGGTGGTCTTGCATGTATGCCCGCAGGCGTCCGTTTTCGATGAGGACATTGCGCTGCCCTGGGGCTCCTTCGTCGTCGACGTTGATGGCGCCACGACTATGGCTGACGGTGCCATCATCGACGACGGTGCAAAGCTCCGACGCCACGACTTCCCCCACTCGTCCTGCGTAGTTCGAGGTCTGCTTTCGGTTGAAGTCCGCTTCAAGTCCGTGCCCGACAGCTTCGTGGAGCAAGATTCCCGAGTCGCCTGCCGCGAGAACGACCGGAAGTTGGCCCGCAGGCGCTTCGACCGCGTCTAGCATCGCGAGCGCAACGTGCGTTGCTTCGGCTGCGTAATGCTCTGGCGTCTTGGCGTTGAAGAAATCGAACGAATACCGTCCGCCACCGCCGCCACTCCCCGACTGGCGTTTTTTTCCGTCCTCGGCGACCACATGAATGCCATAGCGAAGGAGCGGCTGCTGGTCCGAATATCGCCTGCCATCGCCCGTGACGATGAGAATCTCGCGCTGTTCTTCGGAAAAACTGCACATCACTTTGACAATGCGACGGTCAGAAGCACGCGCTGCTCGATCGCCCCGACGCAAGAGCTCAAGCTTGTCTTTGGCCGGAGAGTACAGGCTGGGCGTCGTGATGGCGTAAAACGATGGAGCCAGTCGCGACTCGATCTGCTGCGGACCGGGACGGGCGGCTGACTCGGCGATCTCGGCGGCCGTTCGTGCCGCACGCGCCATCGCCGCTTCGTCGAGCCCTTCACAGTAGGCATAGCCAGTGGCCTCGCCTCGCTGGACGCGCACGCCGAGGCCAAGAGAGACACCTCGTCCTACTGTCTTTACTCGCTCGTCCTCGAAAACGTAGCTGGCAGTCTGACAGTGCTCGAAATACAGATCTGCGTAGTCTCCGCCTTTGCTGAGCGCCAAACTGAGCAACCGACGGAAATCTCCGTCAGATAGACCAGCGAAGGCGGACTCGCTTGGGCGCGGAGTTACATTCGGGCCGCTTCCGTGCATGGGTCGGAAGTGTTGCCCAAAGGAACAGCGAGCGCAATGGGGGGAACGGCTACGCGCCTACTTTGCGATTGCGTAGATCATCGCGCCGATCGCGGCGATGAGGAACAGTGCCAGACCGAGCCACATCATCACCGCCTTGGCCAAAGAGGGCGCAGGTGAGCCACCACTCGGTGAGGTTGTCGCGTTCTTGTCGTTCCCTGCCAGCCCAGCTTGGCCAGTCGCTTGTGCAATGGCCAGACCGATCGGACGATGGTTTCCACTCGACGTTGCCGGTGCCTCGCCTTGTTGCGTGACCAGTCCGGCGAGCGCATTCCCCGGCGGGGTCTTAGGCATCGGGAGCGCTCCACTATGCGAGCGTCCGGTCGGTGTTTTCGGAATCGGCGAGATCGAGGAGGGCGCGCCGGTCGACGGTGTCGCCGGTGTGTTGCCTGGTCCCGTCGCGGGCGTCATTCCAGCGCTGCTGCCACGGGTCTTCTGTTTGGCGCCGCCTTCACTCGCAGATGCGACGGTCTGGAGAATTTCCTCCGTCGCTGAATCGCCCATGACTTTCTTGAGGTTGTTCAAGAATGCAAAGTACGATTCTTCCATATCGTCGAAGTCCATCGGCCCGTCGCAGTCATCGCAGCGGCAGGTCGGAGCGGACGTGATGGGTGTCTGATGGACCAGATCTTTGGTCTCGAGGCGGAGCAGACGCTCTTTGTTGCAGCGCGGGCAGAAGTACGGCGCGTAGAAGCTTTTGACGATGCCACTCGCCGAGAAGTTATGAACGAGGTTCATCTGCGCGACGATGGCTGGTGAGCAATTGACGAAGACCAGCCTGGCGCCGATTTTTTCAATGCGACCGAGCCAGTTCACCCAGTCGCGCACACCGCACGAGTTGATGCGCTCAATGTCGGCCAAATCGAGGACGGTGACTCCGGCAGATAGCTGACCCTCAATGCTCGTGAGCTCATTGTCTTCGTCGACAACACCACGAAGCTTGAGGCTTACAACTCCGCCTTGAGCTGCTAGCTCAGAGCTGAACTTCGCACCCATGTTCCCGTCCGCCCTCTTTCTTGCGTAACCACCGCCGATAGCGCCATATCAAGGCCCAAGAATACCTTCTGCTGGGGGCAGATCACAAGCGCGATGGTTCTCGCAGGGTCTGAGTAAGTTCGTGGAAGGTGTCTGAAAGATAGTAGTGCAAAAGCTCGGCTCCGTTTGGCGCGTGACCAAGGACCATGCCGAGCGATCCGGCCACGTCGGTCAGACCGTGCGATGCGGCATCGTCTCCGGTGAGCTTCACAAGCATCTGAACTGCGGTCGCGATGTCGTCACAAGCGAGCAGTCCGGCGCGGTCGGCACACAGGGCGAAGCTAGCGACTACCTCGGCGACCGTCTGGGTGGGGCGGCTCTGCGCTGCGCGCTCGAACACCTGCTGTGAACGGCGTGGCAGTAGCTGCATAAACTCGCGGCTCTCGGGCGGCTGCTCGGTGGGCGGGAGTAGCATCATCGTCAGAAGCCGCGACGTTTGGAGCAGCTCGCTCGGTGAAAGTCGAAGAACTGTCGCGTAGCCACCACGCAGCGCATCCAGCACTTTGCCAAGGACAAATCGTCTCTCGCTGTCGCTCTGTGCCAAGACGGACTGATCAATCAGCGCAATTTTTCGTCCTGTCGGAAGCTCTAGCGCCTGTGCTCCGCCTGGAACTTGGTGCGCAACCTGCACGTCTGCATCGACGGCAAAAAGTCGCAAGACCTCACTGACGGCACTTTGGAAGCCTGGGTCTGGCACCTTGGCGGCGGGCGTGGTCTCGGTCGGCCACGGCCACATGGGTGGGAACAGGCGCAGAAGGCCCGGCATCATCGCCAAAAGCAAGTCGACCGTCAAAGACCCGCGGAGCATCGGTGGCAGGACCAGTCGTTGACGGAGCTCCTCGCTGAGCGTGCTGCGATAGCCACCGCTGCGGAGAGGCCGTTTTTCGGCAGCCGAATATCCGAGCAGCGCCGAGACAGTGCGTACTCGACGGGAGCGAGTCGTCTCATTTCGCCGATCGTAGACCTCGGCCAGCAGTGGATAGGCAGCGGCACAGCGCAGATCTTCTGCGAGGACGGCGCTCAAGATCTGCTCAGCCTGCGTCGTGTCGCCGATGCTTTGGAGAAGCACTTCCGCGAGCGAAAGACGGTCGTCTTGGCCATTCCAAAGGAGCGTCGGACCACCGGGGCCCAGCAAGTCGAAGCACAACGGCAGCTGGATGTAGTCATCGGCGCTCAGATCAGCCAGCCGCCTGTACTCTTCGACGGCGGCTTGTGGTGCGCTCGCAACGAGCAGGCGGGCCAGGCCTCGACGCAGGAATATCTCCGAGGCGCGCTCATCATAGCCCGCGGCGATCGTTCTTTCGCTGCTGCGGTCGATGGCATCGCGGAGCAGCGCTTCGGCTTGATCTCGGTTGCCCGTCAAAACGCCCCAGCGAGCCAGCTGCAGCACGGGCGGCGCATAGGCCGGGTCGAGGTCGATCGCCTTGAGGTACGCCTGCTGCGCACCCGTCATGTCTCCGAGAGACTCCAAGATGCGGCCTTGATAGTCGGAATACCGGCACAGGACCGACGCGGAGACCCTGAGCGTACCTTCCTGCTGAACGGCCTGTAGAAGCTCGTCGATTTCGGTACGCGCTTCGAGGTAGCGCCCGATCCGGAACAGTTCCTGCGACAGCATGAACCGTGCGCGGTAGACAAGATCGTCGGAAACCTTGGCTTCGGGACGGGTCGCTGTCTCGATGGATTGACGAAGCGTCTTGATTGCGGCTTCGGGCTGAAGGAGCACCTCGCCGAACAAACCGGCCAGCAGCACCTCACACCGAGCCACCGTTGGCAGAAGGTCCGCCTTGGAGGCTTGGCGCAGTCGATCGATGAAGCCTTGCAGAAGCGCGACCGCAGCGTCCCAGCGAGCCAGGCGAACATAGGCCGCTGCGACCAGCTCGACGACCTGGGGCTCATCTGGCATCAGCTTGAGCGATTCGCCGAGGAGCGTCTCTGCTGTCTCGTTGTCGCCGGCGCGTTCTGCCAGAGCCGCTTGCGCGCACAGCAGCAGCGCAAGCGGTTCAGGGCTGTTCCGTCGGCGATATTGTTTTTCCAGTTCGCGGCTGGTCGGTCCAAAGTCGTAGCCGGTGTCAGGCAGCAGGCACAGCGAGACGAGCAGGCCCAGCGCAGCCATGTTCTCCTGCCAGATCTCCAGGGCGAGCACCACCGACTCACAGGCGACGCGCAGCTCGCCGACCTTCGAGGCGGCATGGGCGCGCTTGGTGTGGAACGTCGACCGCTCCGACGGTTCTCCCTCGCGAGCCGCTCGCACGAGCAGCACTTGTCCCGTCTGATACGTGTGATAGAAATCGCCGCGCTGGTAGTACACATTGAACAGCGCGCGGTGGGCCGGCAGACAGTCTTTGTCGACGGTCAGTGCGCGTTCGTAGTACTCAACCGCTCGTTCGGGCTGGCGCAGCTTGTCGAGATATATCTGCCCAATGTGAGCCAGGATGCCGGCTTGTTCTTTCGGTTCCGTCCACAGCTTCGATTCGAGCTCGAGTGTCTGTGTGACCCGGGTGTAGTCTTCCCGTCGCACATAGATATCGCGCAGACTGTGCAGCGCCGGCAAACAGGCTGCCGAAGTCCGCACAGCCGCTTCGTAGTAGCGAATCGCCTCGTCTTCCTTGCCGAACTTCGCTTCCGTCACCGAGCCGCACTTGAAGTAGAGCAGGGCTTTGTGCTGCCGGTCGGTCACCAGCCGAATTTGCCGTCGAGTCACCTCGACAAGCTCGGCCCAGCGCTCGTTGGCCTCTAGCAGACGGGCCATGGCGTCGAGCGCTTCGCGGTGAGTCGGCTGCGCCTCGACGACATGTCGATACGCGGATATCGCCCGATCGTGATCGCGGAGCCCTTCCTCGCAGAGCAGACCGATCCGCATGTGCAGCGCGATGATCTGTTGCTCGTCGTTGGCGAGCGTCACCCTCGTCGACAACAGCGCAACCAGCTTTTCGTAGTCCCGCGCGCTTTCGTAGTGGTGTTCCAGGGCATCCAGTGACTCCGCATCCGTCGGGTCAACCGCATGCAGCTTCTCGTAGAACCGAACCGCTTCGTTTACGTCGCGCAGCTTCGCCGTTGCGACCCGGGCCGCCCGACGCAGAATTTCCACCCGTTTGCTATCGTCGCGGACAAGCTGGGCTCGTCGCTCATATGCAGCCAGGAGCTCTTTCCACTGGTTCCGGCCTGCGTAGACCCGCTCGAGTGTCGCCTGCGTGGTGTCGTTTTCGGCGTCTGACTCCAGCGCCTTGGTGTAGCAGCCAATGGCCTCATCGACTTGCTGGAGATACTGAAGAAGCACCTGGCCTCGTCGCAGATACAGATCGGCTGGCCTATACGATCTGGTCTTTTGCGTTTCGATGAGCCGCAGCGCGGCATCGTAGATTTTCAGCGTTTCGACCCACTGCTGTCGACGGTAACAAGTCCGCTCGTAAGCTGTGAAGGCCGCGCGGTTGGCAGGGTCAAGGAAGAATGCTTCGCCATACAGGCGATACGCGTCGTCCGCCTCTCCGAGCTTGTCCAGAAGTTCACCGAGAGCAAACAGGTAACGCGAGCGCTCGGTCGGTTCCTGAACTTGCTTGAGAAGCGTCGTCAGCGTTCGTCGCAGCTCTGCGGATTGTTCGGTCTGAGTGTACAATGCCACCAGCGAGGCCAGCGCTGTTCGCTCTTCGGGCCACTCAGAAAGAACTTTTTCCAGCGTCTTGGTCGCATCGGTGTGGAGCGACAAGAACTCGCGCTGCACCTGACCCAGCCGAAGCAGGAGCTGTCGCTTGAGATCCGCGTCGTCCACACTCAGCTTGTTCCGCGGCTTGTCGACGCGGGTGAGCGCCCGCTGGATGAGATCCGCCTGCTGCGTGTGACGACCGCTGGCCCCGTACCGATGTTCCAGCTGGAGCAGGACTTTGCTGCTACCGAGGATGAGCTCGGGCGAAAGCTCATAGATCCGTTCCCAGATGCGAATTTCGTCGGCAGGCCGCTCGAGGCGTTCGTATAGTTCGGCAAGCTGCTGGAGAAGCGAAAGCTGTTCCGGTTTCTCGGTAAGCTGGGGCAGCAGCTCCTCAAGGGTGCGCGCAAGACCGTCTGGTTGACCGAGCTTTTCATACGCTTCACCAAGGATCCGCAGCAGACGCGGCGTCTTGGGCGCTCGCTCGAGCGTCTCCGCGATGAGCCCGTAGCGGCCGTCGATGAGGCAGAGATTCACCAGGCTGGTAACCGCGCCTTCGTGGGTTGGCGCAAGCTGGACGGCTTCACTATAGGCATCAATCGCTTGCTCGATGAGAGGCGCCGCCATCTCGCCACCCATCTGGTGCGCTTGGCGCTCGGCCAGTTGCCCAAGCTCGACGAGGAGCTCGAGCCGCTGGTGATCATCGCGCAGAAGCGGCAGCAGGCGTCGCATCGCGGTGAGCTGTTCCGTTTGACGCCCGAGGGTTCGATACAGAGAGACCAGCGCTCGTGCGGCCGGTCGGCAACGTGGATCTCGACGGAGCGCGCCTTCGTACGCGGTCAGCGCCTCTGCAAACGCAGCCTGCGCGCCTGTCTGGGTTGCTTGCTGTTCGAAGAGGGCGCCAAGCTCACACGCGAGAAGCGCCGCCGCTTGGGCGCCCACGGGGGCCGTCGTGTCACCAAGGCCCAGCTTTCGCGGTGCGAGCATCGCCATTGTTGACGGCAAGGGCGCCGCTGGCTCTCCGCCGAGTGAGAGCGCTGCTTCGACGGCGGTCTTGAGCAGTTCAATTGCCTGTGGGGCGTCGCCGCGCTGCTGCAACAGTCTGGCGAGAGCATGCATCGCCACGACATCAGACGGGTCACGCTCGAGGACTTCCTGGTAGCAGACCTCGGCCCGCTGCAGGTCGCCTGCCTCCGTCGAATGATGCGCCAGTTGCTTGAGAACCCGCAGCTTGTTGCGCGGACTCTGGACGCGGTTTAGCAGCTCGATGAGCGCATCGATCAGCTCACCATCATGGGATCGTCGCTGACACGACAGCACCTTGGCCACCGAGATCAGCAGACCACCAGCTTCATCCAGATGGGGCTCGGCCAGCACAATCAAGTTCTTGAGCACCTTGATGAGCTCGGTTTCACCCTCGATGCCCTCCATCAGCGGATCGGGCAGCAGCACCGCTCCGAGGATGGCCGAGACGGAAGCATAGGTCGCAGCGCTCGCCTGGGTGTCAGAATCGGTGGTTGCCGATGAATCCGCGAGCCGACGGTACACCGCGAGCAGCCTGACCAAATCGCCACGACGACGAAACTGTCGAGCCAGTGTCAGCAGGACTGGCCGAGTCGCGAGCGCTGGCACCGCATGGACCACGTCGCGGTCTGGGGTTTGGAGCGCTTCGGCTGCGCGAGCCGCGTGGGCTACCAGCGCCGCACGCTCAGGGCTCGCCGGCGGACAAGCTTGCGCACACGAGGTCAACCACTCGCAGACGGAGCGCCGCTCACTTCCCGCAAGCAAGTGGGTCGCCAGTCGCAGCGCGAAAACTTCGTCGACGACGCCAAAGCTGAGGAGTCGAGTCGCTTGCTGAAGCGCGTGGGCGCGGGCTTCGTCCCCGTGCTGGGGAATCGCCAGAAGCCAACACTCGACGGCGCGGTAAAGGTGAGCCATTGCCAGGGCTCGGTTCCACTCGTCGGCGCTACTCTCTGCGGCGGGCGGCGGTAGCTGCTCGATCAGCCGATTCGCTTGGTGCAGCCAGTACTGAGCCGCGTCGTGCCAGCGACAGACCCGTTCAAGCTGTTGGGCAGAACGACGCTCAATTAGGTGCCGACTCAGATGCCCTGCCAGCGTTGGGTGAATGCTCGTCACTTGGCTGATGCCGACCAGCAGATCTGCAGCTTGGGTCGCCATCACCTGAGAGTTCATCGACGCCGTCGCCAGTTCCAATGCGGCGAGCAGTAGCTCAATGGACGGGCTCGCACCGCGCAGCGCTGGATCGCCGCCAAGCAGTGCAAATCGCTCGTTGAGAAGCTGCCACTGACCGGGCCCGTAGGCCGGCAAGCTGGCAAGGTGATGCTCACTCGCCCGCAGCGTCAGGACCATACCGAGAAGATCGTTGCGTTTTGGGGCCCGCTCGGCCTGCTGTGCGAGCTGCTGAACCGACAACATGACCGCGGACGGATCTTCGCTGCCTTGACCGGCCTGGATGCGCAGTGCTGCCGCCCAGAGGAGATCATTGCCGTCACTGCTGGAAGACAACGACTCCGCAGCCCGCACCGTCAGGGCTTGCGACGTGAGAAGCAACGCATACAGACGCGGCGCTGCCCCTTCTGACAGCAGCGTCTGCGCTGGATCGAGCTGGCCACGCCACAGCAAGAGCTCCCCTAGCTCGCTTTTTTCTTCGAGAGTACCGTGCCGAATCACCCAGTCGGTGTGGTCCGCGAGGCTTGGACCCTGAGGTCGTTCCTCCAGAGCGGCCTGGAGGCGCAGGCTGGCGGCCAGCGGATGATGCACTGAGTCGAGAAGTGAAAGGGCTGCGTCGGCTTTGCCTTGACCATCCCAAAGGAGCATGGCCATCCGAACCGCCAACTCCGAGTGCTCGTTCGGATCTTGGGTCTCGGCAAGCTCTGCGAGCAGCAGTTGGAGGAGATCATCGAGAACTGGCTGGGCTGCTTGCCCGACGAGCGCTTGCAGCCGGGCTTCCGGGGACGGGGAGCGCGTAGACTCCGCAGGGAGTGTTCCGGCAGGTTCAGCCGAAGGCGCAGGGCTTTCTGACATGTGTTGTGAGAGCTTAACACATCGTCAAGTCGCAAAATACTGGCTTACCGACAGCAGTTCCGCGTCGATGGCTGTGTGGAATTGGGGTTTTAGGCTGGACCGGGGCCGTCGCTTGTTTCGCGACGAGAAGCGCTGACGAGAGCCGGAACCCCGCTCACGCCGCCTCGTCCACCGCGCGCGATCAGGCGACCCATGTCTTCCATTTCGAGAGACGCCGACCTGCGCAAAAGCAGCATGTTGATGGGCGAGTTGGCCTCTGCCGCGAGGAACGCCGCGCGGAGCACGGCATTCTTGATGTAACCGCCGGAGATCTCGTAGTCCTTGGCCAGCGCCTTCCAGTTGATGTCTTTGGCCCACGGGGCATTTTGCGGCAGCATGGATCTCCACAGCCGCTCTCTCTCGGGGGGCTCGGGAATCTCGAGGTGCAGGTGCAGCGTCAGTCGGCGCTGGAGCGCTTCGTCAAGAGACGCTTCCTTGTTCGTGGTCATGACGACGACGCCGCTGTACTGTTCGAGCCGCTGCAGCAAGTAGTTGACCGCCAAGTTGCCGTACCGATCGTTCGAGGTCTTGACCTCGGTTCGCTTGGCAAACAGGGAGTCTGCTTCATCGAACAGCAGCACCGCATGGGCGCGCTCGGCAGCGTCGAAGACTTTGGCGAGCTGCTTCTCTGTCTCGCCGACCCACTTGCTGACCACCTGGGCCAGGTCGACCTGATACACATCGAGGTCGAGTGCCTGTGCGATAAGCCCGGCGAGCATGGTTTTGCCTGTTCCCGGTGGTCCCGAAAACAGCGCGATCATGCCCTTGCCGTAGCCGACTCGCATGCCGAATCCCCAGTCAGAGTAGACGCGATAGGCGTGCTTGCTGCGCCCGATAAACTCGCGGATTCGGAGGGTGTCGTCATCGGGAAGCACCAGGTCATCCCAGCGCGCCGAGACGAGGATTCGCTTGGCCATGTCGCCGAGGTCGTTGCGCAACCGACGGTCGATGCCTGCGCGCAGCTGGTCGTGGTTCACAGTGCCGCTCGGGCTGAGCGAGGCCAGCTCTTGCGCTTCGGCTCCGGCGTCGATGATTTCTCCTGGGGTCAGGTGAAAGGCACGGGCGATGCTTTCGAGGGCCAGGTCCGCAGAGCGAATCGGCTCGGGAATCACGCGCTGCCACAGGATCAGTCGCGACGGCTCCGGTGCAATCGAGAGCTGCACTTCCTGCATGCTGTGGTCGATGGTCATTCGCGGAGGCTGTGTCTGCTCGACTCCAAGGATGATCATCGACGGATAGTTGATGATTCGCTTGATCAGCTCCCGTCCGTTTTCGTTGAGCAGCTCGCCTTTGAGCGGTCCGATGTACAGAACCGCGCCTCGGAGCAGCGCCTCACGCTGGGCTCGCCGGAGCAGATCGTCGAGCGTTCCTTGCTCGGCCTGCGTCGGGTCGAACCACAGAAGCGGCCTGCCACAGTGCGCGGCCAGCCGCGACGCCAGTTCCTTTTTGCCGCTGCCTTTGGCTCCGTAGAACAGCACCCAGGGCATGTGCTGAAGCTGTTGCTGCTGGACCGCTTGATCGGCCATCGCGCACAGCCGCTCGAATCTTTGGCGCAGCTTGTCGTCGAGAACAAGGTCATCCAGGCGCTTTTCGGCGCGCATCAGCTTCGATGTTCGCGACAGGGCCGGAGCCAGCTCACCGCGTCCGCACAGCGTCGATAGCACGTCGAACGTTGGCATGATGGCGCGGTAGTTTACCGAGCTGTAGCTCTCCATCGATTCGGGAGAACTGACCTGAATCATCCGCCACGCAAGGAGCGGTCGTTCCGGATCGAGCGCATCGAGGAGCTGAAGCCGATCGCTGCGACGAAGCTGATAAAGCTGCGACACCAGTGAAAGGTCCACGCCACGACGGCTCGACGAGCTGCGCAGAAGGGAAAAGACGTCGGACAGTGGCGCGTCGATGTGCGGCGACATGGCGACAATCAGCGTCTCGACTTCCAGCGGCGACAGACCGAGGTTCTCGATCATTCGTCCGATGGGTGCGACGCGACGAAGCGCATAGAGCGTGCTCTCGACTTCGGTCACGGCCCGAGAAAGCTCGGTTTCATCCATTGGGCCAGTCGACAGACCTCCACGAGCAGCACGACGTGCGGTGAAGATGCCTTCGATCTCGGCGAGCGATGGATTGTCCGGCTGGGGCCGCAACTGGGCACGCTGAAACTGGCGCAGACAGCGCTCGGCGACCAGCCACATTCGATTCAGCTCGGCGGCAAGCCACTGCTCTGCTGCTTGCCGCTCAGACTCGGTTGCTGCGCTCATCGGCGAAGTCATCTCCTTGCTGTTCCTGCTTCGAGAGCGTTATTTGTCGCTTCCCGAAGGCTTCTTTTTGGTTTCCGCTGGTCCAGGCAGTCTGCGTCGGCGACGTCTTGAATTGCCCGTTCCCCAATCGATCCCATCGTCAGTGCTTGGATGGACATCGAAGTCAGCCGCTGAGAT
This sequence comes from uncultured Myxococcales bacterium, assembly GCA_964437195.1. GTDB lineage: Bacteria > Myxococcota_A > Polyangia > Palsa-1104 > JAEUJZ01 > JAEUKA01. The sequence continues at coordinate 428 of CAYTGC010000015.1, read as the reverse complement.
TTTCGTATTCGGTACGAAATCACCCTCGATGCCGGTGGCAAACAAGTCATCGGGTTCGCGATGCCTTGGATCGGGCGAGCGCATACCGGTCTTGCGATCGATCTGCGCCGTCGTCTGCTGCTTCTTCGTCGCATCTGTCGGTGGCTTGTCTTTGCGCTCGACCAAGTGATGAAAAAGCTGCTCGACCGCTTGCTTGTTTGGCTCGCTCTGCTTCGGCAGCTCGGCGAGCTGGCTGGGGGAAAATGCCTCGCCCTTCAGGCTGTCGAGGAGTCTCGACTGCTCGATTCGCTTGTCTTCAGCGAGCATTCGTTGGCTCTGCTCGTGAACCTGCGCCTCAGGTGGCGACTGCGTGTGCAATCGCTCCTCTTCCTTCTTTTCGAAGAGTTCCTGCTCGCGGCGAAGCTGCTCTTCGTGCGTCGGCATGTAGC
>CAYTGC010000014.1:0-40076 GCA_964437195.1 uncultured Myxococcales bacterium | reverse complement strand
AGCGTATAGGGACTGCTGGTCTGCTTTTAGGCAAAATGTTGCCCAATTTTCGCGCGCTCTGCTCGAGTCGAGAAGCCGGTTCTCTGCGTTTTGTCCGCCTGGGTCTGGGGTGGCTGCTCGCTGCGGTGGTAGGCATTGCGTCCCTTCCCGCGGCTGCGTCCCCGCTGATTTTGGTGCTTGGTGTGAAGCGCGAAGGTCAGCCGTCGTCAAAATCCCGCCAAGTGGTGGTCCAGCACCTGCTCCGAATGGGAGAACCAGCGCTTTCGCCGACGCTGCAGCCGTCCGAGCTTTTGTGCACCGAGCGCCCGTGTTTGTCCCGACTGGGCAAGGCTTTTTCGGCCCACAGGATTCTCGGTGGCGAGGTGTTCCCAAACGACCGCAGCTACTTGGTTCGGTTGTGGATTTACGATCTCGACGCGGAACAGCCGACACTGGTCGAGGAGCGGTGCACCGAGTGTTCGGAAGATCTTCTGCAGGAATCCGTCTCCCGCGCTGCAGGTCGTCTCGTCGATGCGCTGGCGGTCCAAAACGCCGCGGTGCCAGTTGCGCCTCCGCCTTTGCCACAGTGGACTCCAAGCGCGCCTCCGCCAGTACAGCCTGCGACCTCGCCGCAGGGAAACCCTCCGGCGCCGAGCCGGCCCGCTGATCCGGGGACAACCGAAGTCGTGGCGAGCGAAGCAGGGAAGCCCGAGCAGCCTCTGGACCTGGATCCCGTGAAGCTGCGCTGCGTGCCCCGCATCTATACCTTCAAGCGCGGTCTGTTTGCCGGGGCCCTGTCGGCGATCGGAATCACCGGCCTCGCCAGCGCGATTGCACTGAGCGCCAAAGACGGTGATGTCTATCTGCCCGCTGACGGAGATCTCTATCCAACCGACATGCTCAACAACTTTGGCCGCACGTCGCGGTCACTGTATGGCGTGGCGGCGCTGGGCATCGTGGGTGGAGCCGCAGCCTTTGCCCCATGGGAGCGATGGACGACCCATGGTCTCCCAGCTTGCCCTGAAACGCCGCAAGGCCGATGGACATTCCGTCGCGGGCTTGCAGTCGGAGCCTTCGGGGGCATGACAGTGGCAGGACTCATTGTGTCGAGTGCGATGGCTGGTCTCGACGGACAAACCTGGGGATTTAACCAGATTGGCACCCCGGTTCCTTACCAAATGCACACCGCAACCCAAGCGGGCTTTGGTGCCACCGCCGGTATGGCCATAGGCCTGGCACTGTCGCTGCTGATTCCGTAGGCTGGAAAAATGTCGCAAGCTGGCAGCGCGACCCCGGCGCATCGGCCCGGTGATGTCGTCTCAGCGCGGTTTCGCGTCGAGCGATTCCTCGACCGTCACGGTCTGGAGGAAAACTATGCCGTGCGAGCGCTGGAAGACGGTCGTCCGCTGCTCTTGACTCTGATCGTTTGGCCGACTGGGGCTGCCGCGCTGGACCCCCAAGAACTGGAATCGTGGAAAGCGCACGGACAGCGTCTCACGAGCTTCCGGCACCCCGCCGTGTCGCAGACGCACGCCCTGATTGTTATCGACGAGGAAAGTCGCACTTGTCTTGTTCGAGAGCCTGTCGAGCTGGAGGGAAAAACGCTCCCGGAGCTCCTTCGCACGCTCGGTCGGCCTCTGCGCGAAGTCGAGGTACAAGATCTGGCGAGCCAAATCGGTGAGGCGCTCGATGCTGCGCACCGACTCGGCCTCCTTCACCTGTGTCTGTCTCCTCGTCGAATCGTGGTTCTGACCGACGGCGATGCCTGGCGAGTCAAAGTCACTGGGTTTGGACTCTATCCAAAGTCATTGGCGGCGCGCTTTGCGGAACCTGGCTATCTGGCACCTGAAGTGTTGAGCGGCCAGCCCTGTGATCCGCGCAGCGATCAGTTCAGCTTGGCGGTCATTTTGTACGAGCTTCTGGCGGGTCAACCAGCCTTCATTGGCAGCGATGACGAGCCGCGCGAAGTCGTGGTGCAGCGAGTTCTCGCCGAAGATCCACTTCCGCTTTTGCTCAGCCAGCGTGTCGAGCTTGCCCTTCAGCGCGCTCTCAGCCGGTCCCGCGGCGTGCGATTTGCGCATCTGCGCGACTTTGTGTCCGCCATCGGAGGCTCGGTTCAGCGCTTTACCCCAGTGACGGAAGGCCGCGTCATCGCACTGCCTCGCGTCGAGGATTCATCGTGGTCCCGTCTCTGGCTGCCGATGGTGCAAGGTGCGATGTGGGCACTGTGCGGGTTGGGACTGATTCTCGGTGCGCGCAAGCTGCTGCTGCCGAAGAAAGTGGGGCCGGCGCCGCAGATCGTCGTGCCGCCGCAAGCCGATGAACCCGCACTGCTCGACGCAGGCCAGGAGCAACCAGCGGACGGCGCCGTCGAAATCGCGCTGGCCAAGCTTCCCCCACTTCGCTCGGCGACCGACACAGCCGACGTGAGAGCGCTGCCGCCAGGAAGGTTTCCAAATCAGGGGCCGCCACCGCGCCATCCCACGATGCGGCCAGCCTCGACGCGGCGCGACGGTGGGTCGAGCGATGTCTCGGAGCTTCCGCCGCCCCCCGTTGTGGATACGTCGAACGATGCGGCGCTCCAGGTCCAGGTCGACATCAGCAGCCAAGACGGCAAGCTCACATCGGTACAAGAAGGCAAGCTGCGAGCGTGCCTGCGCCTGGTCAGGCGACCTGCGCCTCCATATCGCGTCGTCCTCGAAAACATCAGCGGGACGCTCTATGTTTCACCGCGCGGCACGAGTGACGAATACCAAATGAGCCGCGACTTTCGCGATTGCCTAAAGCTGCAAATAAGCGGCATAGTGATTCCCAAAGTCGTGACGATCACCGGAAAGACAAAGGTGAAGACAACACCATGAGCGGGCGACGGTGGCGGGCGCTGTTTGGGGCAGCGATGGTGTTTATCTCAAGCTGCTATGCGGAAGAGATTGCCGATTTGCGCAGCCAAGTGGAGCGCATGCAGCGGTGTCAAATCTGTGGGCAACGGCAGCTTCAAAAAGGTCTGGCGCTTGCGCTGTGTAGACCACCGGTGCGGCAGCTTATCGACGACGTGGCGCAAGTCTGCAAGCGCGAGGATGTCTGCCTGGACCAAAAGATTGCAACGCTGGTCGGCGATGCGGATCCGACGCACCTCGGTCGCTTCGTGGCGATGATGTCGGGGCAGGCTCACTCGGTTCTGTACTTTACGCCCAAGGACACGCTGATCGACGGACTCGAAGGCGTGTATCTCCAGCGGCTCAAGCGAACGCTCCAGCCGCAGCCGCCCTGGCTCGAAACAACCAAGTTTCTCGTCGTGTCCAATCTGCCAGCGGCACCGATCGGACAGACCGGGACCAGCAAGCTCTCGACGCAAGATCCGCAGGTTGCCAAGGCCGAGCGGCGAGGACTCCAGATCATCGAGAAGATCCTCGACCTGCAGTTTCCCGGTGGACAGAAGCTCAAACGCGACCAAGTGCTGCACTGGGTGTATTCGTTTTCGCTCAAAAAGCGGGAGTATCTGAACCCCGATGACACGCCTCCGGTCGGCAGCGATCTGTCGCAGAGCGTGTGGGTGTTCCGCATCGACTGTGCGACACCAACGGAACAGACAGAACCAAGCGGTTGCGAAGACTGTCTGCCCCCCGCGCTTCGTCCACTTGAAACACCCAAATAACGCGAAGGGAAACGACGATGCGCAAGCTCGCCCACCTTCTGGCTCTGCTTCTGTCGCTGTCTCCCGCCCAGGTCAAGGCGCAGTCCCCGGCACCAGTCCCCGAGGAACTCCTGCTCCGTCGGCAGGAATCCCAGCTTCTGCATCGAAAAATCGATCTATCGACGCTGCGAGTTCTGCGCAAGACCGATTTCGTCGCAGGGGAGACCCCAGTTGCGCGCCTTATTCTGGTTCACCTGTGGGCGGTCGAATGCAAGCCATGTCTCGACGAGCTACCGACGCTGCGCAGCTTCTTTGAGGCGCAGGCCAAAGATCCCCGGCTGAAGCTGGTGATCGCCAGCGAGACGCGCGATGCAGGCAAGCTCCTCGAGTTCCTGAAACAGCACCGAGGCTATTTTCCCAACGGCGATCTGTACCAAATCATCGATGATCGACTGCGTTCAAGCCTGCAGAATTTTGCCCAACCGCTGACGCTGCTCGTCGATGAGCGCGGCGTGGTCCATCAGTCTTTCGTCGGAAGCTTGCGCAGTCGCCGAAGCGAGCTGGTCGACGCGGTCGAGCGCTACCTAAAAGCCCTCTGAGCTGGACTTGTACGAACGGCGCCACTCGTCGAAGCGCAGCGTCAGCCCCAGCGAAGCGACGTGGGTCGAGCCGCTGTAGGTTCCATTGTTGACCGCTGGCGTCGACATGCCGTTTATCATGACCGGCTGGCCCGTCGTGCCGTCGATCACCCCGAGCTGCCCGTTTTCGACGGTGCGCGGCAGCGAGTGCTGATACGAGTAGGCCATGTTTATCTCGACGCCACGCAGCGAAAACCCAAGACCAGCACAGATCCCCAGCTTGGCCAGCGTGTCAAAGTCGAGCCGCAGATCGGCGTCTGCACTCGACGAGCTGTCGTAGAAACCGCCCATCCGCATCGTCACCCCCGCGTCGGCGGCGAGCGGCATGTACAGCGAGCCGCCCAGCCGCAGCCCGAGCGTGTCTCGGTAGCGATGTGGGAGCACGATCGTCAGCTGCTGCCCTTTGTTCACGAGTGGCGGCGGGTTCTTCAGCGTCAGCTGGTGATCGGTGCCGTCGAGCCAGCTCCACGCCTCGTAGATCGCATTGAGCTCGATATCGAAAAGCTGCGTCCCACCGAGCTTCTGTCCGTAGCGAATTCCGCCTCGGAACACCCACGGGAGGTTGATCGTAAACTCGCCGTCCATTTTCTCGGCGCCGATGCCCGCCCCTTGCAGATACAACGGTTCCGTTGCTGACACCGTCCCGCGCACGACGATCGGATTTACTCCAAGATTCGAGGCACTGCGCACATTGACGCCGACATCGACGGACTTTCCCAGGTGCAAAAGCGCCCCGAGCTGAAGCATATAGTTGTCGTAGCTCGACCCATTGATCCGCGTCAGCGAGTCACAACCAGCCACTTCAGCCTGCGTTGAACAAGCGCTCGAGGCGGGAAACACCGGCAGGCTCTGCGGCGCATACGTCATGCTCGCCAGCTTGATCTGTGCCGACACTTGCTGCACGGCAAAGCCGAGGTCGAGGTACTTCGACGTCTTCACACCAACAGCCAGCGTCGGGAAGAAGATCAGAAGGTCCGTTGTCGCAATGTCATAACGAGCCGGTCCCGGTCGCTCTTTGCCGTCATCACCCGACACGAACATCGGAAAGGTTCGTTTGCCAATCGACGACGGGCCGTAGATGCCAAAGGCGAAGGTCACGCGCTTAAAGAAACCAAAGTCCGTCGCCAGACCAAACCACGGTGCGTAAAAAGGCGGTGTCGCATTCGCCTGGACCGTTGGATACGGCCCAAATCCATCGCCTCCGGCACGAGCAAATCGGTAGCGAGAAAAGGCCAGGTTGTTGTCGATCAGTGCGTGGGTGCCACGCTGCTGCGCAAGTCCAGCCACGTTGTACTCGAGCGCCAGCGGTGAGTCGGCTTTGGCCGTAAATGCGCCGCCACGCCCGAGCGCCTCGGTGCCGTTGGCAGGAATCTCGAAACCGCCCGCGTAGCCCGCTTTGGCTGTACAGAAGGCGGACAATCCCAACAGAGCAGCGCTCCACCGCACACGGCTTTTTGACACAGAATTTGGGCAGATCGAAGCAGCGGTCACAGTGGGCCTCCTCGACGGAAAATGCGGTGAAGCCAGGGTTTTAGCCCGCGCATTGGCGAAGAAGCAATCACAAAACCACGCACGCAACTCTTGGCATGGAAGCGCGCCTCTGCTGATATCCTAGGGTCGTGACGAGCCCCGCCGACCCCAAAGCCGTCCAGGCGATGCCCGCGTGGGTTGCCGGAAACCCGGTGCCGCCCGAGGTCCGTCTGGGGAAAATCCTCCAGAACGAATTTCACATCCTGCGCGTCCTCGGAGAAGGCGAGCTGGGGGTGACCTACGAAGCCGAAAACTCTCGGCTCAAAGGAAAGTTCGCTGTCCTTATGCTCCGTCGGGAACTGAGGCCGACGCAGGGCATGATGCTATCGGTGCAGAAAGATCTGCGCGCGGCGCAACCGCTGCAAGCGCTGGGTCTTATGCCAGTCAAGATGATCGTCGACCAGTTCGACATCCCCGGCTTTGCGACCGAACTGCTCGACGGTGAAACGCTGCGCCAGCGACTGCGACGAGGGCCACTTTCCGTCGATCGAGCGCTGGCTCTCGTGATTTACGTCGGCAAGGCGCTGGATGCGCTGCACAAAGCCGGTGCCGTCCACGGCGACCTGCGGCCCGAGAACATCTTTCTTGTCCGCCCGACCGCCAAGTCGAGCTTTGCAGGCAAGGTCGTCATCGTCGAACACAGCATGCATCACCTGCGTCGCCGCCCGGCGGGACTTGACGATCAGCTTCCGCTTTACAAGCTGATGTATCGTCCGCCCGAGCTTCTTGCAGGAGAGACGGGGCCACATCCCGGCGGCGACGTGTTCGTGCTGGGCGCCATCTTGCACGAGTGTTTGACCAGTCGCCCGGCGTTTTTCGACGAGGTGGCTGACTTTGTCATCGACAACCTGCATCAGCCACCGAAGAAGCTTCAGCCGAATCCACTGACGGGACTGACAGCAGATCTGTGTAAGTCTCTCGACGAGCTGACCGAGTGCGCCTGTGCTCGCGATCCAAAAGAACGACTGCCCGACATCGGATCGCTCATTGGCGGACTGGAAGCGCTGGTGAAGACGGCGGGACTGAAGCTGCCCGATGTGCTGACGGAAACACCGGGAAGCAGCGATCCGGCCGCCAGCCAGGCCCAGCAGCGGATGAACCAGCTTCTCGAGAGGCGCTCGGGTGTGTTCCCGGTTCTGGGACCGCCGCCAGAAAAACCGGTAGAAAAGCCTGCCGCACCGCCACCCTCGACAGCGGAAAAACCGACCCCTGTTGCGCCGACCCCGACAGCGTCCAAGGCAGTCGACCCGATGACGCATCTACAGGCAATCACTGCACCGAAGAAGAAGGTCACCCAGATTCTTCAGCAGCTCTCGACGGCATTTCCTGTACTGACGGTGTCTCCCGACGGTGGCGCCATTGAGGAACAGATCGTTCAGCCGCAGGCCGCTCCGATCAAGCCACCGGCCCAGCCAGAGCAGCCGACGCCTCCAGCGCCGACGGTTCAGCCAGAGCCGCACTCCGTCGTGTCGTCGGCCCCAGCCCGAGAAACCGAACCTGCAAAATCGGACCCGACGCCAGCCGAGTCGACGGAAGAAGCACACGCCAAGGCAGCAGACAAATCAGAGGCAGCGCCGTCAGAACGATCCGTTGCGAAAGAGGAACCCGCACCGGCGCCAGTCGAAGTGACATCTCAGCCGAAGATCGCCGATGTGAAGCCGGTGCTCAAAGCCGGTGTGGCCGAGGCCCTGGCGAGGCTCCGAAAACCGGCGGCCCCCACCGAATTAAAGGGTCCGCCCCCCGTCGTAGAGCTGCCGTTTTCCGTGCCCGGACCTGTCGCGGCAGCGAAACCCTCAGAGACTGCGGTGGTGACAGCCGAGCCGACGAAGACTGCGCCGCCGATTGCTTCTGAACCGGCCCCGGCTCCGTCAGCGCCTGTCGAGCCGCCAAAGACTGCTCCGCCCATTTTCAAGGACCCGCGAGCTGGGGCCGATGGAAAACCAGCGTCTGATGCCGCCCCGCCCCTCGATCCCAAGCCTGGTTCACCAAGGCGCGTGTCGGAATCGACGCTCCAAGTTGACAACGTAGAAGATCTGCTGGTGAGCTTGCCGTCGCTGGCAGCAATCCCGATTGTACCGCCAAGCCCACCGCCACCACCGAGCCCGCCGCCGGCACCGCCACAGACACTGTCTGCAGTGCCGACTTCAGTCGCGCTCGAGTCGATGAAGCCCGAGCACGACCCAGAGCTGCTGAACGCAAAGACGAAGCCGCTTCTGCCCGCGATGCTCGGCGAGCTTCTGACGCCGCCAATCAATCCAACGCCTCCGCCGTCGCTGAGCATCGAAGCGCAGCTGACCCCGCCGGTCACTGCCCCGCCGATGGAGCCGACGCTGCATGAGCAGCCGACGAGAACCAAGCTTCCCGTCGATGGAATTTCTCTGCTGCCGACCCAAGCCGTGGTCGAAGCCATCGCACCAAGCACACTGGGAGCGCACAGCCCAACGCGAGAATCGACGGGTACCAAACCTGAGGCGAAGCCGACTGAGGGTCTGCATGAAAAACCCACCGCAGCATCGATTCCGAGCCTGGACCTGCTGAGCCGTCTGGCTGCAAGTTCTGACAATAGTCCGCCTGTTGAGCCGCACAAGCTGCTGGAGAGCAACCCGATAGTTCGCCCCGAGCCCACGAAGGAGCCGCCGCCGCTCAGCAAAGGGCCGGATCCGATGGCAGCGCCCAAGCCAGTGCTACCGGCGCAGGTCTCGACGACTCATGCCACTTTTGCGCCCCGTCGCCCAAGCAGCAAACCCGTTGCAATCCCTTCGGCCCCCGAGCCCGGCTTGCGATCGCTGCTGCTAAAAAACCAAGAAGTTGTTGCCGCTGCCGTCGGAGCCCTGCTCGTGTTGCTCATTGGGCTTCTCTTCTACGCCATCATTCGTTAGAAGGCGGACGCTCTCGCCCCCAAAAAGTCTACTCGGTGCCTAGTTATCCATGAATCCAAGCTTTGCCTTTCACTGTCTCGATGCGGCCCTGTCATCGGCATATGCCGCGGGAAAAGTCCTCGCCGAGGGCGCATTCCGGTGCCACGCAGCCGAAAGCAAGACCGCCACAACCGATCTCGTGACTCGCTACGATCGCGCCGCCGAAGAGGTCATCTGCACCGAGCTGCGGCGTCGCTTCCCCACCCACCGCATCTTGGCCGAAGAAAGTGGCGACCAGGGTGGCCCGAGCGATGAGCCGCGCTGGATCATCGATCCCATCGACGGGACCACCAACTTTGCACACGGCCTGCCGCTGTTTTCGATCTCGATCGCGTGCGAGTGGGACGGGCTGGTCCGGGTTGGAGTCGTCCATGCCCCCGCGATCGGTTGGACGTTTTCGGCGATCCTGGGTCATGGCTCCTTCCGCAACGGCGAGCGTCTATCGGTATCGCAGTGTGACGAGATCGATCGCGCGCTGCTGGTGACGGGTTTCCCCTACGATCGCAAGACTTCCACAGAGAACAACTTCGCTCAGTTTCTGCACCTCAAGCGGCGAGCCCAAGGAATCCGGCGGCTCGGTTCGGCGGCTCTCGATTTGTCGTTGGTGGCGGCTGGCAGCTTGGATGGCTACTGGGAGATGAAACTCCAGCCGTGGGACATTGCAGCAGGTCTGCTCATCGCCAAAGAAGCCGGCGCGGTGACCAGTGACTGGCAAGGCAATCCCGTGTCACTCCAGCGCGGGGAAGTGCTGTGCGCTGGGCCCAATCTCCATGGTGCGCTCCTCGCAGCGCTGCGTAGCATCGATCACGGCCAGTTTGCGGTCTAGCCTCCGCCTCGACGTTCCCGCCTGCATTCCTGCTTCCAGTCACAAAAATGCCCCCGAACTTGGGTGTTTCCCGACGAGTCCATGCTTGTCTCGCAGGTCGTATTGACTTTCGTTCAATAAGAGCTATCGTTTGAGCATTGGCTATTGAACAGGAGTCAACAGCGATGCAGGCAGCAGCACTTCCCGTCGATAAGTCGGTTCCTAAGCCCCGATCTCCAGAGCTTCCGCTGTCCGGTCCGATCCCGCGACACTGGTTTTCTGGCAACGTCATTGCGACGCACATGATAAATGGCGTCAGCATGCTGTTCCCCGCCGGCGAGCGCTTCTTCGTCCGCTCGGTGAACTACTACCTGGATCGCATCGATGATCCGCTGCTGCGGGCGCAAGTGAAAGGCTTCTTTGGTCAGGAAGGACGCCACGCCAAAGAACACGATCGCTGGAATGAGATTCTGCAAAGTCAGGGCTATTCTGTCGAAAAGTTCCTCTCGTTTTACGAGTGGTTTGGCTACCACGTCATCGAACGGATCACGCCGCCTCCGCTGCGACTTGCTGCAACCGCTGCGCTGGAACACTTCACCGCGATGCTTGCGGAAAAAGCGCTGCGTTACCGAGTGCTCGACCATGCCGATCCGACGATGCGGGCACTCCTTATGTGGCATGCGGCGGAGGAGATCGAGCACCGCTCGGTTGCTTTCGATGTACTTCAGCGCGTGCATCCCAGTTACGCGCTGCGAATCGCCGGTCTGGCGCTGGCCACTGCCACGCTGTCTGGTTTCTGGTTTGCCGCCGCTGCCACGCTGTTTTGGCAAGATCGCAAGAGCCTTCGCTCATCGGCAGGAAGTGACATGGTGGGAATCCGTAAGGTTCGCAGTGCCAACCGCGATCGAGGTCTGTTCCTGCCCGGGATTTTGGCCTATCTTCGGCGCGACTTTCATCCCGCGCAGCTCGATCTCGACCAGCTTGCGCAGGACTATCTAGCCGCCGCAAACCTCGCGTAAAGGAATCCCCATGCGCACTCCGATTGTGATTGTCGGCACCGGATTCGCTGGATTGGGAATGGGAATCCGTCTCAAACAGGCGGGCATCCATGACTTCACGATCTTGGAACGAGCCGATGAAGTCGGCGGCACCTGGCGCGAAAATCACTATCCGGGTGCAGCTTGTGACATCGAGTCACATCTGTATTCCTTTTCGTTTGAGCCGAATCCGCGCTGGACCAGGCAGTTTGCGCCGCAAAAAGAGATCCTCGACTATCTCATCCACTGCGCAGACAAGTATCAGCTTCGTCCGCACATCCGGTTTGGGAGTACGGTTGCATCGGCTCGCTTTGATGAAAAGGAATCCTGTTGGGAAGTTCGTCTTTCTGACGGAAAAACCCTCACCTGCCAGTTCCTCATCACGGCATGCGGTGGACTTTCCAAGCCCGCGACTCCTGAGATTTTGGGACTCGATTCCTTCCGCGGAAAGATGTTCCACTCTGCACGCTGGGATCATTCCTATTCACTGTCTGGGAAACGGGTTGCAGTGATCGGAACAGGAGCCAGCGCGATCCAGATCGTTCCCTCGATCGCTCCGCAGGTGGCCAAGCTTGCAGTCTTCCAACGAACGCCGCCGTGGATTATGCCCAAGCGCGACCACGCCATCACGGAAGTCCAGCAGCATCGGTTTGCTCGTCATCCTGCCGTCCAGCGTGCGGCTCGCTCGCTTATCTATCTTGCGCACGAGCTTTTGGCGCTTGGTTTTGTCATCGAGCCGAAGATACTCGAAATGATCTCACGGCTGGTCCGCAAGTTTCTGCAAAAGAGCATTCCTGATCCCGAGCTTCGCGAAAAGCTCACGCCGCACTACGCGATGGGCTGCAAGCGAATCCTGATCTCGAACGACTACTATCCGGCACTGCGGAGGGACAACGTCGAGCTTGTGACTTCGCCGATCGATCGGATTACTGAAACAGGAATCCGAACCCAAGATGGCCAACAGCGCGAGCTAGACGCAATCGTGCTAGCGACGGGATTTGAAGCCGCAGACATCGTCTGTCCGTTCCCGCTTCAAGGTCGGCAAGGCCGCGAGCTTTCTGATCTGTGGAAAGACGGTGCAGAAGCGTACTTGGGAACAACGATCGCGGGATTCCCAAACGCCTTCATGATCGTCGGACCCAACACTGGGCTCGGTCACAACTCGATGATCTACATGATCGAGTCGCAGATCGCGTACATCCTGTCAGCGCTGGAGCAGGTTCGGAAGGCTGGGTTTTCTGCTGTCGAGGTGCGCGCCGATGTGCAAGCCCGCTACAACCAGGAAATCCAACGGCGGCTGGCTGGTACCGTTTGGTCGAGCGGTTGTGTGAGCTGGTATCAAACCAAAAACGGCAAGAACACGACGCTGTGGCCGGGATTTACCTTCGAGTATCGCTATCGCACACGGCGCTTTTCCGCGCGCGACTACATCCTCGAAAAACAGTGATCGTGCAAGCTACTGAGCGGTCGGCTTGTCCTGTGGCTTTATGTTGCCACGGTGGCAAGTCCAGCAGGTCATACGATTCATCGTCGCTGGCCACTTGGTATTCAGCTCCGTGACCATGCGCATCATGTCGCGGGCTTTCTCTTTCATCGGCGTCTCTGCCGCAGGATCTTTCGGATCGTGGCAGTGCGTGCAGTCTTTGCCGAGCGCCACGACCTGCGCATTCATCTGCGCGATGAGTGCCGCCTTGCTCACGTTCTTGGGCATCACCTGCAAGTTCTTAAAATTTGCACTCGCGATCGGGGCAGCAAGCACCGATCCGACGAGAAGAAACCCAAAGGCCTTGAGCGGAGAAAAGGACACCATCTTGCGCTGACTCCTCACTGGCACGATCCCACAATCACAACTTCGTAACAGTAGCGATGGCGTGACCACGCGATTTATTCGCTCCGATGCTACGCTGAGCGCGCCACCGCCGACAACTGCTGCTTTTTGCTAGTTCGATTTGAGGTGGGCAAATGGTGGGTGCGCAACGCTTGGCACGGCAGTGGCCGGACTTTTGCGGATGTAAAACAGGCCCGGATTTGGATCGGGCTCCATCGTGTGGGTGACCTGGTAGACGGTGTTGACCTTCGGATGTTTGACCCACTCGAGGAAGTTCTTCGAGTCCTGCACGACGTACATATAGACACCATTTGGTCGCGCCCGCGTGCGAATCACCGTCGCATCCTCGCCAAATGGCAGAGCGGACATGCTCTTGCGGAACCCGTCGGTGTAGGTCCAATAGCGCTCGGCGTTCGACAGGTACAGAACGTTGAGCTTGACCCCGATCGTCTGCAGAGCCGTCGCGATGCTGCTTAGGCTTCCACCAACGGTGAGATCGCCTCGAACCATCACCACGCGGCCGGTGCGGAACAGCTGCGCCAGGTGATCGTATTGGCTCTGGTCATCGAGGAAGCAGCGGATGTTGTGCTGCTTGTAGATGCCGATCACCTTGCGGAAGCGCGCCATCACCGATCCGCGCGACATCTTGTACGCCTCGACGATGGCTTGGCGCTGCTTGGGATGCGGATACGCATCCTGGAGCAGCTTCAGCGCCGTCGCTTCGTTCTTCGCTTCCCACAGCGACTTAAACTCGTCGATCGTGTTGGCGCTGATGAAGAAGACCCGATAGACGTAGTGCACATTGACGACGACCTGGTCGAAGTCAAACAGCACCATCATCTCGGGCTTCTGCCACCCAGCCAGCACATAATTTTGGTCGGTTCCCACACCGATATATGCGCCACCTTTGTCCTGCACGGTCTTGAGCCACAGATCGTGCCGATCTTCATTCGAGATCACGTAGTGCGTGCCGCGAACCAGATGCGGTGGTGGCGGGTCGGAGACGATCTTGTTCAGCGTCTCGGTCCACGCCTGGCTCACCGGCTGGAGCGTCGCCGAGGAAGGCATCACCGGAACCGTTCCCGAGGCAGACTGAGCCACCGTTGCTTGGGTCGCCGCCGCTGCGGTCTGGGTGACGGCTGTCTGCACCGCCATCGGCGCGACCCGTACCATCGCTGGCGGTGGCGCACTGTCGGCTCGAACCTGCGCACCACCGTCGCTGCTTGCGAAAGTGAGAGGCAGGAGCAGCAAGAGCAGCGACTGGCGAAGCGAAGGCTGTGGCGAGTTCAGAAGCGGAAGAGAGCGGCGCTCGGCGTTTGCTGTGGTCTGCGGCATAAGGTGCTCTTGGGGGCCACTCGCTCAAGCGAGGTGCAGTCCCCCGGCACCGATCATACCGCCAAAAAATCCCGCAAGTAAACGGGCTTACACGTTTTTATGCCATTAATTTACCGCGTCGATCCCGCATGAACTCACAGCATCAGCTCATCGATGACCCGCTTGAGCGAAGCCAAGTTCGTCACCACTTCCGCTCGGCTTATATGGGGCAGATAGTCGCGCATTGCGCTGTCGCCAAACATCCACGAAGACGGCTGCTCGGGGTTTAGCCACAAGACATGCCGCGCCCGGGCTTTGATCCGCGCCAGCGCCCACGCTTCAGACGGAAAGTAGTTGGACCGCCCATCGCCCAAAACGATCACCGTCGTCCGCGATGACACTGATTCCAAGTGCTTGTCGACAAACTGACGAAACGCCCGCCCATAGTTTGAGTTTGCCGCGACGCTGACGATCGCACCTGAGTACGTCTTTTCGACGGCCCGATCGATCTCGGTGGTTTCAAACAGCTCGGTCGCATCGCCCAGGTCCGAGACAAAGACAAACGACCGCACCTTGGAAAACCGCTCTTGCAGCGTGTAAGCAAGCTGGAGCATAAAGCGCGCGACCTGTCGCACAGAGTCCGAGATGTCGCACAGGATGCACAGCCGCGGCTTGTGCGGATGTTTGGTCCGAAAACGCAGCCGGAACGGTATGCCCCCCGAGGACAGCGCTGCCCGCAGCGTCTTGCGCATGTCGAGCCGCCCGTGCCTTCTCTTCTGCGGTTTTTCGCGCTTCTGCGTCTTGAGCTTGTCGGCGAGCCGCACCACCTCGTGACGAAGCTGCGCAAGCTCTGTCGCCGACAGCTGCGAGAGCGGCTTCTGCATCAAAAGCTCGCTTCGCTGGGCTTGGGCAAAGCGAAGGTTCTGCTTGTCAAACGCCCGCTGCACCTCTCCTCGCAGCGCGCCTCGAAGCTGCCACAGGTTCTGCTCGGCTTGCCGCAGCACGGCTTGGGCCACGTCTTCGCCCAGCTCGGGAGTCAGCCGCGCCAAGAGCCCTCGCAGCTCACTTTCGGCCTGCCGAAAGCCAAGCTGTTCGATGAGCCCTTGGGTGAAATAGCCGATTTGCAGCGGGCTCTGCATGCGCGACACATCGATGTGCAGCCCGGACAGGCGCAGCAGCAGATCCAGTCCGACACGACGCATCCCAAGTCCGAGCCGCGCCGTCGGGTCCAGTCGAGCAGCCTCGGTCGCGAGCTGGGCCATCGTCCGCTCGATCTGTTCATCCGTAAGGCCCGCCTCGCGCAGCGCCTCCACCAGCGGCGCATCCGAAGCCGAGTGCAAAAGATCTGCCGCCCTGAAGAAAAACAGCCCAAACAGATCGTGAAATCGGCTCTCGTCCTCGCGACGCTTGACAAGACAGGTCAGCAGCACGGCCCGCACCACCTGCGGATCTTCCAGGCCTGAAAGCTCCAGCGCCCGCAGCGCATCGAGCAGCTCTGCCGTCGAGGTTGGAACTCCATTTTTGCGCAGAAGCGCGACGAACTCTTGCAGCTTGCTAAGCATCGCGTGCCCCGACTGTGTCCATCACGCCGACCGCGCTTTTTGCAGCCGCTTGCGCCACACGAGCTTGAGCGGCTCGAACCAAATCACACTCGCAGACGCAAACAAAAGCGCCCACAGACCGTCGAACCAAGGCAGCGAAGCGAGGGAAAACAGCTTCTGCAAAAATGGTACGTGCAGCACCAAAAGCCCCAGCCCAAGCGTTCCCGCGAAGAGCGCCCACAGCACCCAGCCACCATGCACAAGCGTCCGCAGCGCCGTCTCGGTCCACGAGCGACTCACGATGATGAGCCCCAGATTCGCGAAGACCAGCGTCGAAAACACCAAGGCACGCAGCCGCTCGGTTGGATAGCCGCGACCCGCTGCAAAGTAGTACGCAAACACGCAACCGACCAGCACCATCGCCCCTTGCAGGATCGACAGAAACAGCACCGGCCCCGTCACCATCTTCTGGCCGACCGGACGCGGCGGACGCGACATGATGTGAGGCTCTTCCGGCGTTCCCTCGAAGATGAGTCCACAGGCTGGATCGATGATCATCTCGAGCACGGCAATGTGCGAGGGCAGAAGGATCAGCGGCCAGCCAAGCAGCGGCGACAAAAGCGACAGGCTCGCGATCGGAACATGGATGGCAAAGGTATACGCCACCGCTTTGCGCAGGTTGTCGAAGATACGTCGCCCGAGCCGCATCGCTGCGACGATGCTGGCAAAGTTGTCATCGGCGAGCACCAGTGCCGATGCCTCGCGAGCGACATCCGTCCCGCGCTTGCCCATAGAGATCCCGATGTGTGCCGCCTTGAGCGCTGGCGCATCGTTTACCCCGTCGCCCGTCATCGCCGCAATCTCGCCCAGATCTTTGAGCGCTTTGACGAGCCGCAGCTTTTGCTCGGGCACCATGCGGGCAAACACCGAGACGTGAGCGACGCGCTTTCGTAGCTCGTCATCGGTCAGTTGTGCCATCTCGGGGCCCGACAAGACCCCGTGTGACACATCAAGCCCCGCTTGATCTGCAATGGCCAGGGCCGTCGCTGGATAGTCGCCAGTGATCATCAGCACCCGCACACCAGCCCGACGACAATCGGCCACCGCCTTGGGCACCTCGGGTCGCAGTGGATCGAGGAATGCCAAAAGTCCACAGAGCGAAAACTGCGCCCCTTGTGGGGTATCGGGAAGCTCGTCGCCCACTTGCGCCATCCCGACAGCGAGCACGCGCAGGCCCGACTGAGCCAGCTTGCCGACCTGCTCCTCCAAAGCGATTCGCTCCACAGAGGACAACCGGCACAGCTCTGCCACGGCTTCGGGCGCGCCCTTGCAGTACAGCGAATGACCGCTGCCGTTTGCATAGGCCCGCGTCATCGCCAAAAGCGACGGAGAAAGCGGATACTCGCGCCGGACCGCACCCAACTGTTCGTCACCGGAAACGCCGCGCTCGCTGCACAAAGACACAATCGCCAGCTCCATCGGATCGGTCGGGGCCGCAGGACTGGCCAGTCGGGCCGAGGTCAGAAGCCGAAGCAGCGCGTCAGGAAGCGTCGTCGGGAGCGCAGCGACTTGTTGCGAAAGCCCACCGTACAGAACCTGCGTCACCGTCATCCGGTTCTGCGTCAGCGTCCCCGTCTTGTCGGTACACAGCACCGTCGCGGCCCCCAGCGCCTCAATCACTCCGGGTCGCCGCAGCAGCACATTGCTGTGCGCAATCCGCCAGGCGCCAAGCGATAGAAAGACGGTCAGGATCATCGGCAGTTCTTCCGGCAGCACCGACATCGCCATCGCGAGCCCCGCCAGAAGCCCCTGCACCCACTGGTGATAGAGAAGGCCGCGCAGCAGCACGACGAGCACGCACAGCGCGAGCCCAAGCGTGGCCATGCCGCGCACCAGACGCTTCATCTCCAGATCCAGCGGCGTGGGTGGCGGCTCGATCTCGGACAGCGCCTTGCCGATCTTGCCGACTTCGGTCGATAGCCCCGTCGCGACCACTTCGGCCAAGCCGCTGCCGCGCACGACCATCGTCCCCATATAGACCTGCGGCAGGTCATCTCCACCGGGACGGGCGGGCTGCGGATCGCCGACCACTGCCGCTTTGCGCACCGAAACGCTCTCGCCGGTCAGAAGAGACTCATCACACAGCACGTTTTGCCCGCTGCGCAACACAGCGTCCGCCGCCACCCGGACCCCTTCACTCAAGATCAGCAGATCGCCGGGTACCACGTCGCAGGCCGCGATGTTCTGCGGCTGGCCATCGCGCCGCACCAGCGCTCGCGGGCTCTGCAAGCTGCGCAGCGCGGCAACCGCACGCTCGGTCCGTCGCTCTTGCCAGAGCGTAATCGAGATGACAATCCCCACAAACGAAAACAGGAGCCACGCTTCGCTTCGATCCCCGAGCACCAGATACAGAACGCCACACGCGACGAGCAGGATCAGCATTGGCTCAGAGAGAACTGACCCCAGCGTCCGCCAAAACGACTGGCCTTCGGTCGTCGACAGCTCGTTTTTGCCCACCCGCAAGAGCCGGGCGGCGGCTTCACTGCTGCTTAGGCCAGCAGGCTCGTCAGATCTGTTTTCCGTCATGGACTCGGTGCTGCCTCTTTGCCCACCGCTTTGCGCGACTTGGCGCTGCGGCCTTTCGGTTCCCGGCGAGAAACCCCCGGCAGCGTCGTGTCGCCAAGCTCAAGCACCACTGCAAACTCCTCGGCGGTAACCGGCACCACCGACAGACGGCTCCGGCGAAGCAGCGCAATGTTGGCCAGTCGAGGCTCGCGACGAATCATGTCCAGGGTCACAGAAGAACGTAACGCACAGACCGGGGCGACGTCGACCACAGACCAGTCTTCGCCGGGCGCCGTCGGGTCGGGATACGCAGTCTTTGCGACCTTGGCCACCCCAACCACTTCTTTGCCCTCATTCGAGTGATAAAAGAGCAGCAGATCGCCTTCCTTCATGCTGCGCAGGTTGTTGCGCGCCTCGAAGTTCCGCACACCATCCCACATCGTCTTCCCCTGTGTGACCAGGGTCGAGAATGCGTACTTGTACGGCTCGCTCTTCACCAAAAAGAAGCTCGGTTTCATCGCCCCGCGATACTAGTCGCGATGCGCCCTTCCCCGCTGCCCGAAAAGCCGACTAAAATCCGGCTGGGGGATAAATTCTGTGGGGAAATTCGCAGCTTACGGCTTGCTGCTGCTTCTTGCGGTCTGTGGCGCGTGCTCGGAGCTATCGGGGGAAGATCCGCTCGCAGTCACACGCGTAAGCGGTCCGCTCGCCAAGGTGCAGCTCCTGCCGATGGTGGGCCGACTGAGATCGACGCATACCTTGCTTGGGAAAAATGACTCGGTCCACCTCGCGCTGGTCTCGCCCGAGCCAGATCCTGCAGATGAACCAGTGATTGGCAGCGTGCAGGTCCAGTCGCTTCAGCCGCCCTTTTTGCTGTCCCAAGTTCCAGAGCGCGCCGTGGCTTTCCCACCTGCGCCAGCACGTGGTTTTTGCAGTGCCACGCTCGGAAGTGACCTCGATCTGCCGCAGCTGTTTTTGCACCGACCTGATGTCCCTCCCGATGGTCCGTTCACAGCGATCGTACAGCCCGCCGACAAGCTTCGTCTGCTTTGCGGCAATAGCACCCTGCTCGCGTACGGATCGAGCCGCGACAACCTGGGAATCGACCTGCTGCGTCGGCAACCGGATGGAACAGTGGTCCACAAAGTGCTGCCGTGGCCAAGCAACGCCGAGCCAGCCTGGGGACAAGGACCTCTCGGATTCGACTACGACGAGCGGGCGGTCTTCCTTCTCGGTGGCGACATCGTGACCCGGGCCTACTATCTCGACGGTGGTGCGAGTGTCGATCTCGGCATCCTGTACTGGGGGGCACCGACCAAGCGCGGCGAGCTGTTCGTCGACGTCGATGGGATGCTGCTTCTTTACAACGTGGACACAAAGCGATCGACCTTTCTCGGCGTGCGGGTGTCCCCGGAAGGGGCAGTCATCGGCATCGACGCGGAACATGAGGCCGTGCTGACCTGCGATTGGGATGGGGTGCGTCGAATTCCGCTCCGCGCTCCTTTCGCGCTCGATTCGCGCAATGTCCAAGTGCTTGATCGCGATCCGTGCCAAGCCGTCGATTGGGATGGGACTGCGCAGCCGAGCGTCCTTTACTACGTTGGAGACCAGCTTCGCCAAGTTGCAACAAACGGAAAGTCTGCGCCCGCTGTTGTCACAAACTACCTTGGGCAGCAGATGTTCGCGCTCTGCAACGACGGGGCGCTGGCCTATTCGCTCGATCCACCAGAGCGCTACGGACGCGGCGTAGGAGACGGCTACATCGGCGGTCGGCGCTTTATGGAACGAGGCCGTGATGTCCGCTTTTCCCCCGATTGCCGCCACGTCTACTTCAAGGAAAACGCAGCCACTCTACGCAGACTCGGACAGCTCCGCAGCTTCGATCGACAGAATCCAGGACCCGATGCGATCTTGCCGCTCGCCGAAAATGTCGGCTTTACGGCAGTCCTGGCCGATGGTCGGATTCTGCTTCAAGACAACCTCGCCACCATCGGTGACCACAACCGAATCACGCTGATCGATCCGCAAGCGCTGACCGCACGAACACTCCTTACCGGGCCGGTCGCGATCCTGTCGCTTACCCAGCTTTCGCGCACCATCCCAACTGCTGCTGCAGATCAGATCCTCCTCGAAGTCGATACCGCAGAGATCACCGGACCGCGTCGGATCATGATGATGCAGGTGCCGCCAAGGTAGTGCCTACACCGAAGCCTGCTCGAACTGACCTGCAGTCTGTCCTTGCAGTTTTTCACTCCGGTATGCGCCCCACAGCGCGGCCCCGATCGCACCCGCAAAGATCGAGTCTGGATGGGTACGGACATCAATGGACAGCGTCTCTGTTCCTTTGTCCTTGGACTGCTTTTGCAGCGCTTCCCGCAGACACGCGACCAGTCCCGCATCTGCAGCCAGTCCCCCCGTGAGCAGGATCACTCCTTGCGCTTTGGAGTTCTTGAGCAGCTTGGCAAAGCCCGTAGACATCGAATCATGAATGCCGCGCAAGATGTTCGGAGTGGTGATTCCGCGTGACACCATGTTGATCACATCGGTCTCGGCCAGCACTGCGCAGATTCCCGAGACTTTTTCTGGATGATCGCCACGCACGGACAGAGTCCCCACTTCGTCCAGAGTGACTCCCAAGTAGCGCGCGATGTTCTCCAGAAACTGGCCGCTTCCCGACGCACACTGGCTGGTCATGCGGTAATCCAGAACCCGCGACCGCTCATCAAACCGAATCGCTCTCGCGTGCAGAGCCCCCGCATCCAGTGCCGCTCGTGCTTCTGGGTCTAGGAAGATCGCACCGCGCGCGTGCGCCGTCATTCCGTAGAAGTGTCCGGTGCGGAACGTCACCATCTCTCCTTCCCCGGTAGTGGCGATATAGGAGAGCTGCTCGCGCGAAATTCCCGCTGTTTGCAGCGCGCGCTGCCACGCTTGTTCGAGCACCAACTTCTCTTCTCGGCGTCGAGTCCGCTCGACGATCTGCGCGAGGATCTTGGCTCCACTGCGCAGCCGTCCGCTGCCTTTCGGACTGCTCATGATCACGACTTTGACCGAGCTTGATCCAATGTCGATTCCGGCGCTGTAGATCATGGGGTGCTCCCAAGCTGTGCGGAAGAGTCCTTTGCGACACTCATGTCTGCCACTGCCGAGGCGAAGCTGCGGAGTGCAAAGTGCGCGGCCCCGAGCGCTCCGGTGTAGATCGAATCGGGCGAGATGTTGAGAATCCGCTCGCCATAGTTTTCCCTGACCAGCGTACGCAGCGCAGACACAGCGGCCTGGTTGTTGGCCACACCGCCGGTGAACGTAAACTCATCGGCAATTCCACCCGAGCGAGCCAGCAGCGCCATCGCCCGCAAAATGATGGCGCGATGCAGTCCAGCCAAGATGTCTTCCCTGCGCTGTCCCATCGTCAAGCGGTCGCGCAGCTCGGCCCCCGCAAACACCGTACACGTCGAGTTGATCTTCACATGCCGCGTGGACGTCATCGCCATCGGACCTAGTTCGTGTACACCCAAGTTCATCTCATCCGCGATGTAACCCAAGTAACGACCACAGCCCGCAGCGCAGCGATCATTCATCTGGAAGCTGGTGACAATTCCGCGCGAATCGACCTGAATCGCCTTGGTATCCTGTCCACCGATGTCCAGCACCGTCGCTGTTTTCGGAAAGCTAATGTGTGCGCCCAGCCCATGGCAGAGAATTTCGGATCGGATCATCTCTTTGGGAAAGGGCAAGCGCTGACGGCCATATCCGGTTCCGATCGCAGCGGCTTCGATCAAAGGAACCGACGCCGCACGAGCCACCGCGGCTTCATAGGAAGACACGTCCTGCTGCGCCGTTTCGAAGCAGCTATGCAGCGCAGCACGGATGTTTCCTTCAAACGTCAGATCCATCCGCTGGTTTTCTACCTGGATGATCACCTTGTCGAAGATGCTCATCAGCAGCTCAAACGGGACGGCCTCGTCGGATTGACTCTCTGCCAAGCGGGAATAATCGCTCGCCGCTTGATCACGAAAGAAGTCGGATTTTTTTCCGCCGGTGAGCCGCGGCCTGCGGATTCCTTCCTCCATGCTGTCAAAGATGAAGCGCAACCGCTCGCGGAGAGGAGTCCGCATCTCATCGAAGCGCGGCGACTCGATCTCTGAGAGTGACTTCTCGCGCAACGACTGAAGCTGCGAAAGGAGCTGCTGCTTGCGAAACTGCGAAAGGAGTCGCTTTCGGAACTGAACTGACTGCTGCTCTGTGTCTCCCAGCTGGCTTAGCTCACGGTCGATCAGCGTGAAGCGTGCGCCAATGAACGCTTCATCCCGCGCGATGTCTGCTGCAAGGGAATAGTTCGACCGACTGTTGGTAATGCCTCGGCCCAGGATCTTCCCTTGCTCATCAAGCAGAACCGCCTTGGTGGTCGTCGATCCAAGATCAATCCCACAGAAGACGTTCATGGCAGAACCTCCAGATGACGGAGTCCGTCGCCGAGTTCAATCCCCTTCTTGTCTATCGCTGCGCCGCGTCGCTTCTGCTCGATCATCTGAAGATAGCTCTCCAGACGATTCTTGATGTTGGCAGCAGAGAAGTAGCGAGGATCGACCAGATCTGTCTCGATAAAGCCGCCCGGCTTTCCGGTTCTCCGCTCGACCTCGCGCATCATCATGAGCTGGCCCGCAGAAAAGCTGTTGCAGCTCTTCACCGAGTTGATGAGGAGCCCATCGGCTTGATACTCTGTCATGTACTTGCACAGGAGGTCGATTCTCGACGGGAGATTGAGGTTGGTGTAGCAGCCCCCACAGTAGTCGGCCAGCGTCTCTAGCGGGTGCTCTGGATCATGACGGAAGCCGAGATCGTAGGTTCCGCCGACCTTGGTGTAGCTGCTTGCAACGACCACCGCCCCTTCGTCGTAGAACATCTTCCAGAACTCATGAAAGTGCGTCCAGTTCGGCGGTCCTTCGACGACCAGACGGTACTTTTCCGGCCCCATCGGCCCATCCGGAGTAATCGGTCCTTGGCCTTTTGCGATCCGCTCCGCAACTTCCGAGCGCAGCATCCGGTAGTAGTCGATCGCATCTTGCGTTCCGCGAAACGCAGTGAAGATCGGACCAATGTAGTAGACGCCGCCGAAGTATCCATCGATCGGGGATGGCTTGTGTTTGGCCGATTCCAGCACCCAGACCAGATCATCTTCTGCTTTCGCTGACCGACGGAGATGTTCCTTGACTCGATCTTCATCGTAGCGCTTGCCGGAAATCCGCTCTAGCACAGGGATCAGCTCACGCTCGATCTGCTCGACGACATACTTGCGCATGTCCGGCGTCAGCGTTCCGTCCCCCTGATAAGGAACGTGCAGCATCACCACGGGACAGTCGTATTCCTTCTTGAGCAGCTCGAACCACTTCATAAACGTGAAGCAGCCGGTATAGGACAAGAGCAACAGATCGGGCGGAGGGAGCCGCTCACCCGTCGGTCCGATGTTCCCGGCCTTGAGCATTCCGATGTCACTTTTGACATAGGCACAGACATCTTCGGAATGTCCAAACTTCTCTGCTTCGGTGACGTAGGCTCCCGATTTCTTGCGCATTCCCGACTGCAGCGCGTTTATCTCAGGATAAACCGCCAGCAGGTCAAACGCGTGGAGTAGCTCGGTCAGGTTGCCTGGAACAAACGTGTAGACGACTTTCCGACCAGACTCCTTTGCCGTCGACAGCTTGGTGAAATGATCGGCGATCATCTCCTTCTGTTTGAGCATGCTCTGGTCTTTGCTTGTGTCCTGACTCATGTCTCACTCCAGAGTTTGATGGAATCAGCGAATGTGCCCGCCTGCTCGCGGATCACCTGAAACTGTCCAAGGTTTTCAGCGTACTTGAAGGCTGTCCACGGAACCCCCGCCCGATCGAGCGCTTGGGTCAGCATCGGTTGTTCCAGCAAGGCCGGATCACAGAACGAAGGGGCCGCAAACACCACGCCTTCCGCGCGTGTCTTTTCCACCAAACGACGGAGCGGCACCGTCCGATCAATCTGCGGCTCGTACTTCACTGCGGTGGTCACACTGTGAACGAGGAATGCGTCAGACAGCGCTTCAATTGGGTCTCCTTCCACAGAGACATCCGCCTGCAGCCACCGCCGTCCGATCGACATGTCATCCCACACGATGTAGCAGCCAGCCAGCTCCAGCGTACGAATCAGACCGAGCGGCGGTTGCTCACAGAATGCGCCCGTCACAATCACGCGGGCGTTGTCACGCATCGGCCTGTCCGCCTGCTTGACAGCGGCGATATAGCGCCTGACCAGTGCCGTGTGCTCTTCAATCGGAAGCAGGCAACCCGCATACAAGATCAAGTAGGACTCGGTCGCCAGCGCTCGCCACGGCTCCGCATTTCGCAGCGCGAACAGTTCCTGCACGGCCTGACGATTCTCGTTGTAGCGAAGAATCGACTGCCGCAGATCATCGTCGCTGACCTTCTTTCCGGCGATCTTTTCCAGGTCGCTTAGGATGTGGCGAAGCTCACGCTGATAGTACTTTCCGCCGATTCCCTTTTCGAAGTTCTGCGGCACATCCAAGTAGTGTGCGTACTTGTTTGGGAAGAGAATCTTCCAGACGCCTGACAGGTTCCGAATCACATCGCACGTCGACGGAAACAGGAAGCCATCGAGAAAGTCGTAGCGCCCCATGAGTGCCAGCTCCACCGTGCTGCGCGGGATCTGACAGATGTACGATTGATAGAATGCGTCACCCCGGATGATCTCGATCAGTCCACGACCACCAAGCAGACCCACCGGCAACATACCAGCAGCATCGACCAGCTCTCGTGGGACGTAGATGGGAAGATAACCGATGGCGGGACGTCCGTGCTTTTCCTTCCAGTCTTTGCAGACGGAAAATGTCGTGTCGTGGTAGAGCCCATCTGCATAATCGACCAGTTCCTGCACCTGCATCGGCTAGCCTCCTTCACTTGCATAGCGCGGTGGCCGCTTGGCCAAAAACGCTGCAATTCCTTCGCTCGCATCTGCGGTCGCCATCAGCTCTTTCAGATAGATCTGTTCCAGCTTGGGAAGCTCGCTGCGCAGCAGCTGCACAAGTGACGCACGCGCCGCTTTTTCGGCAAAGCGCAGCGACGATGCAGACAGCGGAAGCAGATTCCTTTCAACATAGGAAAGGCAAGCCGATTCAGGGTCTTCAGTCACAGCATGAAGGAGCCCAAGTCCCAGCGCTTCCTGCGCATTCACCGTCCGTCCAGAGGTGAGGAGTTCAAGCGCCCTCCCACCTATCCGCCATGGCAGAAGTATCGATCCGAGCGGCGCAAACACCGCGAGCTTCACTTCCGGCTGTCCCAGCTTTGCGGTCGGACTCCCGAACAGGGCCGTACAACCCGAGACAAGCTCCAGCCCACCGCCCAGACAGTTTCCGCGGACCACCGCAAACGATGGAATCCCAAACGAACACAGCTTTTCGACAAGTGCATGGAAGCGCGGCAGCATCTGGGCGACTTGATCACGCTGGTGTTCCTCAACGCTGGCGCCAAAGGAAAAGTGATCACCCGCCGCACACAGGATCAGTGCCTTGAGCCGCGGCTGCTGCTCTGCCCAGGCCAGCCGTTCACTCAGCGCACCGATCATCGCCAGATCAAGAATGTTCGCCTTGGGCGCCGCAAGCTCGATGCGCAGAACTTGTCCCTGATACAAAAGAGCAGAGCGTATCTTGGAGGAATCGTCGGCGTTCATGACTGATTCCTAACCGCGGCTCGCTTTGGGCAACACGCTCTCGATAAGCTCTGTACCCCACTTTTCACCGCGTGCAAGCTTCTGCCGCAGCGCGATGAAGTCGACTTCACGCGACTCTTTGGTTCCCTCGTTGAAGGCACGGAATCCTGCCTGCGCCTCGGTCATCATGTTGAGCGCAAGCCACGAGCGATTGGTTTCTCGGTTCCTGTCCCAGTGTTCGAGCTTGTGTTTTCGCACCGACTCGATCGTCTTGGACGTACAGCCCGGCATCGTCAACATGAGCTGGGTGACCATCTTCTGAACCACCACATCCAGCGGCGCCAGATCAACGCGTCCCCGCGAAAGGAGCGCTTTTCCTTCTGCAAGCTCCGCCCCTTGTTTGGGATTCCCATACACCAGCTTTCCGTCGTCCAGATAGCGGTCGGTGATGCAGAGCGGATTGCGCACGACCCGGCCATCCACGGTCAGAACCGGAACCACATCGGTGAGCAGACCGAGCCGATGCGCCTGATACGATGTCCACGGCTGGCACAGCGTACAGGACTGCATGGCTTGCTCGATACCGACGAAGAGCGGCAGGAAATCGGTCGATCCACCATCCGGTGCAGAGCCGTGCTTGGGTCCGGCTTGTCCGAAGGTCGCAAGATCCGACGCGAGCGTAAAGTCACACGCCATTCCGATCTCTTGTCCGCCTGCGATGCGCATTCCGTTTACGCGACAGATCACCGGCTTGTCACAGTGCAAGATGGCCGTGACCATGTCATTAAACAGCCGCATGTACTGCGCGTATTCAGACGGGCGACCGGCGTAGTATTCGGCGTATTCCTTGGTATTCCCACCCGTGCAAAACGCCCGCTCACCCGCGCCTGTGAAGACAACCGCAACGACATCCCGCGCATTTGACGCCTTGCGGAAGGACAGGATCACGTCCTTCACCATCTCGGTCGTGTAGGAATTAAACTGCGACGGATTGTCAAGCGTGATCCAAGCGGAATAGAGCCCAGCCACCGCCGATCCATTTGGATGCAAACAGGGAATCAGATCGTAGCGTACCCGACCGCATGGTGGTTGTTCTGGAGCAAGGTCGTGGTTCTTGAAGGAGAACGTATCGTCCATAAAAGAGACTCCTTTAGGAAAGGTCGGGAACCAGGATCGGTCGCTTGCGCAGGGCTCCGTGATGGAGCGCATTCAAGGTATCGTTGACCTCGCTCAGAGGCCGCTGTTCGACGAAGGGACGCAGTGCAATCTGTCCAGACAGGATCATCTTCAGCGCATCGGGATAGAGCTCTGGAACACAACCCCAGTTGCCCTGCGCAGTGGCGTCAAATGCCATCAAGTTGGCCAGACGAACTTCGATCTTGTCGAGCGTGTATCCCACCACAGAGAGGTGCGCGCCATATGTCAGCAGCGCAAACGCCAAGAGCTGTCCTTGCGGATGTCCCGAACACTCGAAGATCTTCCATTCCACCGGATCCTTCCCGATCGACTTGATATAGGAGAGGACGCGCTTCCGAATGTCTGCGACCTCGCAGCCAAGCGAGTGGATCGTATGCTGCGCGCCGTATTCCCGAATCGCCGCGAGTCTCTCTTCACTCACGTCGATTGCAATCACCTGTCCGCCCAGGGCCGAGGCAATCTGCACTGCAAAACCGCCCACACCGCCAACGCCGACCACAATCACCACGTCACCTGGTCGGACACCTGCGCGGGTCACGGCCTGGAACGGAGTGGACACGGCGTCGGCCAACACGGCCAAGTCTGCGAGTCGCAGTTCTTTGGAAGCAAGCAGACTCTCATCCACTGGACAGAGTCCGTACGAAGGAACCACAAGATGGGTGGCAAAACCGCCAGACACGTCAGATCCAGGGAAGATCTGTTTGCGACAGATCGAGCCGCGTCCAGACTTGCACAGCGCACAGGTTCCGCATGGAATGATGGCAGGTACAACGACCGACTTGCCGATCCAGCCCCACGCCTGTTCCCCTGCTGCTTCGACGACCCCCGAGACCTCGTGACCCAAGGTAAGCGGGAGCGGCTTGCCGGTGCGGACACCACCATAAATGAAGCCCAAATCGGTGTGGCAGATCCCACAACCAGCAACGCGAATCAGAACCTCGCGACTTGACAGGGTTCCTGGATCGACACTGCGCTGCTTGCGCACAAGCGGCTGGCCCGCAGCGACAAGATCAAACGAGTGAACGTCGATCGAAGGGGCAAGTAAAGCCATCGCACCATCTCCTCTCTCTTGGTCAGACCAATCGTCGAGCGAAACCAGGGGCGCCGATAAGATGTACTCACAATGTCTCTTAATTTGGCAAGGAACAAGTGACAAAAGTCCCAACACAGAGAATGAGACACTTTTTCCACACCACAACTTGACACAGTAGAGAGCGCTGCGATTAATTGCGAGAAACACTCCGATTTGGAGCGCCGAGCCAAATCGCCTTTCCCAACAGCAATCCCCATCGGCAACGGAGAGAGACAACCATGCGGAAAGCAACACTGCGAGCAATGCTCCTCGCGTTCGCCGCAACCCCATTTCTTCTTGGATCATGCAACGATCCACCAGCAGACAAAGGTGGCGCTGCTGCGGGCGGAAGTGGTCTTGCAGAACTACTGAAAGCCCGGAACCTAAGTGAAGCCGACGCCGTGGCGGCGCTCAAGACGTACACCCCGACCGGCAAGAAAGACGACTACCTGATGTTTGCCTCAGGTGGCCACGGCGGCAACCTGATCGTCATCGGCGTGCCGAGCATGCGCATCCTCAAGTATGTCGGCGTGTTTACTCCCGAACCCTGGCAGGGCTACGGCTTTGATGAAGCGACCCAGTCCGTGCTAAAGGGTGGCCAGCGCAACGGCAAGGACATCACCTGGGGTGACATGCACCACCCGGCGCTCAGCGAGACGGCGGGCGACTATGACGGGCAGTTCATTTTCGTAAATGACAAAGCCAGTCCGCGGGTTGCGGTCGTAAGTCTGAAAGACTTCACGACGGTGCAGATCGTCACGACCAACGTACTCCAGAGCGAGCACGGCGCGACATTCGTGACCCCGAACACCGACTATGTGATTGAAGGGAGTCAGTATCCGGCGCCGCTCGGTGGCAAGTACGCCGACATCGACAAGTTCAACGATGAGTACCGCGGTGCGGGCGTGTTCTGGAAGTTCGATCGCCAGAAAGGCCGTCTGGATCGGGACAAGTCGTTCGCGATCGAGTTCCCTCCCTACATGCAGGATCTGGCCGACGCCGGAAAGCTGGCATCAGACGGCTGGGCCTTCTTCAACTCGATCAACACCGAGCGTGCGACTGGCGGCAACATGGAAGGAAAGCCGTCGCTGGAGTCCGGCGCGTCGCAGAGCGACATGGACTATCTGCACGTCGTAAACTGGAAGAAGGCGGAAGCAGTCTTCCAAGCGGGCAAGGCGGAACAAGTGGGCGACATGAAAGTGATTCGCCTGCAGACCGCGATCGATGAAGGCATCCTGCACTTTATCCCGGAGCCCAAGAGTCCGCACGGTGTGGATGTGACGCCTGATGGAAAGGAAATTGTCGTCGGTGGCAAGCTCGATACCCATGCCACGGTCTACAGCTTCGAAAAGATCAAGGCGCTCATCGATGCCAAGAAGTACCAAGGCAAGGATCCGTACGGAGTTCCCATCCTCGCCTTCCAAGACTCGATCCGGGGTCAGTGTGAGATAGGTCTTGGACCGCTGCACACGCAGTTCGATGCCGAAGGGAATGCGTATACCTCGGTGTTCATCGAGTCCAAAGTCGCCAAGTGGTCGCTCAAAGATCTGAAGGTGATCGAGAAGCTGTCAACCCACTACAACATCGGTCACATCTCGGCAGCAGAGGGCGACACGGTGAGCCCGGACGGCAAGTACCTGGTCGCGATGAACAAGTGGGCGATTGATCGCTTCACCGACGTGGGACCACTGCTTCCACAGAACTTCCAGCTGGTCGATCTAAGCGGGCAGAAGCTTCAGCTCCTGTACGATATGCCGCTGCCGCTCGGCGAGCCACACTATGCGCAGATGATCAAGGCCGACAAGATCAAGGCCATTGATGTGTACAAGCCGATCGGCACCGACCCGGTGAGCGGTCAAGTCGATCCCAATGCCACGATGGGCGGCAAGGAACGGATCGAGCGCAAGCAAGACGGCGTTCACGTCTTTATGACTGCGGTGCGGAGCCACTTTACGCCCGACATCGTACGCGTGAAGGAAGGCGAGACCGTTCACTTCCACATCACCAACGTCGAGCAAGCAAAGGACGCGACGCACGGCTTTGCGATCGGAAGCTACAACGTGAACCTGTCGCTTGAACCCGGCGAGCATGTGAACGTGACGCTCGTGGCCGACAAGCCTGGTGTCTATCCGCTGTACTGCACCGAGTTCTGTTCGGCGCTGCACTTGGAGATGGCGGGTTACTTCCTCGTCGAGCCCAAGGACGCGCAGGGTGCCAAGCCGGCGGCCAAGCCCGCGCCAAAGACCAAGTAGAAGAAGTGTGAAGGGGCGCGGTGTACGCAAAGATCACAGTCATCGCTTTCGCATGCGGGATCTTTGCGTGCACGCGTCCTCCTTCTCCCATCCCGACCGAAGCGCCTCCGCATCCCGCCGCACCGCGTCCAGCATCATGCGAGGAAGTCGCAGCAGGAACCGCGCTGCAACCGCTGCTTGATGCAGCCCGAGACTCCTCTTCCTTCTGTCTATCACCGGGCCGCTATTCTGGTCCGATTCGAATCAGCCGAGGGCAGACGCTGTGGGGGCCACGTTCGGCGGTGGTGTTTTCTGGTGGGGAAGGCACGACCGTACGCGTTCACGGAAAGGGCTCGCGACTGCTTGGTATCACGGTGAGCGGAAGCGGTCCCCGCTTTGACAAGCTCGATGCCGGCGTCCAAGTCGAAGGCGAAGACACCGTGGTCGATGATGTCAAAGTCGAAGGCGCCACATTCGGAGTCCTCGTCGACAAATCAAAGCGAGCGATCATTTCCCGCTGTGACATTCGCGGTCGCACCGATCTTCCGTTCGGGCTTCGAGGTGACGGAATTCGTTTTTGGGAAGCGCAGGACTCGGTGCTGCGTGGAAACTTTGTACGCGATGCACGCGACTTGGTCACCCGCTACAGCCAGCGCATCACCATCGAAGACAACCTGATCACCCGCAGTCGTTACGGAATGCACCTCATGTACAGCCGCGACATCACGATGCAGCGCAATCGCTCGCTCGGAAATGTCGTGGGCACATTCGTGATGTATAGCCACAATGTAAAGTTTCGCGAGAATCTGGTAGCAGCGTCGGGAGGAGCAGCCGGAATGGGCCTTGGGGTCAAAGAGTCTGGCGATCTGACCGTGGAAGACAACATCCTTTTGCGCAACACCCTGTCGGTTTACCTAGACACCTCTCCGATTCAACTTCACCAAAAGAATGTCTTTACACGGAACATCTTCCGTTTGTCTGATGCAGCGGTGGTATTTCACAGCAGCCAGCGCGGCAATCGATTTTTCGCAAACACCTTCCACGACAACCAGGTCCAGGTTCGGGTCGAAGGCGGAGGTGATGCGCTCGGCACCGATTGGGAAGGCAACGACTGGGACGACTATGTTGGCTTTGACTTCGACGGAGACGGCATTGGTGATGTCCCCTATGAGCTGCGCAGCCTGAGCAACGATTTGCTGGAGCGATTCCCCGATCTACAAGTCCTGCGTGGCACACCGGCACTGCGGCTCACCGAAGCGCTGAGCTACATCGTTCCGCTGCTGCGTCCGCAGGCGGTGCTGGTCGACAGAAGGCCTCTTTTGCGCATCCTCTCGGCGGAGCCAAACCGTGGAAATTGAGCTGCACGATGTACGCAAGCGATTTGGCGAAACCGAGGTCCTGCGCGGCCTGACGCTACGGATCAGCAGCGGCCAGCGCGTCGGTCTCGTGGGTCCAAACGGCTCGGGCAAATCGACGCTGGTGCGCGTTCTGCTTGGTCTTCTGGCCGCGGAAGGCAAGGTCCGACTGGATGGTCGTGATCCATTCCTCGACCATGCACGCCTGCTTCCCAACATCGGCTATGTGCCACAGACTGCGCCGAACTTGGGGGCCCCTGTTTCAGAGGTTGTTTCGACGGTGTGTGGACTCCGTGGGATTCCTTTTGATCGCGTGAAAGAGATCTGCACCGAGCTTTCGCTCGATCTGGACGCGCTGCAAAAACGACCACTGCGGAATCTGTCCGGAGGCATGAAACAGAAGCTGCTGATCGCGCTGGCGCTGGCAAGCCGTGCGTCGCTGTACATTCTGGATGAACCCACCGCCAGCTTGGACGCGCGATCGCGCGAGCTGTTTTTTCGGATGTATGCAAGTCATACCAAGGATGCAACACTCCTTCTCTGTTCCCATCGGCTTGAAGAAGTCCGTCAGCTTGTCGATCATGTCCTGGTGCTGGCGGAAGGAAAGTCGACCTACTTTGGCCCCGTAGCAGAATTTCTGAGCCAGCGCGGTGTGAACATCGTCGAGGTCTTGTCTTCCGAGGTGTACGGATGAAGCGCCTGGTATTGATCGTGTCCTTTCTGCTTGCCCTTGGCGGCGGACTGTTTGCGACGCTGCATTTTCTGTCGCGGCTGCCGAGTGGCCCGGTTCCGATCGTCTGGGACAAGGAAGCCTGCGCCCACTGTCACATGCATGTTGGTGAGCCGCGCTTTGCCGCGCAGCTTCAGACCCAGCAAGGGGACATCCTAAACTTCGATGATCCCGGCTGTCTTATGCAGTATCAGCAGAAATCTCGGCGCGATGTACATGCCATCTACTTTCACCATCTGCACGAAGATCGCTGGCTTTCAGAAGCGGAAGTTGGCTTCGTTTCCGTCGATCCAACACCCATGGGATACAATTTAGGGGCCGTTCCGAAAGGAACAGCCGCAGCCCTTTCCATGGCGGAAGCCAGCCAGCGCGTGCAGTCCAAAGGGAAAGCGCCATGAGTCTTTTGACTGCGGTCAAGACCGATCCACCGAGTGCCCGGCGCGGCTTCCTTTCCGTTGTACGGCTCGACCTTGCAGAAGTTCGGCGCTCGCGCTGGTTGCTCCTGTGCCTTGTGCTCTACGGACTGCTGTGCGCGGGGTTCGTGTTTGTCGGGCTGCGGGAATCTAGCATCTTGGGCTTTGCAGGAACCGGGCGAGTCCTTTTGTCCCTGGTTCACGCACTGCTTTTGCTACTGCCCTTGCTTGCGCTGATGGCCACCGGGCAAGTGATTGTCAGCAGTCGGCTCGACGGTACGCTGGAGCTTCTGTTTTCCCATCCACTCGATCGGAGTCGCTACTTTCTGGCGGTTGCTTCGGTGCGCTACCTCTCTTTGCTCCTTCCGCTGGCGACGCTGCTTTCGCTCTGCTGTCTTCTCCTCAAGGTCCTTTTGCACCAGCCGATTCCGTGGGGATTCCTTTTGCGTTCCCTGCTGGTTTCCGCTTCGCTGCTGTTTGCGTTCACGGGACTTGGACTCTTTATCTCGACGACGGTGCGGTCACAGACGCGGGCGATGATCTACATGCTGCTTGCGTTTCTGCTTGCGGTGCTCCTGCTCGATTTCGGTCTGATCGGAATCCTGCTTCGGCTTCGTCTGCCTGCCGCATCGATCTTTGTCCTTTCGGCAGCTAATCCGGTCCAAGCAGCGCGTCTTGCACTCCTATCCGCCGTCGAGCCCGAGCTGTCTACGCTAGGACCGGTCGGCTTTTATCTGGCCAATCGGTTGGGTGCCAACCTGCTTCTCGCGCTTGGACTCGTTTGGCCGACCCTGTTTGGCGGACTGTGTCTTGCCGCAGCCGTGAAGTCGTTCCGTTCTTCTGATCTGGTGTGATTCCCATGAAGCTCTATCTATCGAAGTTCTACGAGTTCCTGGCGCGGCCCCTTTTGCCTGCGTCGCGTGTCATCCTTCTTACCTTGATCGTACCGCTGCTTTTGTCGCTGAACTTTCCCCTGTGGAAAATCAGCATGGAAGCGCCGCAGTATCCGCAAGGTCTCCAGATGGACATCTACGCGTACAAGATCGTCGGTGGCAACGATGGCCATGACATCGATGAGATCAACACACTCAACCACTACATTGGGATGCGGAAGCTGGATCAGCGCTCGTTTGCGGATCTGGACTTTCTGCCGTTCTTCATCGGTGTGCTCGCGCTGCTGACGCTGCGGGTGGCACTGATTGGGGATGTGCGCGCGCTCGTCGACTTGACGGTGCTGTCCCTGTATGGCGGCACGTTTGCGTTCGGACGCTTTGTCTACCAGCTTTATCTTTACGGCCACGATCTGTCGAAGGAAGCGCCGGTGAAAGTGAAGCCGTTTACACCGGTGATTCTGGGAACCAAAGACGTTGCCAACTTCACGACGCACAGCTTTCCGCAGCTGGGGACGTATCTGGTGGGCGCATTCCTATCTGGACTTGTGCTGACGCTGCTGGTCCATCTATGGCGAGGACGACGCGACGCCAGCACGGCTTCCGCCTAGTCCTTCGATCACTGCACGTCGAAGTAACCAAGCATCCCTTCTTCGACGTGATCAATGATGTGACAGTGATACATCCAGCGACCGGGCGCTGTGGTCCGAAGATCGACGGTGGTACCCTCCAGCGGCGACAGATTGACGATGTTCTGGGTACGACCACCACTTGGACAGACTCCGGTGTCACTTATCACGCCACCGCGATCACAGAAGTTGTAGCCGTGCAGCCCAAAGGTATGAAACACCGACGGAGACACGTTCACAATCCGCATCCGAACCCGATCCCCAACGGCGCTTTTGGGCCAGTCGGTCGTCCGAATCGACTGCTTGGATTTTTGCTCAATGCTGAGGGGTGACGACTCTGTGCGACCGTTGAACGTCATGAAAAAGCGACGCTCACCGCCCTGCTCTTCCTCTTCCTCGTGACTGCCGGAAGACTCCTTTCCTAGCTCTCCCATAAACAGAACGTACTCGCGATCGACGGCTTCTTCCCCTTGGGCACGCACGATCGAGACGCCGTACTGACCCAGTGAGAGAGCTTGGATGGGATGCAGGTGATCGACAAACGGAAACACACCGGGGGCTTTGGCTGTGACGGGATAGACATGAGCGCAGCCCGGATTCACGATGCTGTGCGGATACAGATGGGTGCCGTCTTCTTGGACCGGATAGGACAGTCCCAGAAAGTGCAGTCCGATCGGAATGTCGGTGTGATTGCGCAGCTTGATCCGCCGGGTCTGCCCAACCAAAAACTCGATCACCGGTCCGGGGACATCGCCCCCGAACGTACTGACCGACATGCGAACACGACCATCGGGACTGATGGTGTTTAGCGAAGCGTCGATGGTCACATCAGCGTCCGCTGTCTCGTCTTCCGGCGTATTGCACTCGTACGTTGTGTGGGATGCGTGTGGATCTGCTTCCGGCACACTCGGGCCACAGGCCAGACAGAAAAAGAGTGAACCGCACAGCGAAGCGACCCGATACCTACCGAACATGGGAGACTCCTTAAAAAGGGTGTCTGGATGCAGACTGCAGCTGCTTCACGTTGGTAGCGAAAGCCCAAGCGCCCCACAGTAACTTGTGTCACAACTGGACTACGCAAGTGGAAACAGATTGCGAAGCACAGACTGACTCTGGGTATCGCCGCTGCGCCAGGCGGCTTGCAGCGCCACCACCGGACAACCACACAGCGAGCAGTCCGCTTGCGCCCCGAACGTACAAGGTGTCTTCTGCTTGAGCCGACTGTCAAATGCCAGCGCGGTGTCGTGGTAGATGCAGTGATCTGGAATGAGGGTATTGCCTTCGCGAAAGGCTTCCAGCGACGCCAGTGTATTGAGGATCAGATCTGGCTGCTTCTGCTTTCGCTCGCACAGGGAGTCAATCGCCTTCTGTCGTGCGGCTCCGTCGATGCGAAGCGCAGATCCTGGTTTGCCAACATAGAATCCGACAAGAACGGCTTGCGCCCCGAGATCATCGCGCAGCTCCTCAAGGTGCGCGATGGCTCCAGCATTCTGTGCAGTGAGCGTGGTGGAAAGGGAAAAGCGCTGTGGGCTGAGAAGTCGCACTTGTTTTCGGGTCCGCTCATACGCACCGCTGCCGCGCAGTCCGTCGTGGAGCTCCGCAGGTCCATCGACCGAGATAAGGACACCCGCGCGCTGTGCAATCTCCGGTGGGAGTGACACGACGCCCGATGTGGCAAGTGCGTTGCGCTCGAACAGCGACATCGCTTTGAGCAGCAGCTTGGGACGCAGCATCGGCTCGCCACCCACCCAAAACGCCGATCGAACTCCATGCTCAGCCTTGATTCGCTTGAGCCGCTCGAGAAACACCGCCTCGGGCAGATCCTTGCAGCGCGAGCGCCCCAGGTCCATGTAGCAGTGCTCACACCGCAGCGGGCAGCGAAGCGTCAGATCAAAGACGCCGATCGGCCGATGGCTTTCCATGAATATGTAGTATTTCTCTTGCTTCTTATTCGATCAAATCGAATGCGCTGCCCGCAGGCCACAAAGTGCACCCAAAAAGCCATGGCTCCGACGACAGAATAGAACCTGTACTTTTGTCACAGCCACGCCGGTCACACCCTGGGCAGGGAGATTTTCTGTGGGCTGCGTTTCTTATTTGAGCCCCGGGCCGCGCAAACCGATACTATCGCGGCCATGAGCAGCACGACCATCACCGCCTGTTTGCACAAAACCCAGCTCTTCGCCGATCTTACCGACGTGGAGCTGGCTGCACTGGAACAGATCCCAGTGGCACGCCGCTACCGCGCAGGCGACGAGCTGTTCACCGAGGGAGACGACTGCGAAGGGATGTTCGTGATCCTGAGCGGCACGGTTCGGCTCTACAAGGTCGCGAGCAGCGGTCGCGAGCAAGTGCTAAGCATGGAAGGGCCTGGTGACTCGGTGGCCGAGCTGCCCGTCTTCGATGGCGGCCCGTATCCGGCGTCTGCTCGCGCAATGAGCGATGTCCAGGTGTTGTTTCTGGGCTCGCAAAAGCTGCGGCAGTTCTGCCTTGCGCATCCGGCGGTTTCTCTCAAGGTTCTGAAAGTCGTCGGGCGGCGACTGCGCCGTCTGGTCATGCTGGTGGAAGAGCTGTCGTTTACGACCGTGCGGCACCGCCTGATTGGCTTCCTTTTGCGCCGCGCCCAGCAGCATCGCAGCGGGGACACCGCGGAGTTTGGTCTGACCGAAAGCCACCAAGAGATCGCATCCCATATCGGAACGGTGCGCGAGCTGGTGTCGCGCAATCTCTCGCGCCTCCACGCCGAGAGCCTGATCCGGCTGGAGGGAAAGCGCTGCGTCATCCCCAGCTTGGAAGCGATTCTCGCCGAGCAGGAAGGGTCCGATTCCTAAGTGATCCCAGGTTTTCCCTCTCGGTTGCGACAACAGTCACATCACCCATTCAAGCGCAGCGCTATAGAACATATGAAGCAAGCTAAATGCTTCATATAGGTCACGCCCATGGTTCCTTATTATCGTCCGCTCGCAAGTGAAGTCACCGTCTTTGAACACGCCTACGCACAGCGTTTGCCACTGCTTATCAAGGGACCGACCGGCTGCGGCAAGAGTCGCTTCGTCGAGTACATGGCACATCGCTTGGGTCGTCCGCTGGTGACGGTCGCTTGTCATGAAGACACGTCTTCTGCCGATCTGCTCGGGCGATATCTGGTGCAAGGCAGTGACACGGTGTGGCAAGACGGACCCGTGGTTCGGGCCGTGCGCACCGGGGCCCTCCTTTATCTGGATGAGATCGCGGAAGCCCGCGAGGATGTGATTGCGGTCCTGCACCCGCTGTCGGATCATCGGCGACAGCTCTTTCTCGATCGGCGGGATGAGACGCTGGCTGCGCCCCCTGAGTTTGCGCTGGCGGTGAGCTACAATCCGGGCTATCAGCAGCGGCTCAAAGAGCTAAAACCGTCGCTTCGCCAGCGCTTTGT
This sequence comes from uncultured Myxococcales bacterium, assembly GCA_964437195.1. GTDB lineage: Bacteria > Myxococcota_A > Polyangia > Palsa-1104 > JAEUJZ01 > JAEUKA01. The sequence continues at coordinate 2,666 of CAYTGC010000014.1, read as the reverse complement.
CAGCCTTCAGTTTGGCTATCCCGACAAAGCGGTAGAAGCGGAGATCGTGACGAAAGAAACGTCGGTAGACCTCTCGACTGCGAACAAGCTGGTGCTCCTCGCCAGCAAGATTCGCGGCATGCAAGAGCTCGGGATGACGGAAGCGGTCTCGACCCGACTTTTGGTCAGCGCAGCGAGGCTTATCGCAAGTGGACTCAATCCACGGCAGGCCGCAGACGTGGCGATTGTGCAGCCGCTCACCGACGATCTGGACACGATATCTGCCCTGCGTGATCTGGCGGCACTGATTCTTTGAAAAGGGAGTCTCTCCCATGAGTCTCGATGAGAAGCTCTTTGGCTGGGGATTCCGGTTTTTGCAGCAGATCTTTTCTGGCAAAGACAAAGACTCGCCCAGCGCGGTGGCACTTGAAGCGGCGCGAACCCGACTGACCTTTTTTGCTCGCGCGCTGTCTTCTACTTCCTTGCAGGTGAAGGAAGCAGAAGGCGTGGGCGGAACAAGTGGTCCAGCGATCTATCTGCCGTCGAAAATGGACATCTGTACGCAGGTCGAAGACAACCAGCGCGCCCTGTTGTGGCGAACCGTCTATGGCTGTCAGGTGCTGGCTTTGGATCTGTTTTTGCCAAGCGGCCAGACTCTGTCGCAAATGGAGCAGTGCGTCGTCTCTTTGCTGCTGATTCCATCGGTGCTGCGGAGTCTCGATTCCGAGCTTCCGCAGCATCGAGAGCTGCTGTCCCTGTCCGCTTCTCTGAGCAGCGCCAACACCGACCCCAAATCGGTCCTTCTGTCCGCATGGCTGCGCGCCCAGCTTGGACTGCCTTTTTCGCACCTTGCGCTTGATGACTCGCGGCAGGCTGCACTTTCGCAGCTGCTTTCTCTGTCGATCCAAACGATCGCGCAGGCCCTTCGTGCGCTGCCCCAGGCGATGTGGATCCTCAGTGAGCAGCGGGCGCTCGTGGCCGATCTGCCGAAAGAACTCAAGCTGGTCGGGCTCCTCTTGCCAAAGGAGCTTGTGAGCGAGCCCAAACCGACTCCCAAACAGGTCATCAAAGAGGACGCGCTTCCGACGGGTACCGAGCTATCGAAGAAGGTCCGGCAGCGCGTGCGCAAGCTCCAGCTGGACCAAAACCAGCTTGCCGACAATCCGCTGACCCATGCATTTGAAAAAGTGAAGACGGCGGATGACTACCGCGGTGGACAGAAGCCACTCGATGGAGAAGACGAGCTGGCCGAGCACGCAGATGCGCTCAAAGAGCTGGATCTTCGCAACGTCATTCGCAGTCACAAGCGCACCGAGTCGATCTACCGCGCCGATGTCGATGTGGATGTCGATGCCACCGAGATCGTCGAAGAGCAGAGCCCAAGCGAGACGCTCATCCGCTACGATGAGTGGGATCAGGCCAAGCACAGATATCGACCCGAGTTCTGTCAGGTCCTGATTCGTCGGGCCGACAAGACGATCGCCGATGCAGATCTGCGGAGCTACCTTGCCAAAGTTCGGACTGCACACAAGCGATCGAGCACAGAGCTTTTGCGGCGCTTGGCTGTCCTGCGCCAAAGCCGCAAGTGGGTCAACCGCCAGCTTGAGGGGACAGAGCTAGACCTTCTGGCCCTGGTGGACAGACATGCCAACTTGCGCGCCGGACACACGCCGCCCGATCGTCTGTACCTTCAGCAGCGACTGGCCCATCGCGATCTGGCGACGCTTCTGCTCGTCGATTCGTCGATGTCGATGGACTCTTGGGTCGAAAACCATCGGGTGATGGATCTGGCGCGCGAGGCGCTCATCGTCCTTGGTGATGTCCTTATGCGCTTTGATGACCAGGTGGCGATCGCAGGCTTTTACTCGAACACCCACGATGACTGCCGCTACATTCGCTACAAGGACTTTTCCGATCCGTTTGAATCGGCCTATCCACGACTGCTGAGCCAAGCGCCGTGCGGGTACACCCGGATTGGTCCCGCCCTGCGTCACGCCACCGCAGAGCTTGGCAAAGTCTCGGCACGCAAGCGACTCCTATTGCTCATAAGCGACGGCAAACCGACCGACTACGATCGCTATGAGGGCAGCTACGGGATCGCCGACTGTAGGCAAGCCATCCGCGAAGCCCGGGCCAAGGGCATGTTCGTTCGGATGCTCGCGATTGATGGCCGAGCCAAAGCCCACCTTGCCGAGATGTTCGGCCCCGGTCACTACCAAGTGCTGTCTCATCCCCAGCGGCTTACGACCATCTTGACCGCGCTCTACACCCAGCTTGCCGGCTGAGGCCTGACTTTCACGACGCACGATCGAGTGATTTGGTGACAGAAGTCCAAGTAGGTGACCAAAGTCACTTGCTTCGGGGCGGTGTCCGGTTTAGACGTGGAGTCAGAAGCTGGATCGCAGACGGGCCGTAGCCCAGCCAAACCGAGGCGATATGAAACCTGCCTGACGCCTCATATCGACCAAAAGCCCGTAGACAAACACCGAACATGCTATCGAAATCCGCAGCCCGAGCCTTTTTCTTAGGTGGAACCTTTGTCTGCGCGGCCGTCTTCATTGGTCTCACGGTGGACACCCTGGGTCGCATCCCGGAGCAAACCAAACAGGCGAACCTGACCGAATCGGTGAAACAGGGCAAAAAGCTCTGGGAAAAGAACAACTGCATGGGGTGCCACACCATCCTCG
>CAYTGC010000013.1:0-40705 GCA_964437195.1 uncultured Myxococcales bacterium | reverse complement strand
TGTCGTTGTCGAGCTCGGGGCAGCCGTCCTCATCCTCGAAGCCGTCCTTGTCCTCCGGCTCGTCGGGACACTTGTCCAGTTCGTCCTTGATACCGTCGCCGTCCGCGTCGCCGCTCTTCGGCACGATGACCGACTTCTCTTCCTTGTATGCGCAGCGATCCGGTGGCGTCTTGGCCATCGCCTTCTCGGCGTTGTCTTTGGTGATCGCCAGGTGATCTTTGGCCGAAAAGTAATCGCCGTAGTACAGGTCGGCGGCCGTCATGTCGTGATGCGACTCGGCCATCGCCAGCTCGACCGGAGCACAGAGGTACGCGCCATTTTTGCGCGCGGTATCGATGGTCTGTTTGATTCCGGCCAGCTCTCGCTTGAGCGTCGAACCCGGGCAGCCGGTCATCAGCGGCAGCACCGAGGCCAGAAGCAGAACTTTCAAAGGCGAGCGACGCATTACTTGACCCCTCCCTTCTGCTCATTGCCCGTCGGACCCGTGAGGGGTGGTTTTTCCGAGTCAAGCATCGGGGGCTTCTCAGTATCGAACTCGAGGCTGGACTTGCGCTTCACAAGGCCATCCCGCGTGATAAACAGGCTCGGATCACTCGGGTCAAAGATCGGCAGCGCGCGGTTCTTGGTCCGCTTCTGCGCCACCGTCTTGGCGGAGGCGGCCAGCTCGCGTGCCTTCTTGGCGAAGTTGTTGGCATCGTGGAATCGAGCGTAGCCAGCCAGTTCCTTGGCTCGCCGGTGATATTCGACCGCAGCCGTGTATTCGTACGGTGCCATGCCGTCCGACTTGCTGGCCTTCACTTCAGCGATTTCACCGGTCGCACCAAACGTAACCCGAGATACATAAGTAACTGGACCACAAGCCGAGCACAGAGCCAGCCAGGGCAGAGCACTTAGCGCGAGCAGACGCGATACTCCTGTCATAGGCGACACGGTATCAGGGGGCGAAGGCACCCGTCAATACTTACGATTTTTCCGTGAGATGTGCTGCAAAGCGCATTCTTTGAGTTCAGCTGCCGTTCTTGGCTGTCGTCGACAACGTTCGCTACTTGCCTGGGTTTGACAAGGAACCGACAACGTCGTCGTCCGAGAGCGCCCGCAAGGCCGTCTCTCGTGCCAGGTGCAGCGCCTTCACCGTCAGAGCAAGTCCGACACCCACTGCGACCAGCGAAACTCCTGCGACGGTAACCACTCGCAGCGAACACGAACCGCCGCCCCACAGCGGGAGCAGCAGCCAACGACCATCGTGGAAATCAGCATACGAGCCAAGCCACAAAAGTCGATCCGCCCACAGCCGAACCAAGCCGAGGATTCCGCAGCCCAAACCCACGAGCAGCAGCACGGGCGTGGCGCGCCACAAACGAAGGTGGAGCAGTGAACGATTCGCGGACAACGCAAGCAGCGCGAGTCGATACTGAAAAAACAGGCCAACCGCAAAACCCGACGGGATGGTGAGCGCAAGCACCGTAAAGACCGCAGCCAGCACCACCGGGGACGCACGCTCCGGCGGGATCAGATAGGCCAACGACCAATCCGGTGACTCTCGATAGATACACAGAGCCGCCGGTAGCCACACCCCGATCGCCAACGACAAAACGGGCCAAAACGAAGCGCGCAAAGGAGACGACAGAAGCCAGTGCACAAAGCCGCCGGACCTGCTCAAGCCCGGTCTGCCGGGCGTACCCCGCGCTCCGCGCTCAGAAGGCATGTCGCTGCCAGACCGCCACACACTGAGCAGCAGCCCAAGAAACAATCCCAGCGGCAAGAGCAGCGCTATCACGATCGGCAACCCCAGGCCGTCGACCAGTTCTGGAGATTTTTTAGGTTAGACAAGGGCGGCAGGCAGCGTACGGCGAAAGGGGACTGTTCACAAGTGGCTAAGAGCGTGATATCAATACTAAATCCGTGCTGTCTTTGCTTCGTAAACCATACCGCCCCTGTGGAGGATGATGTGAACGCCCTCATCAACTATTTGCTCGACAACCTGATGCTCGACTTTCAGGGCGATCTGTCCGTGGACATGGTCCGCGATTTCCTTCGGGACGACAAAAGCCGTGATGCGGAACACCTCCGCGCCAAGCTGATCGAAAGCCGCTCGACCGCTGAGATGATGATTACGCTGGCGGACTGCCTCAAAGAACACCTCCGCACCGGGATCAATGAGGAAGTGATCCGTGAGCAGATCCGCATGTACACTGAGAGCTAATGGGCTCTCTCCTGCACCGATTCCTTCCGCAGCCTCGACAAGCCAGTCCGCAGTTTGATTCTCCTCAACCGGCCTCCCGTTCCGCCGGTCGCAGCGCCAGACGATCCGCCATCACCTCTCCCGCAGTGTTTGCGCTCGGGTTGTCCTTGGCCGCTTGCAGTTTTCCTTCCACCGAAGAGCCGATTCCCGTCCCAAGCGATGTGGCGATGACCATGCTCGGCGTCACGCTGAGCAGTCCGATCGACATGCCTCAGCCTGTAAATCCAGTCGTCACCATCGCATTTTCGGACATCGTTGATCCTGACACGGGCGGGCTCGTCGCGATTCGCGTTGGAGGCAAAGGCAGCCCGATCGAGAACCTCATCGAGCACAACATGGTGGAACGCAAGCTGGTGCTAAGGCCCAAAGCCAGCCTGACTCCAAATACCGAGTATCAGATGGACGTCGGGACCAGCATCAAGTCTCTTGCGGGCGTCGTGCTCGACAAAAACTACCGAGTGACGTTTCGCACCGGTAGCTCCGTTTTGCCAGCCACACCAGCCGACCCGACGCTGACCTTGGCCGATATCATCGGAACCAAGGGTCAGCTGAAGACCTACTGCGCAGCAACGGGCTGTCACTCGGCCCAGGCCGTCGGAGAGGTGGCCGCGCGCAACCTCGATCTTTCCGTCGCAACGCCGTCTGTCCGCAGCTATCTGGTGAGTGCGAGCGCCGTCGGTTCGCCGGAAGCATTGCGCCTTGTCCAGCCGGGACAACCGGAACGAAGCTATCTGCTGCGCAAGCTGCTGGCGACGGGATCATTCACTCGCATCATTGGTGATCCGATGCCAGCGGAGGGCAATCCAGCGCTCGGCTCTGCCGCACTTTTGGCCGTGCAGCAGTGGATCAAGCAGGGAGCGAACTAGGCGTAGTTCACCGATGCGGAGCAGACTGTTTTTTTCGCTGCTGCTGCTTCTGACTGCGGAGCCGATTCACGCCAAGTCTCTGGCTTCGCGCCCTCCGCCTGAATCAAGCCCAGCCTGCGACGATCAGGAACCGCAGACGCTGGTGACGGCAATCGAGCGAGAGCTACAGTCGCTGCGCTCCGAACCCGACGAGACACGGTTCGCAGTCGGTCGGCAGAAGCTGAGCAACCAAGCGTACGTTGAAAGACTGCTTGTGCCCATGTTGCGAGCGGCCCAGCGAGGGAAAAACGAGCTTTGTCGACTGCTCTCGCAAAAGCTCAAGCTGCAACCGGTGGCGCGCGGCAAGGCGCATGTCACGGCGTATTACCACCCGGTGATTCGCGGCTCACGAAAACGACAAGGCTCGTTCCAAGTCCCGCTCTATCGGCGACCCAGCGACGAAAAGCTCGTCAACCAACCGACGGCTGAGATCCTGAAGGGCGCGCTCAGTGAAAAAGATCTCGAGATCGTCTACCTCGAGACGCTGTCGCAAGCGCTGCACATCCACATCGAAGGTTCTGCGACAATAGCGCTTGAGGATGGCAGCGAAATCAACCTGACCACCGACGGTCACAACGGACATCCGTACCAAAATCCGCTGCGGCTGCTCGTCAAGGACAAGCGAATTCCCGACGACTTTCAGCCGCCGCCGGGTCAGAGCAAAACCCAAGCCTTCGTCACCACGCACCCCGAAGTGCTGCGCGAGTATTGGGGCAAAAATCCCCACTTTGTGTTCTTCAAGGAGACACCGCTTCGCGGCACGGGAAAGTTCGGAGAGCTGGTCGCGGGGCGCTCGATTGCCATCGATCCGAGGCACGTTCCGATGGGAGCCCTGCTGCTCTTGCGCACGCAGGTTGCGACCCAGAAGGACGACGGTTCGCGCGAGGGAAAATCGACGGCGCGGCTGGTGCTTGCTCAGGATACCGGCGCCGCGATTGTCGGGCCACTGCGCGTCGACCTGTTCATGGGCAGCGGAGAGCCTGCCCGCATCGCCGCAGCGCACACCAACTTTCCGGGCGATCTGTTTCTCGTGCTTCCGTCTAAGACGCGTCGCTCGAGACAGGCGCATTCGATCGCAGCACATTGAAAAGGGACAGCGACTCCGCGATCGCGAGGTTTGTCGCGTCGTGAAGAAGCCGGTATCTTGTAGCTACTGGTAGCGTCGTTCCGCTACTGTGCTGTTGGTTTTCTCGACCGCAGTGAGGTGATCGTGAGGCCGCAAGAATTCGAGCAAGCAGTCCTTGAGCTGGCGATGACGACGCGAGTCCCGCTCACCCGTGCAAACATCGTCTTTTATAGTGGCGTCAAAGCGAGCCAGGCCGACAAGTGGCTCGACGAGATGATTCGAGATGGCCTGCTCGACTTCGATACCGACGACGACGGTGAGCTGCTCTACAACGTCTGTGGCAGCAAGCGTCCGAGCAGTGGCCCCAAAGAGCTGACCCGCTGCACCGCCTGCAAACGCGCATCGGCGGCAGGATCTCGCTGTAGTCGGTGCGGCCAGCTTCTCGATTCGCATCTTCGGGCGCTGAAGGAAGAGGTCGAGGGCAAGTTCGTGAGCACGGCGCTGCGCAAACTGCCAGCGAGTGCGATCTTGTCGTCGGGCTCGATGCAGGGCGAAAAGAATGTGGCGCTCGGCGGAGCACTCGGTCTGCTCGGTCCGTTTGGTTGGTTCTACGCCGCCCCGCTGCAGGAAGCGGCGATTGCGTCGGTGGCATTTTTTCTGATGCTATCGCTGAGCAAGTGGCTGGTGATTGGTCTGTCGTGGCTGATTCTGCCTTTGTCCGCGCTGATGGGCGCGCTGTATGCCTTCAAGTACAACCGCACCGGACGTCGCAGCGGCATCTTCACCGAGGACAACGAAAATCCGTGAGGCCGGAGCTTCAGATTCGGGCGCTGCGGCCAGAGGACTTGCCAGCGGCGTCCGCGCTGCTTGGAGCGGCGCTGCCTCACGACCTCGGTGCGCTGGCAGCCAGAGAGAAGCTTTTTGCCAGCAATCACCGTCGAGATCGTCACAATGTCGGCGCGTTTTCCCCGAGTGGCGAGCTACTTGGACTCTTGTCGCAAGCGGGTCGCTGGATCAAGATCCTCGCGGTCCTTCCAGCGGCTCAGCGACGAGGAATTGGCACCGCTCTTCTCACGGAAGCCCGACGACACATGGATGCGCAGGGAGCGGTGGGCAAGCTGCGCGTCGGTGATCATCCGGGAAACTATCTATCGCCGGGGGTTGATGAGCGCTACCTCGACGGACATGCGTTTTTCCGGGCTCGCGGCTTCGACGAGGCTGCCAAAGTTCTCAACCTGCGTGCGCCGGTCAAGGACAACCCGCTGGTCCGTGCGGAACGACTGGATCAGCTCTGCGTGCAAGCAGCCCGCGACGGCTACACGATCCGACGAGCCACCCCACCAGACGTCGAGCCACTCCTCACGATGATCGGCCAGTCCTTTGCGCCAGTTTGGTCTTTCGAGGTCGCTCGGGCGCTCGGGCCGACACTTGGGGGCGAGGCGGCGGAACATGCCGACGAGCTTCCAGAAGGCCCGGCAGTTCACATTGCGCTCGATGGCAGCGGCGACGTGGTTGCCTTTGCCGCGCATGACGGAAACAACCGTGGCCTCGGCTGGTTTGGTCCGATGGGAACGCTCGACAAGCACCGCGGCCATGGGCTTGGCGAGGCGCTGCTGCTCGGCTGTCTGCTCGACGTCCGAGATCGTCCCGACGGAGGTGTGATCGCCTGGGTCGGTCCGATCGGCTTTTATTTTCGTGCCAGTGGTGCCGTCGCAGATCGGCGCTTCGTGGTCTTTGAGGAACACTGATGCAAGGGATCTTTGCAACACCGCTGCGCGCAATGGTACTCGCCGCAGGCATGGGAAGCCGACTGGGAGGAATCTCCGACGAGCTGCCGAAACCACTACTTCCCGTCTGCAACCATCCACTACTGAGCTATGCGCTGTCGCTGTGCCGTGGCTACGGAATGAAGGAAGTTGCGATCAACCTTCACCACCTAGGACACCTGATTACCAACACGATTGGGAACGGCGCGAACGCCGGGATGGACATCCACTACTCGTCTGAACCTCATCTTCTGGGGACCGGCGGTGGCGTCCGCAAGATGGCGGAATTTCTGACCCACGACTTCCGCGAACCTTGTGTCGTGATAAACGGAAAGCTCGTCGTGGATGTGGATCTGGAAGCCGTGCTGGCGCTGCATCGCGTCACCGGAGCATCCGCGACGATGGTGCTGCGCGAAACCCCTGATGCTGATGATTGGGGTGCGGTCGAAGTCGATGGAGATGGCCGGATTCACTCGATCCTCGGGCAGCGGTCGCCCGCGCAAGTTGCCAAGCCTCCGCTCACCCGCTGCATGTTTACGGGGATTCAGATCGTCGAACCGAGCTTGCTGCTGCGGCTCCCCAGAGGCGAGACATCGTGCATTGTCCGGCAAGGGTACGTTCCAGCGCTCAAGGCGGGCGAAGTGCTGTCGGGCTACATCATTCCGGGCTACTTCCACGAACACTCGACGCCCGAGCGCTTCCTTCAAGGAAATCTGAACGTGCTGCGCGGAAAAGCGAAGCTGCCGTTTCCGCCCGGTCAGGTTGTGGGCATCAGTCCACGCGCCCAAGTTTCAGAATCTGCGACGATTCTGGGTCCCGTTTGCATCGGAGCCGGCGCCATCGTGTCTGAAGGAGCCGTCGTCGGTCCCGAAGTCGTACTCGGAGAAGGCGCTGTGGTCTCCCAAGGCGTCGCTATCAGTCGCAGCGTGGTGTTTGCCGGCAGCACAGTGGGCCAAAAGACCCACAGCGCGATCGTCACGCCGCATGCGACCTACAACTTGGTGATTCCCGACGAAGAATCGTAGACCAAACAGCGATACCGCCCCACCGCCGTACAATCGAAGGCAGGACCACGACCATGAGCGAAAAACTAGCGCAGATGACCGCCCGGCCGAAGACGCAGAGCAGCGAAAGTGGCTCGCAGCAGCTTACGCCGAGTCAGCGTGCGGAGCGGGAGATTGCGGAACTCGATCAGCAGATGGATCTCATCATGAACAAGCCTGAAAATCGTGAAGCGCTCGTCAATCCGCAGAGCAATGCCCTTCAACCTCCGGACGGACGCACAGTCACCCCTTCCGTTTCTGCAGGAGCCGATCCGGCGGGAATGACGCAGATGGTCATGAACTTCGTGATTCCGGGCTCGGGCACGATCATGCGCGGAATCTATGGAACAGGCTTCGTCCAGCTTGCGATGGCCATCGCTGCACTTCCGACCCTGCTGCTTGTAAAGTGGTGGCTGGGAATCCTAATCGGGGTTATCGCCTGGGTATGGTCTGCGGCAACAGGAATCAAGCTGTATAGCCAGTCGGCGTCACGCCCGCGCTAGCCACTGAAAATGAAGTACTTTTGCTACTTCATTTTCCCACCAGTCAGGCCGTCCTGACACACCGCCAGTTCCCACAACAAGCGGAAGATTGACCGCCTCCCTTCGCGCACCCTTTCGCACACACAGTACGATTTGGCGCAAGCCGTGTACCGCAAACGCCATAACGATTGCGCACACTGAGCGCCGATGCTGCATCGGTTGTGATAACGTAGCAGCAAGGCTGACCGGCCACAGAATTCTGCTTGGGGTGGAGATCTTGACCGACAAAGTCCAAGAAGCTGCTGTTCGCGTGCTTGTGGCAGACGATGACGCCCTCAATCTCGAGTCTTTACGACAGCTACTCTCCGCTCACGGTTATCAAGTTGACCTGGCCCCAGACGGCGAAGTGGCGATGCAGTACTTGCTCCGACCGAGAGGGCCGCAGATTGCACTGCTCGATTGGGAAATGCCGCACCTCAACGGGCTCGATCTCTGCCGTCGAATCCGACAGGAGATCACGGATCGATACGTTCACGTTCTGATGATAAGTGGCGTACATCCCGACGAGCATCGCATCCAAGCACTCGAAGCCGGAGCAGACGACTTTCTGCCCAAGCCGTATCATCCAGACATCCTCCTCGCGCGACTTGGGGTCGCTTCGCGGATCGTTGAAAGGCAGCCAGGTTTCTCGGTGCGTCTCCTTCACGCGTTGCGCGAAGCAGAAGCGAGCGGCGGTGGCGACGTCGCAGTCCGAGAAGGAAACACTGTCGGCTACATCACATTCTGCCAAGGCAAGGTCTCCTGGGCCTATGTGAGCCAAGACACAGCGACGTTCTTCGAGCAGCTCGGCGAAGAGTTGAAGATGCAGGCGGACTCCGTAGACAAGGTTCTGGAATCTTGTCGAGACCGCGGCACCGATTTTTATCACGAGCTGGTCGAGCGAGGCTTCACCTCCGAGCGCGATCTTCGACGTGCGATTGAAGCCTGGCTAAGGCGAAAGCTGGAGCAGATCTCTCGACTCTCACAAGCCGACGTCTTGTTCTTGCCTGCCGATCGACCGGAGGAACCGATCTATACCTTCACTCTCGAATCCGTCCTGCCGGCGCAGCTTCACTCTGGAACGAGTGGCGCGATGCTGCCAGAGACAGTGACACCGAAGGCGAGTGCCAAGCCAGTGAAGGGCGGCGAGTGGGATCGCGTTTTTGTGCCAGCCCCAGAAAGTGAATCGCAGATCTACGATCGGGTCCTGTACGCAATGATGCAACTGCCGGGCAGTCTCGGGGCAGCACTGCTCGACATGCGTCAGAATCGGAGCTACGGCCACCGTGGACTTCTGCCTCAGGCGAGCGTGGTACTGAGCGAGCTGTTGCTACTGCGATCTCTACACCGCCCCGGACTGCCGCTCGACATGTGTGTGAATCAGGGTGGAATCTTCCACATCTTGGTCGCTCCACCGTTCGAGACATCACTTGTCTTGACACTCGTTCTCGACGGTGACAAAGGAATTTTCCACACCACGCGGACCAGACTTTGCCAGCTTGCCAGCGATCTGTCTGTCCTTGGTGATTCATCTGAACATCTCTCTCCCATCAAAATTCCCTGAGTTCTCCGACGAGGCTTTGCAGCTCAGTTTGTTCCTTTCGATGTAGGAAGATTCAGCAACTGTGCTTTCCTGCGCTGACTCTGTGGGTCGCCACACGAACCGCCACAAGCAGATTCCCAAGTGGTTCCGCACAGATCGCACTTTCTAAAAACTGCGGATTCTTCGCGCGATATCCTCTAAGGAAGTCGGACGCGTAGAACACAGCCATGGCAGAGCCTCTCGACATTGATCCGTTGCTGCGAGAGTTTCTCGAACTGAGGCGAGGACTAAGCTCAAACGAGATTGCTCAGCTCATCCAAGAGTGGAACGGACAGGGTGCGATCACCGACTTCCTAACGGGCAAGGCCCTGCTCGATCGCACCACCGCCAAGATGCTCATCACGGCCCAGAAGGGTTACATGGGCTCGTCGGAGGAAGAGGTCAGAACCGTCCTTGGCATCAAGCTGCGAACCCAGCCAAAGAAGAAGCCGTCGGAAGACACCAACGCGGATTCCCCACAGAAGCAGGAATCAGCGACAAGCAGCGATGCGCGCCGAGTGGACAACAGAGTTCCCGAGCCGGAACCGTTTAGGACCCCTCCCACCCAGCCGCCTCTCACCGCAAACGGACAGCAGCCACCGGCCATGCCCCCAGCGATCGCGACCGCTGCGACCGCGACGGAAGACAATAGGGATGCCACTCCGACTCCTACGCCAACCCCTAATCCGGCCCTGCTGGCGAGCAAGCCGCGCAAGAGCGCAACCGGACGCCGTGGATTTCTGGGCGCAACCGATGAAGAAGTACGACACCTGCTTGGGAGGAAGCCGCCCGAACCAGCGGCAGCCGCAGCGAGCAAAACCACAAGTGAGTCTGCCGCGCGCTCTGGCCCTGCGCCAGCGGTTCCGATCCGTGCAGCCGATTCCGCAACAGACCGGGTCGCGGTGTCGCCCAATGACAGTGCATCACAGAGCGGAAATGCCCGTGCAGTCCCACCAGACAGTGTGGCGCAGCAAGGAGCCGCGCATCCGCACAGTCGCTCGCTCACCAACATGCTGTCGCTCAAGCCGGACATCAGCAAGCCCGAGCCCAAAGTCGGGGAGTATGTCGACCGATACTATCTCGAAGAGGCGATTGGCGAGGGTGCGACCGCTACCATCTTCCGTTCCTTTCACAAGCTTCTGCGCATTCCGGTGGCGATCAAAGTCTACAAGCGCGAAGCGATGGCATCTGATCCAATAGGCGCACAGCGATTCCTAACTGAGGCACAAGTGCTGATCAGAATGGAGCATCCGAACATCGTTCGGGTGCTCGACATTGCGGTACACGACGGGGCCCCCTATATCGTGTTCGAATACGTGGGTGAGCTGAGTCTCCAAGGCATGATTGGCAACATCGGCCACCTGCCACCACAGCGGGTGGCGCAGATCGGAGCCCAAGTCTCCGCCGCACTCGAAATCGCGAACAGCCACGGACTGCTGCATCGCGATGTGAAGCCTGACAACATCCTCATCCGCAAGGATGGACTTGCCAAGCTGGCAGACTTTGGCATAGCTACCAAGCGCGCCAGCGATGGTAGAACTGCCGATGAACTGGCGCGGGCCGGACTCATCAGCGGTACCCCGCAGTACATCTCTCCGGAACAGATCACTACACCTGATCAGATCGACTTCCGTGCCGACATGTACAGCCTGGGTGCAACGCTGTATCACGCAGCCTGTGGACATCCTCCTTTTGAGCGCGATTCCATCGATGAGCTTCTGCATGCACAGCTCGAAGACTCTCCGATTCCGTTAACCCGTATCGATCCGAACATCGATCCGGAGCTGAGCTCGATCATCGAACGGATGCTCAGCAAGGACCCCAACGAGCGATTCCGCAACCTGTCGGAAGTTCGGCAGAAGCTCGACGTGGTCGCCAATCGAATTCAGAACGAGGCGATGCAGCGCCGACGCAAGTCACTCTCGTCGTCCGCAATCTCTCCGGTACCAACTGCCATCGGACACGAGTCGAGCACGAACAGCCCAGATCGAAGTCCAGTCGTGACGATCTCCGATGACAGTGAGTCGCGTCAGAGTGCGAGCGCGCGTCGCTCGTCTGGGAATCAGCTGCCAGTCGCTGTTTCCGGGTCCCTCGAACTTCGCACAGCATCCAGAACCACGACCCTGCTGATGCTGACGATCGCGTTCTTGGTGATTGGCACAGTTGTCTTTGTCCTGAGTCGATTTGCACGATGAGATGGAGGCGCGACACCGCGTTGTTGACCGAAGTGACATCTGGTCTCGCAAGGAGTGAGTATGGAAGCGCACAAGCCAGGGGAGAGAGACTTGCTGACCGTCCAAACGGACGCGGAAACTCCGCCGCCTCAGCTTGTGCAGTGTCCGTTCCGCGGTCTGTTTGAACAGGCTGCTGTGGGTGTCGCTGAACTCGACGGAATCGCTCTCAAAATCGTCCAAGTCAACCGAGCGTTTTGTGACCTACTTGGTCGCACAAATGAAGCGCTTCACCTCACGCCATTTTCGCAGTTGGGACTCACACCGGAATCACAACAGAACGCTCAAGACACCAGTGCGCAGAGAATCGCAGATCTAGTGCACGGAGCAGATAGAAGTCGCACCTTCTATGCCTCTTATGTGCGCCCAGATGAAACGATCCGCAACTTCAAGATCACTGTCAGCAAACTGGGTGCCGAGTACATTCCTTCTTCCTGCGTGCTGATCATTGACGACGTCACAGAGCGAAAGCAAACAGAGCTTCAGCTTCAGAAGCTCCAGCAAGAGCTCGAACTGCGAGTCCAGCAGCGGACCGCAGAGCTGGAGAAAGCCAACGAAGCGCTGCGACAACAAGTGCACGCACGAAAACAGATCAGTGAAGCGCTTAGACAGAGTGTCGCGCTGTATAGAACAATCGCTACGTCGATTCCGCACGCCGCAGTCTTGGTGGTGGATCAAGATCGTCGGTTCCGCGTCGCTGAAGGCAAGCTACTTCCTGCGCTTGGAACGAAACGCAATCAGCTGGAAGGAGCAGTTTTTGATCGAGATTCTTCTCATGCGGTTGGACGGCTGTTCATTGAAATCTTTGAACGAGCCTTGGCAGGAAAGACCGCAGTCATTGAACAAGTCATCGACAATCGCGTACTCCACATCGTTCACACACCCCTGCGCAGCGCCGAGGCAGACATCGTAGGTGCAGTGGCCCTCATTCTCGATATCACGGACAGACAACGAAGCGAGGCAGAGCGTCAGCGAATCGATCAGCGATACTGGGAGCTCATCACGACGGCAAACGAAGGAATTTGGTTCGCCGACAAAGACTTCCGAAGCACCTTCTTCAATGAACAAATGGCGAATCTGCTTGGATATCAGCGTACCGAAATTCTCGACACGCCGTTGCTTGATTTCATCTTTTCGGAAGACGTTCCAGCGATTTCGAATCGACTGAACAAGCTCACGCTGGGTGCAGACCAACGCTTTGAGTCCCGCTTCCGGAAGAAAAATGGCCACGAGGTGTGGCTGCGTGCATCCCTCAAGGTTCTACACGACGACCACGGCCACTTCAGCGGCGCATTTGGGATGTTCACAGACATCACGGAACAACGAGCCGCCGAGGAGAGACTGCGGTTCTCCGAGCAGCGTTTTCGGCTCATCACCGAAGCATCCATGGAAGGAATTCTGGTCTATTCGATCGAATCACATCGAATCCGCTACATCAATCCCGCAGCATGTCAGATGCTCGGGTACTCTGCCGCGGAATTGGTTGCGCAGCCGATGTCCGATCTGTACTCGGCGCGGCATCCAAGATACGATGTGAATTCTGGAATTAACGGGGAGAGCTCGCCTTGGGCTGAGAGTGGCGAGCTCCGTCGTAGAGATGGCAATCGACTCCGGGTGGGGATGAAGTCCGTGGTGCTTGAACTGGAAGGTGAGCGCTGTCTTGCGCTCTTCCTAACTGATCTGACAGTGAGATCGCTTCTTGAACAGGAGCGGACCAAGGCCCAGAAGCTTGAAGCTCTGGGAACCTTGGCCGGTGGAATTGCGCACGACTTCAACAATCTGTTGCAGGCAGTGTCTGCCAACATTTCGATGGCGCGCTGGGCGTACGACGACAAAGATGAAGCGCTAACCCGCTTGGATTCTGTCGAGCACTCACTGCAGCTTGCGATCAAGCTGACCGGTCAGCTGCTGGCGTTTTCCAAAGGTGGAACACTGCACCGGAAGCCGATGTCACTCGGTCCACTCATTGAGGAAGCCACGCGCTTCATGCTGAGCGGTAGCAAAGCGATGTGCCATGTCTCCGTTGCAGAGAACTTGTGGACAGTCGATGCCGATGAGGGACAGTTCACTCAGGTGCTTCACAATGTGCTTCTGAACGCCGATCAAGCGATGCCGAACGGCGGAACCATCACCGTCAGCGTGCGGAACGTGCTTGCCCCAAGTGGACGCGTTCCGGTCCTACTACCTGACGGTCGATGGGTCGAGATCTCGGTAACTGACACCGGTATAGGGATCGACAAAGAACACATGAGTCGGATCTTCGATCCGTACTTTTCCACCAAACCGACCGGAACCGGACTGGGCCTCTCAACGACTTACGCGATCGTCCGCAAGCATGATGGCCACATCGATGTGAAATCGATGCTCGGAAAAGGTACGGAGGTATCTATCTATCTGCCGGCGAGCGATCGCAAGCCTGCGGCAGCCAAGCCTGCACACAGCCCTGCTCGCTCCGCCTCGCTTCACGTCCTACTCCTCGATGATGATGGCGACATCCGGGAAACGTCAGCAGCACTGCTCACTGCACTCGGACATACGGTGGTTTCGGTTGAGACAGGAGAAGACGCCATCGCGGCCTATCAGCGAGCCAACCGCTCTGCTCGACGGTTTGACCTTGTTCTGTTGGATCTCACAATCCGCGGAGGACTTGGGGGACTCGAAACACTGAAAGTGCTGCTGACACTCGACGATAAGGTGCGAGCCATTCTCAGCAGCGGTTATTCCGATGACACGCTTTCGCTTGGCTCTCTTCCGGTACAAGCCAAACGATTCCTTCCCAAGCCTTACACCATGAATCAGCTCCGCGATGCCATTGCCGCGCTGATGGAGGACACCGACCATGCAGCATAGTCGCTCATCCAGTGGAAGCGAGCGAAGCGGCGAGCCGACAGAAGCGGCACTCCCAAGCTTGCCGAACCACCTCCGCGGCATGCTCGATTTGCTATCGAAAGTCTCGGAAACGACAGGAGAAGTTCAGCTCGAAGTGCTCTCACGCAAAGGGCTTCGGATCGCGACTCTACCTGTCTCGCAGCGCCACGTTCTCTTTGGCGCCACCGTGGACGGACTGTTCTTCGTCGATCGTCTGTTCGATCAGCTCTCCCCTGGGATTGCTGCGCCGCTTCGGCTCTATCAGCAGCAGCAGATCCTACAGCCAGGGAGAGAGGAATTTCCCAAGCTGGAAATGCTCGAACAGTCCCGCGCTGCACTTCTGGATCTGACGGCGCGATGTCTACGCAGCTTGGGAGGCAGACTATCGGGTGGACCGATCAAGGTCAAACAGAGTCCCCCAAGTACTACGATCGGCATGACCGCGAACCTGCGGTTTTCCTTGCTTGAGCTGCTGCTGAATCGGCCCGAGATGCTGACGCTTCGGAACGATCCCACAGCCAAGCTGTTTCGGCACCCACCACCAGGAACGACGGATGCGTGGATGTTTCTGCTGGGTGAGCCCGTTCAGCTGTGGCCAGTAGCGACCACCAACCCGGGTCTCAAGACCATTGATGATGCGGCTGCCGCCTGTCGACTTGCGTTCGGACTCCTGCGGTCGCTCAAGAAGCAGGCGGTCACACTGGAGAGCAATCGCAACCACGCAGTCTGCATTAGCGGCGATGGCTCACTTCTGCTGATGATTGCCAATGCGCACCAGGCGGTCCTCCTCACCGTTTCAGCGGCGCAGCTTGGTCGCGTGCTCCAGATCGCCCAGACGAGCTGCCTACGCAAGTTCGAAGTCGACGCGGCCGGAGACGAATCCGCCACGCAATCACCGACGCCAGTGGGTGAGAGTCAGGACGCACTCCTGCAAGTGGACCCAGTCCAGAGCTCTTCAAATGTAGCGCCCGCAGCAGTGCCGCCCCCCGAGGTTGTGGAACCACCGGCGCCACCAGCGGCAAGCAGTGCAGAAAATGCACCGGCAAAGGAATCAACCGCCGGGGCCGTTCTTGCCACGCCGGACTCCCAGCCAAAAGAGAGCAAGCACGCAGCATCGGAGCAACGGGAATCCAAGGAGCCAACGGAATCCGAGGAGCCAACGGAATCCGAGGAGCCAACGGAATCAAAGCAATCCAAGCAA
This sequence comes from uncultured Myxococcales bacterium, assembly GCA_964437195.1. Classification (GTDB taxonomy): domain Bacteria; phylum Myxococcota_A; class Polyangia; order Palsa-1104; family JAEUJZ01; genus JAEUKA01. The sequence continues at coordinate 25,280 of CAYTGC010000013.1, read as the reverse complement.
TCAAAGCAATCCAAGCAATCCAAGGAACCCAAGGAATCTAAGGAACCCAAGGAACCCAAGGAACCCAAGGAATTCAAGGAATCCAAGGAACCGGTACTTCGTGTCCAAGGTCTCACCGTGAAAGCGGGAACCAAGACCTTGCTAAAAGATCTGTCCATCGAGTTTCCCGCGCGGGGAGTGTTTGCCCTGATGGGACCCGGTGGCGCTGGCAAATCGACGCTGCTCGGGGTGCTGTCCGGTGGCACGCCCGGTCTGGATGAGACTGGCGATATCACCTATCTTGGCGCTCCGCTGTCCAATACAAACCGTCCGATTGTGCTGAGTCAAAAGGTGCAGCTCGGATCCGGAACCCTGATCGAAGAGCTGTTGGCCAAACCCGGACCGTACGCTGCTCGTGATCATCTGCGTGCGGCAGAGCTGCTCCGCGAGGGCGGACTGGAGCGATTCCGCTCGTCGCTAGACAGGCCCATTCCATCGTTGACGCTGTCAACCAGCCAAGCCTGGCGGCTCGCAATTCTGCGTGCGGCGGCCCAGAATCCGCGATTGATATGTGTCGATGAGCCGACTGCAGCGATGGACGATGAAGAGGCAGCCCCGATCCTCAGCCTACTGTCCGCACAGAGCGCCCTGCGTGCCGTCCTGTTTGTGACCCACAACCAGGAACACGCCCGGAAGACGGCGAATACGATTGCACTCATGGCAGCGGCCCAGCTTCATGGCGTTCTTCCGCAGGCAGAGTTTTTCGGCGAGTCTGCGAGTCCGCTTATCCGCGAATATGTTCGCACTGGTGGATGCCACGTTCCATCGCCGGATGCCCCGATCGAGCACATCGATCCCGACTATCTGACGCCGCCGCAGCCGCTTCCTTCTCAGATCAGCGAGCCAGCGCCTGTGCAGGTAGCGCCGCCCTCTCAGGTTCTCTGGGAAACAGATCAGCCGATCCTGGATCTCAAGGACTTCTGTCTGACGATGGGGGAACGCTCGCGTCTGCTCCAGGTCAACCTTCAGCTCGGACCGCGCGGAGCGTACCAACTGGTCTGTCCCGACGGCACGATTCGACGACTGTTCCATGCATTCCTCACCACTGGTCTGCAAGGAAAGGTGACTGTCACGGGCGATTACCTGCTGCAAGGACATCGCCTGGATGAGGATCATCACGCCGCGACCATCGAGCTGGGCGTCAAGCTACTCATGAACTCGGTGCGAGAGTATCTGCTAAGCGGATACCCGCAGCGCATGTCGTTGGTTTCCATCGAGGAAAAACACAGCTGGATTGAGCAGCATCTTGGCGAACAGGGCGCGAGCGATCTGGCGACCTTGCTCGGAACCCAGGTGCTGGATCTGAGCAGTGAACAGAAGCGACGATTGGCGATTGCCAGAGCCGCCGCATCGTCACCAGCCGTGCTCGTGCTGGACGAGCCACTGCAAGGCCTCGACTCGGAATCCGCGGACAAAGTCGTGCAATTGCTCACAGAGGAATCTGGCCGAAGAGCCGTGCTGGTGCTGGCCCAAGAAGTGATTCCGCAGTGGAAAGACCGGGCAAAGGTCGGGTACATTTATGGTGAGTATCTGTATCCTGAACTGCCGATCATCCCGGCGAAAACCGATTCCCAGACCACGGAACCTGTCGCAGCCCAGGCAGTCCAGCGCGAGGGTCAAGACAGACCATCGACGAAAGAAACCTGGTCGCAGGCGGACAGTGAGCCAGAGAGTGTACCTGACGAAACGTCGGCGCCTGATCCGAAGGAACAGAGCCCGGCAGAGTCCGCAGTGACCACTGCTTCCAACGATTGGTTTACAGCGCCACGCCAGTACGGACAAGGTCCGCGTGGCTTCCACTGGCTGATTCCGGGTGTGTTGGCAGGAACCCCGGAGCCAGGCATGATGCACGATCTGGAATACGATCTGTCTCTGCTTCACTCGGCAGGAATCACACTGCTGGTGACCCTGACAGAGACGCCGCTCGACGATGAGATTCTCGCCGCGCAAGGCATCAAGAGCCTCTTCTTCCCGATCGTAGACATGCATGCGCCATCGGTGCGTGCTGCGTACGATCTGTGCGGCCTCATCGATTTTCAACTGCAGCGCGGCGAACATATCGCATTCCACTGCAAAGCAGGACTCGGGCGGACAGGAACACTACTCTGTTCCTACCTGATTTGGAAAGGGGACAGCGCACACGCAGCGCTCGATCGTGCACGCAGAGTCGAACCCGCGTGGGTTCAATCACGAGAACAGGAACGTTTCTTGGTCGATTTTGAAGGCTTCTGCAGAGCTCAGAGGCAGAACACCTAGCGGAAGTGGCAGCCGGAAAACGCAGCCACGTCAGCTGGGACAGCACGCAGACAACAAGAGGGATGGCAAGGAGAGAACCATGGTGAGCAAGCTTGAAAGTACTCTACAAAAAGTGATGAGCGAGATTCCGGAGTGTGTGGCCGCAGGCTACGTTGACATGTCAACCGGCATGCTTCTGGCGGCACGCACCATCGATTCCCACCCGCGGGAAGTTCTGGACTTGGTTGCCGCAGCAACCGCCGATCTGTTTCAGGGCAGCACCGTGAGCGCGATCGAGAAACTGTTCCGCAAGTCGCGTGGCGTCAAGGATGACGGTCACCACTACTTCCAAGAGATCGTCGTGTTCAGCGACAACCTGCTGCACGTCTTTCTGCGCGGCCGCAAGAACACCGATCACGTTGTGACCTACGTCTGTCGGAAGAGCGCCAACGTCGGCATGGTGCTCACCAAGACGCGCCTCTCGATGGCCACTGTCGAAAGCTCGGTGTAGCGCCACGCGATCCCACCTCAAGTGGGAGTAGACCCATGACCTCCGAACCATCAACGCTCGTCGAGGATCGATTGAGGATTTTCCTCATCGATCGACTCTGTGCGCCAATCCTTCATAACATGCGAAATGCTCTGCAAGGAATCATGGGTCACGCTGCGCTGCTCCGCATTCCGCTCAACGATCGTACGGCTGCCACCGATTTGTCGAAGAAACTGCAAACCGCCGCTGAGCAGTGCAACGCGCGGATTGAAGCATTGAGCGCTGTGCTGTCTCTGACTAGGCATCGTGGTCTGTCTGCCAGACTCTCATCCTTTCTGTCATCCCTGGAGCCTCTGCTCCAAGATGTCATGAAGGGACATCATATCTTGCGTGTGCAGACGGACAATACGCTCGAACGAGCCAGGATCATGCAGCAGCCCCTTTCCCAACTGCTCCTGATGTTGTGCATCTGCTCAACAGACCTCGGGGAAAAAGGGCGTACGATACTCATCGAACTCGCCACAGCTCCGCACCGGGAATCACGGGCCGCACTTGCCGAAGCGACAGAACCGCCAGCGATCTTTGTTCGTCTTTGTGACGCCCAGGCGCACTGGCCGCAGCAGCATGTCGATCAGCTCGTGAATCCGACGTTGACTCCTCCCGCAGACGCAGTGCTTTACCCCTATTGGCTCACGGGCTGCCTGCTCCGGGAAGCGCAGGCAGCTGCCGAAATCGTTCACACGGAAGCTGGCTCGATTGTCCAAGCGAGATGGGCCAGCGCAGCCAAAACACCGTTGGCCCACAAGTAGGTTCTGCCACGTCTCTGCGACCGTTTGCGCGCGCCGCTGGAACATCGGTCGATACCACATCGTGCCCCTGTCTGGACCATGGGAATCGGTGTTATGATGAGGGTAGGCCGCCAGATCAGTTTTGTGCTCAGTGCATAAGGTCATCTGCGCCTTTTCCGTACTTAACGCACCTAGGTGCCTCGACCAACTTGGAGGAGATATGTCCAGCTTGAAATTCGGACTGGCTATCGCAGCAGTGATACCACTTCTACTACTCGGAACGAGCTGCAACACTGGCACCATCGGTGGAGAGGGTACCGATGATGGCGGCATGAGCGAGGATCTCACGCCGCCCGCGCCGCCCCCGATCCCGGGCTGCACCGGAGCATGCGTCGTCAACACGAACTGCCCGTCCACCATGGGTCCCACCACGATCACCGGTACGGTCACCATCCCGTCCGGACTTCTGCCTCTTTACAATGCCAAAGTCTACATTCCGACCGGAACATCTCTGCCTCCGGCTCCGCCTTCAGGAGCAACCTGCGATCGCTGCGACGCAACCACCGATGCGATTGCATCCACCACCACGGACATCAACGGCAAGTTCGTCCTGACCAATGTTCCGTCGGGACAGAACATCCCACTCGTCATCAAGGTCGGTAAGTGGCGCAAGGTGGTAACCCTGCCCGCGGTTCAAGACTGCACGACCACAGCACTTCCAGCGGCTGACACACGCCTGCCACGCAACCAGTCTGAAGGCAACATCCCCCAGATTGCGCTTTCGACCGGCAACGCTGACGCGCTGGAGTGCATCCTCCGCAACAAGAAGCTGGGCATTGATGACACAGAGTTCACCACGGACAAGGGAACAGGGCGGATTCACCTGTATCGCGGTGCCAACGGAGTCCCGAAGTTTGCCAACACCCTCAATGGTGGGGCGACTTTCACAGCCGCAGTACAAACCGGTGGCACCAACAAGAGTTGGTACGACGACATCAACAACTGGACCAAGTACGACATCGTCATGCTGTCCTGCGAAGGATCAGAGCTGACGCAGTACAAGAGTCCGCAAGCCCTGCTAAACCTGGAGACGTACCTGGGAATGGGCGGTCGCGTGTTCGCGTCACACTATCACTATGCGTGGATGAAGTATGCGGACATGGCCAAGCAGCAGATTCCCAAGATTGTCACGTCTTGGGGTACCGGAAACACGCTAGGCAGTGGCACTGTCACCGACGACATCGACACCAACTTCGACAAGGGCAATGCACTGGCAGACTGGCTGATGCTCCCAACGGTGATGGGCTCGACCACGCGCGGCAAAATCACGATTGGACAGGCTAGGAACAGTGTGAACACAATCGATCCGAAGCTGACCCAGCGCTGGATTCGCTACCAGCAGAGTGCAACCGTCGCCTTGCCGCAGTACTTCTCGTTCAACGCACCCGTGGGAGCCGTGGCGGGCTCACAGTGCGGACAGATGGTGTTCACCGATCTGCATGTCAGCTCGGGCAATGGCGATACGTCTCCAGACAGCGGGACATTCCCATCGCAGTGCACAGCAACGACGATGAGCGCGCAGGAAAAGGCACTCATCTTCATGCTGTTTGATCTGACAAACTGCCTGTCCCCGATCGTCGGTTAACGACCTCGCAGCACCTCACCCTGGCGGATGAGGTGTCTGCGCGGTGTGACGGGATTGAGGAAAACGGAAGGAGCAAGCAGCAGGGGAGACTACTGCGCGCTGCTCAGCGCGTACTGAATGCCGGCATTGGTCGCCGCAGCGAAGTCATCCTTCTGGTCCGCACCGGCGTTGAACTGACCGATCGCAAGCCGGTTCACCGGTGAAGTGGTGGCTCGGATTCCGGTCGCGGCGCTGAACGTACCGTCGTTCTTGCCGAGGCAGACTCCCACTGCGTTGCCGCTCGACCCATACACGATGTCGGTGTAGCCATCCTTGTTGATGTCCGCGAGCTTGAGATCGGTCCAGTTCGTCGCAATCCCATTTGTATCATTCTGGGTGAAGTTGAAATTCCCATCTCCAGTGTGAGCCATCACCACGTTGCTCAGCGGACTCGCCACCACAAAGTCCATCTTGCCATCGCTGTTCACGTCAGCCGCATCCACGCTGGCGTTTATCTGGGGGCCGGTTGCGCCGTTGCAGACATAGCTCGTTCCCATATTGTTTCGACAAGCGAAGACCGTGACTCCGGTCGATGAAGTGACCACAAAGTCGGGACGGTTGTCCCCATTGAAATCACTCGACACCATCTCGAGCGCACCGTTAAGGCTTCCCACGAATCCTGGGGTCACCGTGAAAGTACCGGTCCCGTTGTTAAGCAGCCGTGCCACAGAGCTGGTCGTGGTGCTTGCCACCAAGATATCCGTTCCATTCATGCCATTGACATCCACCGCAACGATACCGCGCAGAGTCCCGGTGACTGGAATGTTGGTGACGCCCAAAACGCCACCAGCGCCATTGCCACGAATCACAGCCACCTGCCCGTTCGCGCTAACGGCCACATCCATAAACGTGTCTGCAGTGAAGTCCGCAGCAGCGAGCCGACTGCTACCGGCTGGGACCGCAGAAGTGCCGCTCACTGCGAAGACACCCGCGCCATTGTTTCGGAGGATGTCGACGGAGTTTGCAGCAGGACGAATTGCCACGATGTCCAGATCTCCGTCCTTGTCCATGTCCACAGCAAGAATGCCAGAATACGCTGCCGCGGCAGTTCCCCCCACTACTGGAGCCGCGAAGCCCAGCGTTCCGTAGTAGTACTTAAATCCATTGGCAAGCGTGTAGGGGTGATTCCCTGGCAGCGTGAGCACAACGTTGACCAGACCGATCTGGTTGGTTCGCGCGGGCGTGTTGACCGTTGCCGTGGTTGCTGCGGTAACCGTCGGAGCCATGGGAGCCGCCGTGCCACCAAAGGTTGCAGATGTCGCGGCCATACCAACCGGGAAGAAGTTGGTGCCGTTTAGCGTGACCGCGGTTCCACCCGTCGTTGGCCCCATGTTGGGAGTCACCGAAGTAAACGTCGGCGTGTTGACACAGACCTTGTTGAAGCAGGTGTTGCTGGCACAGTCCGCATCGATGGAACAAGCCTTGTTCACCGCACACTTTGTGGTGCAAGAACCACCGCAGTCCACATCGGTCTCGGTTCCGTTTTTCACCATGTCCATGCAGGTCGGAACAGAGCAGGTCTTGGCCGCACTACAGACACCGCTCTGGCAGTCACTCCCGACCATGCAGGCCTTTAGGTTGGCGCACGCTGCGCAGGCTCCACCACCGCAGTCAATGTCGGTCTCCTTGCCATTTTGCGTCGAGTCCATGCAAGTCGGAACTGCACACTGCTTCGCGGCGTTGCAGATCTTGCTCTGGCAGTCCGCGGCGACCATACACGCTTTCATGTCCGCGCACTTGAGGCACGCCGCGCCACCGCAGTCCACGTCCGTCTCGGTTCCGTTCTTCACTGTGTCCGAACAGCTCGAGGCAACGCAGGTGTTCGATGTACAGACGTTGCTCTGGCAGTCGCCAGCAATCTTGCACGACTTTCCATCGGCACAGACCGCGCAGGCTCCACCGCCGCAGTCCACGTCTGTCTCATTGGCGTTCTTGGCAGTGTCCGTACAGCTCGGAACTGCGCAGAAGCCGCCGTTACAGACCACGCTCTGACAATCCGACGGAATGTTGCAGGTACTCCCGTCCGCACAAAGTGTCGGACAGCTACCGCCACAGTCCACATCGCCTTCGGTGCCGTTGCGGACTGTGTCTGTACAGCTTGGCACTGCACACGTTCCGCCCGAACAGACCCCGCTTTGGCAGTCTCCTGCAACAAGACAGGGCGAGTTGTCCGAGCACTTGGTCTGACAGGGACCACCGCAGTCGATGGCCAGCTCCATTCCGTTCTTCACGCCGTCCTGGCAGCTTGGGACTTGGCATTGCCCACCAGAGCAGACGCCCGACAAGCAGTCACCGCCAATGTTACAGCCAGCCTTGTCAGCGCACAGCGTTGAACAGGTAGAGCCGCAGTCCGTGTCACCCTCGCTGCCGTTCTTGATTCCATCGTTGCAGGTTGGAGTCGATTCACAAGAGGCAGCCAGGCCGAAGATCCCGACGACCAGAAACGCAAGCGTGTGTTTTTTCATAAGTTCCCCCAGGTGAGCGGTACAGAGCCCCATCAATTGACGAAACGAAAGCGATCGCCAAGTAGTGCTCGCTGCCCCCAGGATATCAAGCACTGCGCACCATGGAATCGCAAACCCAAGAGGGCAATCATGTTGCCGAGTTGGCGAAAAAAGGAACTCCGATTGAACGCAACCACAGGGGATCTGTTTGGTCAGATCTTGGGTGCGGAGTTCAGGCCTGCAAGCGCTGTCTTGATCGACTCCATTTCGAGAACTTCCTCCCGGTCAGGAGGCCCAAACTGCTCTGACAGTGAATCGATCCGCGTCGCTCGCTGAATCCGACTGGCGCTTCCTTCCACATCCCCACGGAGCTTGCAAAGCGCGGCTTCGGCTCGTAGCACCACGGCATACATTCGCATGCGAGAAGCACTCCGCAAGATGAGCCGACACGAGGCAGGATCGAGCCCAGCAAGGCGCCGGGGATCTACACGAAGTGCGTCCTGTGCTGCACTGTGTAGATCCGATTCGGCTTGATCCACACGCGCCTCATCAACGAGCTTCAGGATGGCCTTGATCGCCTGCACCAACTTCTTCACTTGGCGAATGAGGAAGTCTTTCTCGATCTCACCACCATCTTCTTGCCGTCGAAACATGAACCTGACTCCTTCACGTCAGAGCGCTGATTACGCCAATGTAGGAGCAGATCACAGAAAGGCAAGCGGCAAGCGTGCGCAGTCGCCTACTCTTCCATCGGCGCTTCGATGAAGTTGTGGCACTTCCGGCACTCATAGATGGGACCGTAGTCGCCCATGCCCTTCTTCAGCTTGTCCTTCTGACAAAATGGACAGGTCAAATTCGAGGTCCGTCCAGCGGCGATCTCATCCATCACTTCCCGTAGTGCAGCCCGATCCGTCATGACTGTGTCCCCCTAAACACGCTCATCATATCCTGTTTTGGGGAATCACGGAGCCACGATTTGGACCGCATGCGGCTGCGCAACCACTCCGCCTCGGCTGTCTCGCACAACGGTCCAGAACAGATGAGCGCCGGGTTCATTCGGTACCGTCCAAGTGTTCACAGACTCCTCCAGGATGCCTGCGGAATGGGTCCACGTCCGGGCCAGCGCAAAGCGCCCCGTTGACGAAAGCCAAGACACGGCCAGCGTCTCCTCGGCCTCTGCAAGGTCCCGTGTCGCAAGGTCAAGACGCAGGTACCGTTCTCGGCTCTCCGCAGGAATCAGAAAGCGCACAAAGATCGATCTTCCCGCGGGAAGACTGGAGGGCCCAAGCGGCTGTGCTCCGTCGAAGAAGCGTACCGTTCCAGAACTCGGATTTAGATTGGGCACGTACCGTGTCTGAAAGCGAGACGCTACATCTGGAGTCGCCAGGGCCACACCGCAGCGAATCCGAACAAGACCAATCGCTTGCAGTCCCAGCACTTGGACGCGCACTGGTTGGTAATACCCGCCAGTCACATCAGCATCCCGAGGACGAGCCTGTGGATCACCGGGACCAGACGGTGGAAGCAGGGGGCCAAACAGCGCACACGCATCATCAGGAACTGTCGCCATCACTCGCTGCGAGTTCCCAGCGATCGCACGGACGTCACTCCGCAGACACGCATCATCGACCACATTGTTTTCGACTGGCGCCTTGGGAGTCGCACAGAACGCCCACTCAGCGGCTGCAGTCTCAACCGGGCCCAAAGCATCCGCCGCAACGATCGTGAGCCAGACCGATTCGCCCGGAAACACCTCCGCAGGATCGCTCCGAATCGCCAGGATGCGAGGCCCCTCAATAAGCGACTGAGGACTGCCCAAGTCTGGGAGACAGGAAGAAAGAACAAATATGAGTCCTATAAAATACCTCATATTTCCACCTAGAACGAAACCCTGACCCCCAGGTTGGCAAGCACTGGTAGGCCGCGAATGTACTGGCGCTCTTTAAAGTCGTAGCGATAGGCCAGCTCCTCGGCGTTCTGCTGGTTTGTCACATTCTGGATGTCTAGCAGAGCCGTCACACGAAGGCGATTCCCAAGCACAAACGCTCGATCGATCTGGGCATCGAGCTGCACAAAGTCTGGCAACCGAATCGCGTTTTGCCGTCCAAATCGTGGATCAAATCGGTCATCTCGCGCATCGTAGTACGCTCCCACCACCTCTGTTCGAGGCAGTCCGGAAGCATAGCGAAGGCGCACCCCAATTCCGAATCCGAACAGGACGTAACGCATTGCAAGTTGCAACACATGTGGTTGATCAAAGTCCGCCATGCGGAACGGAAGATCGGGCCTGTCTCGTCGCTGGCTCCTGCTTAAGGAATACGACAGAGATCCGCTCACGTTGTGTAGCGGCGAAAGCCGAACGACGATCTGCGCTCCAAAGGCACGACCACTGCCCTCTTGATCGAGCGATCGTGCAAGCGGCGGAGTCAGAAGCGAACTGCGCGCCCAAAGATCGAACAGAGCCCGAAAGTAGGCGCCCAGCTCGACAGTCAGAGGGTTCAGTATGCGCAGCTCCGCACTGACAGCCGAATGGACGGCATGCGCAGGACCCAGAGTCGGATTCCCAAACACCGCGCTCAGATCGGCTGCGTCCGGCTGTTGATGCGTAAGACCAAGTGCCGCCAAGAGTGCCAGTCGAGCCAAGGGCTGAACACGGATCTGCAACCGTGGCTCCACGGCAAAATCGATCCGGCGGAAGCCGAGCGGCGGGGTGTCTCCAATGCGCGGAAGCAGACGGCCCACATCGGACAGCATGCCGACCACGCGCACGCTCGGAGCAACTCGCACCCTCCCAAGCCGCAACAACACCGACACAAACAGTGCGAAATTCCCTTGATGGGCAGCCCATGTATCACTGCTCACTTCACGTCCAGGACTCTGTCCAAACACCGCAACATCGCCTTCGCGGGGAGGCCTGGTCAGCGTTCCATTACGCGCGAGGCTCGCCAGATTCCCAAGGACATCCGCTCCACTTTCAAATGACAGCCATCTGTAGGGCTGAAGTGAAGCAATCGCACGCAACCCGTAGCGTGTCTCTTGTCGCGAAAGCTGCGAATCGACGCCACCAAATCGTGCTTCCCACCTCTGCTCATCCCAACCAAACCAAGGCGCAATGCGAACCTCCGAATCGCTGTCTCTGCGGAGATACTCGATGCCCATCCGATAGGAGCTGCGAGCTAGGTGCTCTGTCTGCGCGGATGCAGCGTCAGCAGAACCCTGCGAACGGATCTGCGAGTCTCCCGCGGTGGCAAAGCGAACCGAAAGCTCCGTTGCCACACCATCGCGGCTGCGAAAGGTCAGTACGCCCTGCCCTTGTGCGTCCCAGTATCTTGGCAACGGAAAAAAATCATGTCCAAGGTTGGGAGTCAGTGCGGGCAACACACGATCGATGTATCCGAAGCGCCCTGCAGCCCGAAGCCGCAGATGTTCCCCCAGGGATGCGGCCAGCACTGCACTTGTATCAAGCAAGTCTGCACTCACCTCGCCGTGAACGCCCTCCGGTATGGGCGACGACTCAAGGAGAAGAACCCCACCCAAGCCACGCCCATAGGATGCCCCATATCCTGCCGGAAGAAGGATCATGGAGTCTACCATTGCCGTCGGAAGAACTGCACGTAGCCCCCCAAAGTGATAAAGCGCAGGTAGCTCGATTCCATCCCAAAGGACTCTGGTCTCTGACGGCGCCGCGCCCCACACCACGAGCTGTCCGGCCCCGAGCTGCGGACGAGCGACCCCGGCTTGCAGCTCGATGCCACGAACGGCGTCCCCGCCAAGTCCGGGCACATTCCGCAGTTCTCCCGTAGACATTCGTGTTTCCAGAGCACCTGCTGACAGTTTGTCGGCACGCACCACAACGGACATCGGTTCTGGGTTCGGAGTGGCCAACGCATTCGCAGCCAAGAGCGAAACGACAACGAACCCAGCCCAGCGCATCAGCGTAGCTCCAGTTCCAATGCCACCGTACCTGATCCTTGGCCATGCATTCCGCGCGTGTCTGAAGGGAGGCTCTGACCGCTCGCCCTGGCAATCACTTCACCGTCGACACGAGCTTCCACATCCCAATAGGCAATGGCCTCTCCGCAGAGCGAAAACGTGTCGACCAGCACACGATACAGACCGGGCGCGGGCCGCTGTGGATAGACAACATGTTCGCGCTGCTGACCATCTCGCACACAGAGTGAGTTGGAATCTTGATCCAGATATCCTACCGGACCAGTTCCCGATGGGAGTCCGGGACTTCGGGACACAGAACCACTCTTGCGACGCGACCAGATCTCCTGACCATCCGGCTGCGTGACATGAAGATCCAGATCGGCACCGCGTCGCCAGCGCAGCGCCACAACCACCGCGCCTTGGGGCAGAGGATACTCTTCAGCGAACAAACGTACGTGACTTGGGGGCCCATACCGCCCACTCTGATCCGTCGCTTGAACCAACAGCGTCTTGTCTCCTGCCGATAACTGCGGAGCAAATGAGAGCAGCGCCGAAAACGTGGGAAGGCCCTTGGCGCTTACATCATCGGGTCCCGCTGGGAGGATGTAATGAGCGACGTCACCATCGAGAAAAAGCGAGACCCCTGTCGATCCTTGAGCCAGGGTTCCGGACAGTGGCTTGTCCTGCTGCCCAGGCCAAACCCGCGCTCCCAACAATGTAACAGATGCAACCGATGGACCCGCTTGTTCCTGGGATGAAAGCGGAGGAGTCCCTTCAACGCGCTGGCCGAACGGAACGCGCAGCAGCGCAGAGACTGAACTTCGGGAAGACGCCGATTCGCAAGAAGCGACCAACAGCGAGCACAAAAACACAACCACAGCGAGTCTGCGGATCATCAGAACACCACCTGTGCGCGCAACATGACACTGTCTTTTCCGAGGGTGGTTGGCGTTCCGCTCGCAGCTCGGCCCAGCGCATTGCGCTGATGTTGGTACTCCGCAGAGATCCTGCCGTAGCGCGGAAGCTGCACGGCCAGTGTCGTTGACAGAGTCGAAAAGGCAGCTGAGACCGGAATCCGCAAGACCCCAAGCTGCTGCTGCCGATCAGAGTCCGGATCGTAGTAGTCGTAGCGAACGCCAACGCGGACATAGGGTGTTATTTCTTGCGAAGCAGATGCATAATATCCAAGCTCGCGCAGATCTCGTCCGCTGGCGACTGGGTCTGCGGGATACGCACCGCGGTCAAGATTGCGAGCAAAGATGAGCTCGCCGGCCAGCTGCAAGACCCCGAGCTTGGGAACCTGGACTGCCACTTCGGCATCCATCCCAAGCGCGTCGCGGGTGAAGTTCTGTGACGCGACCGCGGCATCCCCCCGAATCACCAGAATCTCACTCAACTGAACCTGACCGTCATCGTTGTCATCGCGCCATGACAAGACATCCTTGCCCGCCAATCGCCCCGGACTCAGTCCCTGTCCGAACACGCCAGAAAGCCCGCAGCGCAGCCGAGCAAGACGTGCAACCAAGGTCTCCACTCCGATTCGCCCGACGAGGTCTTTGCTCTGGTTTGGATCACGCGCAGCAAACTGGGACTCTCCGCTGGGCTCGCCGTTCATCACCGCCAGCGAGTAGCGCAGAAAACGAAATCCGCCGTGCAGCTGAATTCCCAGATCGTATTCCCCTGGAAACAGCGCACGAACCACCTGACTCCGTTCCATGAACAGACGCTCCGGGTCATACATCTGCACTTCCCGCCCGAACGGAATCTTGAAGAGACCCAAGGTCGCGCGCACATACGGCAGACCGCCGCTCGGTGAAGGCCACTGCGCGAACACCTCTGCACCGAGCAAACGAACCTGCGAACCAGCGACAGTGTTTCCGTCTATTTCGAGTGCCCCACCAACGTACTTTGACGTCGCTTCAGCGCGCAAGCGAGCACGACGAATCAGAAAGCGCGTCTCATTGAGCGGTTGTCCGGTTGCACCATCGAGTTCATCTTCGGAATCTTGCCGATACACCACCGCATCGGCCTGGACAAAGCCACCGATGCGAAGCACAAACTCACCGCGGCGAAGCCAATTTGCCGTCGACGCAGTGGCTTGAGTCTCCCATTCGCGCAGCCGTGATTCCAGCGCCAGAACGCGAGCGGCAAGCTCACTTTCGTCTGCGTATGCACAGTGACCCGCTGCCAGCCATGACAGACCCAGACAGAACCCAGCGACAAGGCCGCTACGGCAAGGGAGGAAGCGACCCATCGGACCGAAGAAGTGGTGGTGTCGATTTTTTGTCGACAGACTGCGCAGAAGTGCAAGCGTTCAAGATCTCCACATGCGTCTTGGGATTGCTTACGCAAGGAGCATCTGCGCTGGCCAGGTCCTTTGTCGATGAAACCGGACTCTCCAGTTCTTCACCGGGACACCCCACAAGCAAAACCAGCAACGGCACCAGCACGAAAGTGGGACGCATGTTCAGCGCTCCTCGCAGAAACCATGACGACAGGTGCCGCTTCCGCAGCTCGTTTGATCCACACAAGCAACACACTTGGTGCTGCGCGTTGCTTGAAAGTCAAAGTAACAACCGCAGGGCGCATCAGAACGGTACAAAGAAAAATCCCCGCCTTCGCTTGTCCGTTCGACTTTCATCGCGCAGCGAGGAATCAGTCCAACCCGAATCGTCGCATCAAGCGGCTCGAAGCTGGCGGCAGGCGTCACCGCATTCCCAACCAAGAGATCGACCACCCGCTTGGCCAACGGCTTGCGCGGTTTCCCAAGTGCATCAACCTTCTGCAGCCAGTGCGTGTACGACCACAGATGATAATGACCATCGCGCACATTCTGCTTGTCAAAGCTGCTGGCCGTTTTATCGGTGAAGTAGGCACGGCGCTGCTGATAGGCACGAAACGCAAGCGCTCGCAGCGACGATCGCAGGCTGTCGTAGACCTCCGATCCGAGGATTCCTATCGCCCGGTCTGGCAATGGGGCAGCCGCAAGCTGGCTCGCAAGATCCTGGGACAAGTTGATCTTTTGGCCCTGCCATTTCCCTGCGGGGACACCGATCGATGCACCGATGCTGATCACGGTTCCCTTGGTCACGGGCCGCCCAAAAAGGAGGCTGTTGTCAAGCCAGGGAGCGACCTGTCCTGCCATTCCGAAACCGAACACAAAGTACGCTTCTTCGGCAGTGATTGCCGTCTGAGAACTCGCCCGTGGAACCGCAAACACAAACGCCTGTACGGGTCCAAGCGTATCGGTCACATCAGAAGGTTTGGGGGTTGGACAGGCATCCAGAAAGACGATCGAGTTGGCGATGTCTGCCAAGATCCCGGGCGCAGGCACCGTGCATACCGGCGGATTGGGAGTCGTCTGGGGATCATAGCCCGCGGGGATGTAGGAAAAGTTCCCGCTCATCTTCACGTCACTGTACATCGTGTCGAGGTTTGTACACGATCCAGTGGCCCGCCAGATGAGGGTGATCTGCTCACTGGCGCGAAGCTTGCTTCCCAGCTCACGCATCAGATTCACCTGCGTGTCACCGACGGTTAGATAGACCGGATTGGGAAGATTGACGGGATCATCACAAGCAGGCTGAGCCAGTCCTGTGGAACCCCATAGGAATGCAGCCAGCAGCACAGTACAAAGCAACCAAGGTTGTGAGATTTTGGTCATCTCTTCGCTCCCTCCGCCACTCTTTGGCCGCACTGCCGGACGTCATATCCCAGCGCTGACAGCTCGCGCTGAAACCCTGCCGAGTTCAGCAGATCCAGCATGCGAACCATGCGCTCGTCTCCGAGCAGCGATCGTGGCAAAACCAAGTCGTAGCGCTCTTCTGCCAGCGGTTGAAAGTGCAGTCCGAACGCCAGTGCCGCATCCCGGCTGGCGATTCCTACATCGGCGGCTCCTACAGAAATGGCCGATGCAACCGAAAAATGACCATGCGCAACAAGACCTGATCTTCCGTCGGACCAACCAGGCTGTCCGTGCTTTGCTAGCTCGCGCTCAAGCAACCGCCGCGCGCCGGAACCACGTTCTCTTGCAACCAGCCGATGGCGGCTCACTTCAGCCACGGACCGAATGTGTCGCGGATTGTTTTTTGCCGTCAGCAAGCCGACCTCCCAGCGGGCCAGCGTGATTACGGCGATTTGTTTCCTGCGCAGATGTCGACGCACATCGGGAAGATTGTCTTCCCCGGTTTTCTCGTCTGTCAGATGTACGCCAGCCAGGTGTGTATGACCATGGCCAAGACAGCGCAGCGACTCTGTACTTGATTTGCTGAACCACCAGAATCGCCCAGCTAGGCCCTTGCCATTGAGTCTGTCCGCCAAGAGCCCGAGCGCCTGCGCACAGCCCATGAGGACCACATTTTCCTGTGCAAGTCGCGATTCCCGTAGCGGCTCGATCTCGACCTTTCCGCCCTGCGTACGAACCGCAATGCCATCTGCGCTGCGCATCGCATCATCGCCGCACAGAGGGTAGGACAGCCACGTTCCCCCCAGCCTGGCAAGCGCAACTCGCCCACTTGGACCTGACCCAGTGGGCTCCGCGAAGAGACGTACCGGTGCGGCCATGGCGAAGAGATCCTCGACTGAGCAACCCAATAGGGAAGACAACCGCAGGGCCACGTCCACGCTGGGACTGTGCCTTCCGGATTCGATCGCCAGCACGCTTTGCCGAGACAGACCGACCGCATCAGCCAGTTCTTGTTGAGACAGACCAACACGCTCTCTCTGGATTCGAAGTCGATTTTTCGGTTCTGTGTTCAAGACAAGTTTTCTTTACATCATGTGAAGAAATCTTGTCATTGGGCTTTTTCTCTCCCATTCCGTTTACCACTCGTTACCTCAAGATGCCTGGCTGTGAGCATCCACGCACACACGCTTTGGGTGAGCATCCCTGCGCAGACGACCCACTGCCGCAGTTTTCGAGCGGCGATGCTCTGCTGTCAAAGCGCTGGACCCGCGCACCCTGCCATCCGAATGGGAAGCCGATTGGCTCGGGAAGATCATCGGCAGTTACCGCTTGCTCCGCATCCTTGGCAGAGGAGAAATGGATTTGAAGGTTCGCGAAGCACTGGTACGGCTGCATAGTCTGCGCGGTGATTTTGCGCGTCATCACGGCGGTCTACAGACTGCGCGAAGCGAGTATGAAGCGGCCATCTCTGCCGCTGACTTGCTCCTGAAGAAAAGGCCGCACGACCGTGGCTATCGTCTGCTTGTCGCGGCAGCACACGACGGATTGGGCGACGCGCTGGAGCAAGTCACAGATCTGGAATCGGCCCGGCAGCATTACGAAGAGGCGCTTCAGATTCGGCTTGCGCTCAAGAAAGACGCCCCCTAAGACACGCTGCTGCATCAGGAAGTCGTCGCGAGCCATCTGCTCCTCGGAGACCTCTCGCAAGCCCAGGGAAAGCAGCGCTCGGCACTGACTGCGTACGAACATGCGCTGACGATGCTGGATCCGCTGTGGAAAAGTGATCCTGATAACAAACGATATCAGTGGCAGATGTGTGGTGTGCAGTATCGAATGTGCCAGACACTGCTCAATCTCGGACGGAGCATCGACAGCTTGGCGCTTGCAGAACGTGCGATGGATTTGCTCGGAAGAATCTCTCCAACCGACCAGCAGGGCTCCAGCTATCACGTCCTCTTCTCACGCATCTTGCAGATGTCTTTCCCAAGTCCGGGAATGTCAGTCATTCTGCGCAGTTGCAACGTGAACACATGACACGCCTGCCGCGTGGCAACCCCTGTTGAGAGGAACGCACCTTGCCTTGCGGGATCACGGTGGGATCATCCCAAGGAGCCTTGCGTGATGGGAGAAGTCATCAAGCGGCTGACGGTTGGTTCCGCATCGAACGATGGAGAGGGCAACGCCGTGATGGCTCGCAAATCAGTTGTCTTCCGAATCTCGGTCGCGACAGCCCGGGCCAAACACCAACGCCGAAGCATCGCCAAGCTTGTGGCTTACAAATACGTCCTGCATGAAGCGCAACCACTCTTCTTTGCTGATGGCTCCGTTGCGATCTCGGTCGATAAGCAGGAATCCTGCTGTCGCCACCGCTTCTGTGATTCCGCAGGCGCGCGCAAACTGAACAAACTCCGATTCAGACAAGCTACCGGTTTGGTTTCGATCACAAACCACGAACAGCGCCGCAGAGAGTGAACGAACGCAGTGTCCTACTGATCCGGAAAGATCGCGCGGGAGGTCTACACAGAACTTCAGGAACTCCTCACGCGAGATACGTCCATCTTCGTTGCGATCGACAGAGAGGGCCAGTTCCTTCCAGAAGCCATGGAGCGTGGAGAGCAATTCCATCGCTGTCGGTGATTCACGCCGCTGTCTTTGATTCTCAAGGACACGCACTGCCAAGGAATCAAGGTCGGATCGCTCGATCGAGTCGTTCTCATCCACATCCAGCGCCAGAAACAGGTTGTGGGCCTTGATCTTCTGGATGTCGCTGCGGTGCGGTTGGACAGACGGCTTTGGCGAGGCTTGTGCGATCTCGGACTTGACCTGCGTTGGCGATAGGATCAGATGACGAGAGTGAGGACTCGACACGCCTGCGGCAGAGAGAGCTTCCCAGAATCCCAGTCGCAGCACATCAGACATCTCTTTGGACATTCCTGGCTTGACCATCGTCACTGTGCGCAGGAGCAGAGATCCTTCCCGCAGGTCCTCGATGGCGAACTCGGTCTCTGCCACAATCGTTGGTTCGGCAGCTCTGAGCGCCTCGCTCTTTTCGGCCAGCAGGCTCATCACACTGTGAAGGTTTTCTCCATAGGCAATGGGAATATCAATCACCACGTTGACGTAACCTTTGGAGTGGCTTGCGACTCTGCGTATTTCACCATTCGGAATCGCGTGCAGCACGCCCGACTCATCGCGGACCTTCGTGATGCGGATACCTATCTCCTCTACTTTCCCTTTGACTTCTCCCACCTCAATGAAGTCACCGACCAGGAACAGACTCTCGAACAATATGAAGAACCCTGCGACCAAGTCACCGACGAGAGACTGGCCGCCAAGACCAAATGCCACACCGACAGCCCCTGCGCCTGCCCACAGCGGCGTGGTATCAAAACCTGCTTCCCGCAACATCATGAGGACAGCGGCAAAGTACACCGCATAGCGCAGTCCCCCCGCAGCAACCGGAACGAGTGTTTGTCGCTGCTGGTATTCACCTGGGCTGAGCTTTCCTCGGTGCAAGAAAAACTCTGATATCATCAGGAGACAGACCTCAACGACGACCCGGCTCAAGTAGAAAATCGCGATGATGCGGAGGGCCAGCCGACCAGTCTGTCCGGCCCACGAGCCAGGGTTGATCTGGTCGACCCACCAAGTGGCCAACGCGACGAAGACAAAGTACTCCGCTGCGCGTGCCGTGAGTGGCGACAAGTGCTGAATCCGGCTGAGATACCGCAGCGGATTCTCTAGCTGCGCAAACTTTTCAGACAGTCCAAAAAGGACGCAGATCACAAGCTGAACGGCTTCGTTGATAACCCGCCCGATGTAGATCACAAGGCACAGGTAGGCCAGCCAGGTCAGCCAGGGCACTCCGTTTGTTGAGACGCCAAGCTGTTGTGCGCTCAAAACCACGACCGCAAACAGCGACAGAACCCGGAGCGCACGGCGAAGATGATCAAGTAGGGCCCGGAGCTGCTCTCGATACGAGGACAGAGACTCTGCGCGCTGCAGGCGTTCTCTCAGCGAGTCGACCACCAGCAGTAGCAACCGAGTCAGTAGCAGCGTCAGCAGCGCGACTCCCATCGCCTTGGCGACACCGATTCCGAAGGCGGTCCAGTCTCTGCTTCTTAGCTGCGAGATACCCGCTCGAACGTATTCGCTAAAGTGAATCTGGCGCACGGAAGCCCGCAGCACCCCAAATCCGATCAGCAGACCTGACACAACGATCAGCGCGCTTGCCAGGAGCCAAGATCGCCGACGGAAGCTCGCGACAAGCAGAGGCGAAGCATCCAGCAGTTTCGATCGCAACAGAATGGTTGCGCCGCGCACAAACACAGTGGTGAAAACCAGACCCAGTAGCAGCAGGATCGCAAAGCTCCCCGCGCCGTACTTGCCGTTTTCGATCAGCAACTCAATTGGAAGGTTCATGTTGGTTCTCCCTCCAGAGACAAGGTTTTGTGATGGTCACTTCTCGGCGAGTTTTGGGAATCGCAATGGGATCGGAGGATGAGCAGCGGCCTACACAGTCCATCCAAGAACTCGATGAGGGGTGCGGGATGGTGTGCCAGCGTTGTGATCCGAGCGCGAAGTGTCTCAAACAAGGCATGAAGCTGCGACTGCAAGACGATCTCTGTCTGTGCGCTGTGAGGCATTGCCGCAGAGGTGAGCGCATGTGCCATCTGGTAGCCAGACGCGACCAAGCGACCAACCTCTGCCCACGCGGCGGTCTGTCTGACGCCTGCCAGTACTGCGGCTGCTTCTGCGGCCATCCCAAACAGCGTTGTCGTCTTGGCCTCGTGGTAACTCGCAGCGCTTTCGGGCGCACGGACGGTGCGATGCGGGGCCGCGATATGCGCGAACTCTGGGTGGCCGCCAAGACCGGACAGCGATCCTGTGGCGATGACCAGGAGCTTCAAAAGAGACAGCGCCCGTGACGACCCAGGGCGTGGTGTGGCAGCGACCAGCGCGAAGCCCTGCGCGAGCAGTGCATCCGCAGCAAGCAGAGCCCGCGCCTCACCAAATACCGAGTGAACCGTCGGTCGACCATTCCGCACTGCCGCATCGTCAAAGCAAGGGAGATCATCCTTCACAAGCGAAGCAATGTGGATCAGCTCGATCGCACAGGCCGTGCGCAGCGCCAGGTCAAACTGTGCCATGGAAAGCCCAGCGGACTGCGCAACCTTGAGCAGGAACAGCGGACGCAGACGCTTGCCGCTTGCAAAGACTGCGTAGCGCATCGCTCGATGCAGTGGCTCCGGTTGTCTGTCTTCAGCGGGTAGGAATCGATCAAGCGCGTCTTCAATGGCGCCCTTAAGATCGGATGGAAATCCCGTTTTCGCGTCGGAATGCGCGTTCTTCATTGGCGAATCCCCCCAAGTCGCTGCAAAAATTCAGCCCTCTACCCAAAGGGCTTTTCTCGCGATCACGGGCGAGTCCGACAAGAAACAGTGGATGTCTGGGGAGGGGTGCTAGCGAGAAATCTCGACGTTGTCGAGCAGGCCGAGCGCATCGGGAACGAGCGCAGCAACCGAGTAGTACGCGCTGACCAAGTACTGAATGATCGCCTGTTCGGTGATTCCCATAAAGCGTACATTCAGTCCAGGTTCATACTGGTCTGGAAGCGATGCGGGACGGAGTCCAATCACACCTTGGTGTTCCGCCCCAAAGCGCATCGCCAAGATCGCAGTCGTCTGGGTCGATGAGATCGGAATCTTGTTGCAGGGGAGCAGCGGGACTCCACGCCACGCTTGTACCGCTTTCCCTTCCAGCATGACTGTCTCTGGATACACACCGCGTCGATTGCATTCCCGACCAAAAGCAGCAATCGCCTGCGGAGGCGCGAGAAAAAGCTGCGTCTTGCGTCGACGACACAGCAGCTCGTCCATGTCATCAGGAGTCGGTGGTCCGCTGCGAGTATGAATTCGCTGCTTGTGATCAACATTGTGGAGCAGGCCAAACTCCTTGTTGTTGAGTAGCTCTGACTCCTGACGTTCCCGCAGTGCTTCGCATGTCAGGCGGAGCTGTTCTTTGACCTGGTCCATCGGACCGTTGAACAGATCTGCAACCCGGGTGTGAACATTGAGAATGGTCTGCGCCACCGATAGTTCGTACTCGCGTGGCCGACGCTCATAGTTCACAAACGTGGTGGGAAGTTCCGCCTCACCCTTGTGACCTGCAGCGAGCGCAATGGCTGCTTGTCCATCTTTGTCTTGCGACTGGCCGAGCTGCTCTGCCAAGGAAGCCAGGTGAACCCGCAACTCTTCCGATTCCGCCAGGACTTCTTGGAAAGCCCGACGAGGCAGCACCAGCACCGTACATGCCGTTGCCGCTCGAACTGTGAAGTCCCAAGTGCTCGCGGCCTCCACCACCACGCGATCACCGAAGTGGTCTCCATCACCAAGGACCGCCAGCTCGATCAGATCGCCGTACTTACCGGCTCGCTGCTTGCTGGCCTTGCCATGAACCAGCAGGAAGAGCTGATCCGCAGGCTGTCCCTCGGTCACGATCAGATCGCCGATCGCATGCTCGCGCTGAACGAATCGATCCGCCAGTGCCTCAAGGACCTCGACGCCATCAAACCCGCGCAAAAGCGGCAGCTCGCCAAGCTCTTGGGGGATCACGCGCGCCACTGATCCAACTTCGGTAAAAGCAATGATTCCATCACCCACCGCATAGCTCAGTCGCCTATTTACTCTGTACACACCGCCCGAAACGTCGACCCACGGCAGCAGCTTCAGCAGCCAGCGCGGCGAAATTCCCTGCATCTGTGGGGGGGATTTCGTCGTTGTTGCAAGCTGCCTCGCTGCCGCCGTCGATAGACTGTGCTGCCGCGGCGCCTCTGACTGGTCGCGAGGAGTTTGATTCCGCGTCGTCATCGTCCTTCCTCCTGGCGCTCTCACAAGCAGAGCGCCACAACGCGGACATCTAGTCTCCTGATCGGCCTAGCTCGACACTCTCCAGGATCGCCAGCGCATCGGGCACCAGCACTGCTGCCGAGTAGTACGCGCTCACCAGATACTGCATGATCGCCTTCTCGTTGATTCCCATGAAGCGAACATTGAGGCTCGGCTGGTACTCGTCAGGAATTCCGGTCTGGTGCAGACCGACAACGCCCTGATTGTTTTCTCCCGTTCGCATCAGCATGATGGAGCTGGTCCGCGTATCCGAGATGGGAATCTTGCTGCACGGGAAGATCGGAACGCCTCGCCACGCGGGAATCTTGTTGCCGCCGATGTCTGTCGCCGTGGGATAGATTCCTCGCCGATTGCACTCCTGCCCAAATGCCGCAATCGCCCGTGGGTGCGCCAAGAAGAAGCTCGGCTCCTTGCTTACCAAGGACAGCAGATCATCCATATCGTCTGGCGTCGGTGGCCCGCTGCGGGTATGAATGCGCTGCTTGAGATCTGCATTGTGAAGCAGACCGATCTCGCGGCTGTTGATCATCTCGTACTCTTGCCGCTCGCGCAGTGCCTCCACTGTCAGACGGAGCTGCTGCTCAGTCTGGTTCATCGGATTGTTGAACAGATCGGCGACCCGCGTGTGAACTTGCAGCACGGTCTGCGCGACTGCCAGCTCGTACTCGCGTGGCTTTAGCTCGTAGTCAACGAAGGTGCCCGGCAGGGTGTACTCACCCTTCTGACCTGCGGCGAGCTCGATGGCCGCCTCACCCGTCTGATCTTTCTTGGCATTGCGAGCGCGGGACTTGAACGACTCAATGTGTGAACGCAGAGAAGCAAACTGTGAAACGACGTCCTCAAATACCGATTGCTGAAGCGTGAGCACCGTCGCTGTGGTCACGGCCTTCGCAGTGAACTGCCAAAAATCCTGGGTTTCCAGAATCGCTTCCCAGGAGTAGTGATCGCCATCAGCAAGCGTTTCCAGAATGGTCTGATCGCCGTACTTTCCGGTGCCGATCTTGTTGATCTTGCCGAATGCAATCAGTCCGATCGTGTCAGCGGGAGTGCCCTTTTCGACGATGACTTCGCCAGGCTTGTACTCTCGCTGCACGAACTTGTTGGCCAGATGCAGCAGAACCTCGATGTCCTCGTATCCGCGCAGAAACGGAAGCTCGCAGAGCTCCTGCGGAATCACCGACACCTTGGCGCCCACGTTGGTGAAAGTCACGCGTCCATCCCCCACTGCGTAGCTAAGACGGCGGTTCACACGGAACACACCACCTTGCACGTTGACCCAATGGAGCTGACGGAGCAGCCACCGCGAAGTGATGCCTTGCATTTGCGGGGGGGACTTGGTCGTCGTCGCCAAGTTCCGTGCTGCTTGCGTATCCAAGCTCGACTGCTGTTTCTCACCCTGCGTGCCTGGATTGTTCTTCTGTTCAATCGACATTCGGACCTCCTGATTGCAAAAGGACGTGATTTAGTTGGATGTGGAGTCTTGATCTTGGCGAAGCTGTGACGCGAGTCGCAAGCCGTCGGTTCCGAGTCCATTGGGAGTCTTCGGTAGCCCCCCATGCAGACTGATCCCTGCTGGCTTCTGTTCGTGTTGCGCTTCTGGCTTGCGAAGCACAGCTTGTGCCCCGCTCGTAAACTGTCCCGAAAATCCATGAAGGCTGAGGGCAGGCTTCCCATCTGCGTGGGAGTCGCGCTGCATGGGCTGCTGGGCCGTCCGGATCTCTCCGCGCTGGGGAAGAATCCGCGTTCCCTGCGACCCAAGACCGAGTGGCGAGCCGGGGAAGGACTGCCCTGCCGTCGGATGTGGATGCTCTCGGAGGTTGATGTAGCGAGGCACAACAAAGTGCCAGTGCGAAACTCCTGAGATCCAGTTCTGGATGCTCTCGATGTACGCAAGGAGGTGCTTCTTCGCTGTGGCCGACAGCTCAAACTGCTCCATCAGCGTTTCTAGCTCTGTCTTCCGAACGTGCTCGAACTGGCGGATTCGCGCGGCAGACAGCTGCGACACGATCTCAAGGGCCTGCTGGGCGGAACAGTCCAGAAACTTCTGCGTGACCAGTACGCAGTTGTTCAGCTCTCCTTCGATCTCGATCTCCTTTTTGTACGACACGATGTCGTTGATGAGTGCGATCGAATCCGCCGCAGAGTTCACCAGTGCGCGAATGGTCCGGGTCTGCAGCAGCTCAGGAGGAATATGGTCTGCGAGCCCGAACTGGGCGAGGCTCATCCCAAACTCAGCACCGAACGTCCAGCGCCGCATCTCGATGTAGTCCACCGGGTCTGGAATGCGGTTCTCGATGTGATTGACAAGCTCCCAGACCCAGCTCTGGAGCATTCCTTGCGTCAGCGCGCGAAACGCTGGCCGTGACGAAGGTTTCATCGGTCCAGCCGTGCGCCGCCACAGATCGACCAGTCCGCATTCCACTGGATCTCGCGGTGGCCGAGTGGCGCCGCAGTCGAGTGGCATGAGCGCATCCAAGCCAGCAACATAGAGCTTTGCCCCCGCGAGGTCCCGAGCGCGCCCAAAGACCAGCGGAAAGTAGTCGTCCGCATACGTCGCCCAAGAAAACCAGTCTGTGGTCAGATTCAGTGCGTCGAGGCTGGCCTCGGGCTGGCAGCCAGCGGCACAGAGCGCAAAGTCGTACTCTGCTAGCTCTGGCTCATCCCAAACACACATTCCGCCGATGCTCGAAGTGATGCCAACCTGCCGTCCCCACTCGATGGCGTGCTTGCGCGCTGCGTCAAGATTCGGATTTGTCCGCACCGGAAACGGCTGATAGAACGACGGTCGCTTGACGTCACCCACGGATTGAAACGGCACATGGGCAAAGCTGCGATAGCGACGCTCGACACCAAGCCGAGCCGCCGTCGGAATCATCGATCCCCCTGTGAACCCCAATCCCGACAGACCGGCTGGCATGCCCATCTGATCAGGCTCGACTTTCATGTACCGACTCGATCGCATGTGCCACTCGTGGCCGCCCGACTGCCAGTCCTGAAGCCCTTTGGCATAGAGCGCAACGCTCTGGCACTCGATCGGGCTGAGCCCGTTCTCAGCACACATCATCGGTACTTCG
>CAYTGC010000012.1:0-40935 GCA_964437195.1 uncultured Myxococcales bacterium | reverse complement strand
TGCCGCAGCCCGTCGGACCGATGATGAGCACGTTGCCCTTGTGCACATCCACATCCCCAGCCCGACCCCGCGACATCAGCCGCTTGTAATGGTTATAAACCGAGACAGCGAGCGTCTTTTTGGCCCGCCCTTGCCCAACGACATATTTGTCGAGCTCGTCCCGGATCTCGACGGGCTTGGGATAGCGCGGTCTTTCCTGCGCATCCTCTTTCGAGAGAATGTCATTGCAGAGCGAGACGCACTCGTCGCAGATGAAGACACGCGGACCGCTGATCAGCTTGCGGACTTCGCGACGCCTCTTGCCACAGAAGGAGCAGTGAAAGTCGTCCATTAGGGTCTCAGTGAGGAAACTGTCGCCTCAGACAAGGATTCTTGCACAGCAAGCAAAGGCTGGCAAAGAAGGGGGAATCATTTTTTCTATCAAGAGTTTTCGCTACTTAGATGACCGCTTTCTCGAAAATGCGCCAGCGCGGCCGTCGGCGAAGTGTTCGTGCGTTCAGTCGGCAAGCGTCCGCGCAAAAATCTGCGGAACATGTTGAAGGTGCGTCCCGATCTCAAAACAGGTGCTAAGCACCGACGAAGATAGGCGTTCGGCAATCTGCGGATCGGCGAGCAACCGGTCCAGAAACGACGGCGCACCACTGCCCCTCTCAGCGACGCAAGCCAACGCATGACGCTGCACCAGTTCGTAGGCGCTCTGACGAGAAAGGCCCGTCCGCACGAGCTGCAGCATGATCTTTTCCGATGCGTACAGATCCCCACTTTGAGACAGATTTCGCTGCATCTGCTCGGTCCGGACCGAAAGTCCGAACACCAGCTTGGCCGCCCGCTGTACCAAGTAGTCGCACAGCGTCGTGCTGTCCGGCATGATCACCCGCTCGACGGACGAATGCGAGATGTCGCGCTCGTGCCACAGTGCAATGTTTTCGGCGGCTGCGTGGGCATTTGATCGCAGAAGCCGCGCCAGGCCGCAGAGATTTTCCGCCGAGATCGGGTTCTTTTTGTGCGGCATCGCCGAGCTACCTTTTTGGCCCGGCGCAAACGCCTCTTCGACTTCGCCGACTTCGCTTCTCTGCAAGTGTCGCAGGTTCACGGCCAGACGTTCGACGGCGGCGCCGAGCATCGACAGCGACCACAGCAGCTCGGCATGGCGATCGCGCGCCACCACTTGGGTCGCCACCGTCTCGGGAGAAAGGCCCAAACTGGAGAGTGCTTTCTCCTCGACCTCGGGAGTGAAACAACCGCTGCCGTACACGCCAACCGCCCCCGACAGCTTCCCGACGGCGATTGCGCGCTGAGCTTTCTGGATTCGCGCCTTGGCCCGCTCGATTTCGGCGTAGCTTCCGAGGAAGACCAGGCCAGCGGCGATCGGCTCTGCGAAAATTCCGTGCGTGCGTCCAATCATCGGCGTCTGCTGGTGTGCCGTAGCCTGTCGTCGCAGCGCCGGCAGGAGCTGCTCGTCGACACCGCGAATGATGATCTGCGTAGCCTCCCGAAGCTGCAGCGCCAACACCGTATCGAGAACGTCCGATGAAGTCAGTCCAAAGTGCAGCCAGCGGGCCTCTTTGCCAAACCGTTCCTCGACGTGTTCCAAAAAGGCCAGTACTTCGTGCTGGGTCCGTCGCTCAATCTCCGACACTCGGTTTGAGTCGAGCGGACCAAGCTGCGCCGAAAGCTGCCGCAGCCGTGCAGCAGTTCCAGGCGGAATCGGGCTGTCTTGCGCATCCTCGAGAGCAGCGGTCGCCGCCAGCTCGACTTCGAGAAACAGTGCGAGCCGACGCGACTCGCTCCACAGGGCGGCCAGTTCAGGACGGGTGTAGCGGGCAATCATGGTGCCCAGGTCTTACTACTTACCGTCGTCTGGTGAAAGCGGGACGTTGTAGGTAGTTGTGCGTGGCGGGTCTGGCGGAGGAGCCGCTTCCCCCGTCGGTGTCACAGCATCCGGAGCCGCTGTTGCCGTCGGTATTTCGCCCCGCAAATACGCCTGCACGAGTCCCGGCTCGGTTGGTTCGATGTTGGGCCGTCGCTCACCAAGCGCCATCAGCAGCCCACCGACGAAGAAGTGTAGTCCGCCCAGGCCCAGCCCAAGCCCCATCCCGATCGGATCGGCGGACTTTGTTTCGCCCGAAGGCAGGTCGAGGCCAGCCGCCATGCCGAGCGCCAAGTGTGGCACGCCGAGCGCCAGAATCGTTCCTCCCGCGATCATCAGCGGATTCACTTTCGCCGCACGAACACGCGCCATGCTCATCGGCGTTGCCGCCACACGCGCCAGTGTTTCGTCGGTCCAGTCGAGTGCCCGATAGCGAATGAGTGCCGCCGTTCGATCCGACTCGCGCAGAGCCGGTAGCTGCGCCCGCTGCCGTGACTCGGGTGGCTGGCTGTGCACAAGCTCGATCGCCTTGCTCGGAATCAGATACGACTCCGACAGCGAACACGCCGACACAAAGCTGACAAGGCCTGCAAAAAGCCGATAGCGAACACGGCGCGTCATCGCGAGCAGTGTAGCAGCGACGAAGCCGATATAAACGACCGATTTCAGATCGGACGCTCTCCGCTAGCGTCCCGTCAAGTCCTGCTTCTGCCGTCCGCGTCGGATGAGCAATTCCTCGGCAAGCGGACCCGCCGCCACCAGAAGCTCTTGCACATGGCCGCGCCGATCGCCACGCGAGTTGATCGCCCGCCGCGCCAGCACTTCTTCGACGTGAAGCTCGCGGTACAGCGAATACGTCAGCGGCACCGCCGAGTTCGACAAAAGTACATGCACACCGCGCTCGCCGAGCACCCTGACAACATCGGCAAGTCGCTGCTGGTCTTCATCGCCAAAACCGCAGCCGTTGTAGCTTGTAAACGACGCCGTGCGGCTCACCGGCGCATACGGCGGATCGCAATACACGAAATCGCCCGGTTGGCAGCTTGCGCCCATCTCATCAAAACTGGCGACTTCCAGACAAACACCACGAAGCGCACGACTGGCAGCCCGCAGATCGTTTGGTGCGCAAAACTGTGCTTGTTTGTAATGACCAAAAGGGACGTTGAATTGTCCTTTTCGGTTCTCTCGAAACAGCCCGTTAAAGCAGGTCTTGTTTAGATATACAAACCGCGCGGCCCTCTGCACTGGATCGAGCTTCGACAGATCGAGCGCCCGTATCTTGTAATAGAACTGCTCGTCGTTTTTGAATGTCGACAGCAGAGCAATCAGTGTTTCGACTCGATCGCGCACCACCTGATACGTGTTGATGAGTTCGCGATTGATATCCGTGAGTCGAACACCTTTTCCATCGAGTCGATTCTGTTCGGTCAGCGCAAAGAACAGAGCGCCACCACCGACGAAAGGCTCGTGGTAATGACGAAAGGCAGTCGGCACGCGATGTAGCAAATCAGGCAAGAGCTGCCGCTTACCACCAGCCCACTTCACAAATGGCCGAGCAGGAGACTGTGCTGCTTCTGTGCTCACAAGCTCATCAGCATCGCCGATCAGCGCCAAATCTGACCAGTCTTTCGTGAAGATAGACTCGCTATCCGAAAGACCCACATCTACCCCGGACCGATGCAGCGACGACAGAAGTTCCGTATCAGCTGATTGGAATTCGCTAGCGACTGTCTGCATGGACAGCGGCGCACTATGGGAAAGTGTGCGCAAAGGAATCCCAGGTGTGACATCCGTCGAAAGAGACACGCAGCCCATGCTATGGGCATGCGAATTGAGCGCAAATTTTTGACTGAAATTTTTTGGTGCTTCCGGCGGGCTCGTCGAGCAGCGTCAGTCGCGAGGATGGAAGCTGCTCAGCAGACGGATGTAGTTGGCACGCTCGTAGGCCGAAGGATTGGGCGATCGCGCATGGTTCATGCTTCCGACGAGCTGCGACAGCGACTCGTACTCATGCTCGACCAGCCAGCGCTTGAGTCCGTCGAGAATCTTCCGAAGCTCACCCGGGCCGTGGGCAAGCAGCGCCGACACGATCTGGACGACATGCGCACCAGCCATCAGGGCCTTCACCGCATCTGTCGCCGAGTGCACGCCGCCCGAGCAAGCCAGCGACAGCTCGGTTCGTGGGGACACAATCGCCAGCCAGCGCAACCGCAGCAAAAGCTCCGACGAGTCGGAAAGGTGCAGCTGCTGGACGTTGTCGAGCGTTTCGATATCGATGTCCGGCTGATAAAAGCGATTGAACAGCACCACACCGTGCGCGCCGGCCCGACCGATGTCAGCGACGAAGTGCGGGAGGCTCGTGTAAAACGGCGACAGCTTCACCGTCACCGGAATCCGAACGCTGCGCGCGACCTCCGCGATGATCTGAAGCTGCCCGCGCTCGACGTCCTGCGCAGTGATGTCCGGCGACGATGGAAGAGAGTACAGATTCAGCTCGAGCGCGTGCGCCCCGGCCTGCTCGATCTGTTTGGCGTAGTCGAGCCAGCCGCCCGGAGTCGTCCCGTTGAGCGACGCAATCACCGGCACCGCGACCGTCTGTCGAATGCGATGAAGCTGCTCGAGGTACGCATCGGCCCGCAATGCAAACACATTGGTCGACGGAAAGTAGCTCTGCGCTTCCGCGTAAACATCGCCATGTCCGTCGAGGTGCTGATACGCGCCAAGTGACTCGAGCGCCACCTGTTCCTCGAAGAGGGATCGCATCACGATCGCGGCCGCACCGGCGTCCTCGAGTCGCTTGACGCTGTCGATGTCGTCGGCCAGCGGCGACGCGCCTGGCACAATCGGATGTGCAAGCTTAAGTCCCAAGTAGCTTGTCGCAAGGTTCATCGCTAGTGGCTCCCTGACCCAGTCGGTTTGTCGCTGCGCACGGGCTCTACCGGCTTGCTGGTCGGCACCGGCACTTGCAGGCTCTGGAGATGCTGGTACATGGCCTGCCGCATCGCCACGTCGCGCTCCGCCGCCTTCAGAAGCTGCTTGTAGCGCTGCGGATCGGCCAGCTCGACCATGCGGAAGCGGCCTTCGTTGGCCATGTACTGCCCGACCTTCGCCTTCCCCGGCGTGGCATCGAGCTTGAGCGGCGGCTCACCGATGTCCAGCCTCCGCGGATCGAACCGGTACAGCGGCCACACGCCCGAGTCGACGGCCAGGCGCTGCTGCTCGGCCCCAAGCTGTAGGTCGTAGCCGTGTGCGATGCAGTGGCTGTACGCGATGATGAGCGACGGTCCCGGATAGCTTTCGGCTTCCAGGAACGCCTTCACCGTTTGCGCGTCTTTGGCGCCCATGGCGATGCGAGCGACGTACACATGGCCGTACATCATCGCATGCATCCCGAGGTCTTTTTTCGGCAGCTCTTTGCCCGCCGCCGCAAACTTCGCCGCTGCGCCGATCGGCGTCGACTTCGACTGCTGACCTCCGGTATTCGAGTAGACCTCGGTGTCGAGCACCAGCAAGTTGACGTCTTGTCCCGATGCCAAGACGTGATCCAGTCCACCGAAGCCGATGTCGTACGCCCAGCCGTCGCCACCAACGATCCAGACGCTCTTTCGAACCAGATAGTCGGCCAGCTGCACGAGCAGCACAGCCTCGGGGCGAACACTGCGCCCAAGCCGCTTCTTGAGCTCTTTCACCCGCTCGCGCTGCGCCGCAATCGTCTCTTCGCTGTCTTGCGTCGCGGTCAAGATCGCCGTCGGCAGCTCGTCGCCAAGCTCCATCGCCAGCGACCGCAGCAGGCTCTGGGCATAGGCCGTGTGCTGGTCGATAGACAGCCGGAAGCCCAGCCCAAACTCGGCGTTGTCCTCGAAAAGGGAGTTGGCCCAGGCCGGACCCCGCCCGTCGCGGTTTTTCCCCCACGGTGTCGTCGGCAGGTTTCCACCGTAAATCGACGAACAGCCGGTCGCATTGGCCACCATCAGCCGATCGCCAAACAGCTGCGTCAGGAGCTTCAGGTAGGGCGTCTCTCCGCAGCCCGCACACGCCCCCGAAAACTCGAACAGCGGTGCCAAGAACTGGCTGCCTTTGACGTCCAGGTGAACCGTCTTGCGATCGGGCAGCGGCAGCTGCAAAAAGTACTCGAACGTCTCGCGCTCGACGGGCTTGAGCGGCTCTGCAGGCGACATATCGATCGCTTTGTGGCGCGGATTGCTCTTGTCCTTCGCGGGACAGAACTGCACGCACAGGCCGCATCCAGTGCAGTCGTCGGGCGCCACCTGAAGTCGGAACTTGGTGCCTGGCGCAGCGTCGCGTTCCTTGTAAGGAGCGACGACAAAACCAGCCGGTGCGTCGGCCAGATCTTTTTCGGCGACGATGGTGGTGCGAATGGCAGCGTGGGGGCAAATCAGCGCGCACTTGTTGCACTGAATGCAGATGCTGGCGTCCCAGGTCGGCATCTCGCGCGCAAGGCTGCGACGATCGTAAATGGCGGTGCCGAGCGGCCAGGTTCCATCGACGGGGAAGGCGCTCACCGGCAGATGATCGCCGTGTCCGGCCAGCATCAGCCCCGTCACGCGCTGGACAAAGTCCGGGGCGGTTTTCGGCACGATGTCGGGACGAGGACGCAGCGACGAAGGAATCTCGGGAACCGGCACCTCGAACAGATTGTCGAGCGTGCGATCGATGGCTGCGAGGTTGCGCCGCACCACTTCGGTGCCACGCTTGCCATACGTTTTTTGCGCAGCTTGCCGAATCTTGTCGAGCGCAACGTCCTTGGGCAGCACGCCCGACAGCGCAAAAAAGCAGGTCTGCATCACCGTGCTGACCATGCGTCCGAGGCCCGCTTCTTCCGCCACGCGCTGTCCGTCGATCAGGAAGAAGCGCATCTTGCGAGAAATCAGAAGCTGCTGCACCTCGCGAGGCAAAAGATCGAAGGCTCGGTCCTTGGGCCACGGCGCATTGAGCAAAAACGTCGCTCCGTCGTCCGCCAGCTCGGCAATTTCGAATCTGTCGAGCAGCTGCGGCTGGTGGCACGCCACAAACCCGGCGCGCTGGATCTTGTACGTCGAACGAATGGGACGCGGACCAAAGCGCAGATGGGAAACCGTCACCGCTCCGGCCTTGCGTGAGTCGTAGACGAAATACCCTTGTGCGAAGTGATCGGTTTCTTCGCCGATGATCTTGATCGTGTTCTTGTTGCTACCGACGGTGCCGTCAGACCCGAGGCCAAAGAACACCGCACGCACGACATCGGTCGGCTCGATTCGCAGCGACTCATCAAACTCGAGCGAGCGCTTTGACACGTCGTCGTTGATACCGATGGTGAAGTGCCGACGAGGCCGCGGCTGTGCAAGCTCGGCAAAGACGGCAACGACCATCGCAGGCGTAAACTCTTTCGACGACAGTCCGTAGCGGCCTGCAATGACCTTCGGCAGGTGCGGATACAGACCGTCGCTGACGGCTTCTTGCAGTGCCGTAACAATGTCGAGATAGAGCGGATCTCCGACGGCGCCGGGTTCTTTGGTCCGATCGAGCACCGCAATGTCCCGGACGGTCTTCGGCAGCACCCGAGCGAAGTCCGAAAGCGAAAACGGCCGGAGCAGCCGGACCTTCAGCACGCCGACGCGCTCGCCGCGCGCGATCAGATGTTCCACGGTCTCGTGAACGCACTCTGCTGACGATCCCATCGTCACGATCACTCGCTCTGCTTCGGGATGACCGACGTAATCAAACAGCTCGTAGCGTCGGCCTGTTAGCTCGGCAAACCGGGCCATCTGCTGCTTCAGTGCAGAGGGAAAAGCCTCGTAGAAGCCATTGCAAGCCTCTCGGGCCTGAAAGAACGTGTCGGGGTTCTGCGCCGTGCCACGAAGCACGGGACGATCCGGCGTCATCGCTCTTTCTCGGACTGCAGAAATGCCCGCTTCGGGAATCAGACTTCGCAACGTCTCATCGCTGAGCGGATCGATCTTGGCGATCTCGTGCGACGTGCGAAAGCCGTCGAAGTAGTGGAGGATCGGAACCCGCGTCGACAGTGTCGTCGCATGCGCGAGCGCAGCAAAGTCCTGTGCTTCCTGTACCGATCCGGCACACAACAGCGCAAAGCCCGTCGAGCGGCACGCCATCACATCGGAGTGATCGCCAAAGATCGACAGCGCATGCGTGGCCACTGTGCGCGCCGCGACGTGCAAGACCATCGGCAGAAGCTCGCCGGCGATCTTGAACATGCTCGGAATCATCAGCAGCAGACCCTGCGAGGCGGTAAACGTCGTCGCAAGTGAACCAGCCTGAAGCGCGCCATGCACAGCACCGATCGCGCCCGCTTCAGACTGCATCTCGACGACGCGCGGCACTTCACCCCAGAGGTTTTTGCGACCATGCGTCGACCACTCATCGGCCAGCTCGCCCATCGACGACGCTGGA
Source organism: uncultured Myxococcales bacterium (assembly GCA_964437195.1). Lineage (GTDB taxonomy): Bacteria > Myxococcota_A > Polyangia > Palsa-1104 > JAEUJZ01 > JAEUKA01. Next base: position 32,654 of record CAYTGC010000012.1, on the reverse strand, counting down.
GTGATCGGATAGATCGCGACGACTTCACTTAGCCGATGCGCGACGGAGGCGACGGCTTCATTGGCATCAATCGTAACGGCGGGCATGCGATCCCTTTTTGGTGTCTACGGCCCAAACAAGCCTCTACGTGTCGACGAGAGGATTGCCCAGACAAAGGGATCTTACGAGGAGGGCGCGGCCAGGAAAAGAAACTTTGCCGCGAAAATGCAGCTTTTTTACTTGTTCTTGCGCTGGGCGTTGCGGAACAGCGAGTTCTTGTCGGTCAGCTCGTGCAGCGCGGGGAACTTGTCGGCGGGGTGCAGCTTCTTGGCGCGGTTCAGAAGCAGCTCCTCGCTCTCGCGGTTGTTGGGGTCGGGAACACAGCACTCGACGGGGCACACCGCTTGGCAGGCTTCGCTACCGTGGAAACCGACGCACTCGGTGCAAAGGTTCGGATCGATCACGTAGACATCATCTCCCTCGGAGATGGCTTCGTTCGGGCACTCCGGCTCACAGGCGCCGCAGTTGATGCATTCCTCGGTAATCATCGTGGCCATGTCGGTCAGGCTCCTTTAAAAACTTCGTCGGGGGGGACTCAGGGTTTTTACGTTACGAGTGTCCGGCGGTAGTCGTCAACCGGATTTCTTGTGTTGGCCAAGCGGTCGGATCGTCGCCCACAGAACTACCCGAAGGTCAGAATCCGAAACCGCCCTTTGCGGGCCACTGCATATCAAAAGCTCTTTCGACAAACCAGAGCAGCGACATGATGAGCAGCAGCCAGCTCGTCCCACGTATGACCACATCCTGATACCGCCGCCACAAAGACAGCCGAATCAGCACGGGCAGGACAAGTGCAACCACCGTCAGTTGGCCGACCTCGACGCCAAGGTTAAAGCACAGCAGCGAGGCAACAAGGCCGCGGCTCGGCAGTCCGAGATCGTGAAGGACGGACGCAAAGCCGAGGCCGTGAATCAGCCCAAAGCCGAATGCCAGCCACAGCCGATTGTGGACCTTCACGCCGATCAGGTTCTCGATCGCGACGTAGCCGATCGAAAGGGCAATGGCCGACTCCACGATTCGACTCGGCAGGCTCACAAGCCGTAGCGCCGACAAGATCAGCGTCAGTGAGTGCGCGATGGTAAAGCCGGTCACCACCCGCAAGATGTAACTGAGCGCATGTCGGGACGAGGTCTTGCGCCACAGGCTCCCGACGATGAGAAGCAGTCCGAACACAAAGGCCAGGTGGTCGTAGCCGGTGAAGATGTGCTCAATGCCAAGCCGCAAATAATCGAGTGCATAGTCGAGAACCGTCCGCGGCTGCTCAAGCTGAAGTGTCCGACGGTCTTGCCGAAACATATGCTCTCGCACGCCACCGGAGCCGTCGATCAGCGCCAGTCCCTGATGTCTGGGGTCGAGATCGAAAAATAGGTCATAGCGCAGCGTCGTCCGCTCCAGCGCTCGCGCACAATCGAACACCAGCGTCTCGACAGCGAAGAAGCCACCTTGACGTGGCTCGATGTCGCTTTTTTCTGATCTCCCAGGGCACGCCGATTCGAGGTTCACGACGCTCACCCGCTGGAGCAGATAGCCAGTCAGTCGCTGTCGCCGCTGCTCGACGTCCTTCGGCGTGATGATTTGATCCGACGGCAGTGCGAGGGCTTCGAACAGATCGCTATTCGCAAGGCGCAAAGTCACCCGCAGCGCATGTCGCTGGGGGGAAACCCGAAGGAAGACAACGCTCGACTGATGTGCGAACGCGAACTGGGAAATAGTGAGGGTGATGAAAACGAACAGCAGCGGCAGAGCGCGCACAACGAAGCGCTGCAGCCGCTGCCCGGCCATGAAGCTTAGGCCTTGATCGGTCCCGAGCGTCCAGTGCGAGCCGAGCCGAAGCTCTGGGCGAACAGCTCGAGGATCGCGGCGCGTCCGTCATCACTGAGGCTGCGCGTCCCGGTTCCGGTAAACCGCGTGTGGGTGATGACTGGCTTCGAAGCCTGCCACTGCCGAGCGGTGTGGCTCCACGTAAACCACGAGCGACGCTCCTGATCGTAGACGTGAAGCGGCTTGCCTTGGTGACGAGCCAGCTCGGCTGCCCAGCCCGTGCCGCCCTTGACGGTGTCGTCGCGCTGGATCACGCCGATGATGAAGACTTCCTGCGACGAGTTGACCTGATGCCAAATGCTCTGAAGCACTTTGCGCAGCGTCGGGTTCTGGTGGTACGGACGGTGCATCGTCGCCGAGACATAGGCCAGGCTCACGTCGCCATCGCGTAGCTCTTCACCCGTCAGCAGCCGCAGTCCACGCGTCCGCGCGACTGGATGACCCTCGAAAGAGTAGTTCTCTTCTTTCAGGCCATAGCGCTCGGCGCAAGCACCGAACTCCGCCTCGGCCCCGATCGCACCACCCGACAGCAGCGTATATGCCGACGGAGGAAGATCACTTGCCGGCGAGCTAGGCGCACGATCGTCGACAAGCCGCATCGTGTCCGGGTGCAGCACCAGATGTGTGTCGCATACCACTTCGTTGTCGTGATCCTTCAGCAGCCGCACCGACAGGTTCTTGTCGACGGGCTGGAGGAACGCCACCAAGCTGATCAGGCTCGCGAACCGATCGCAGGGTGGTGGCACCTTGTCTGGCACGTCGGGCCCCGTCTGATGACGGTGCGTAAGGGCGGTCATCCACAGCTCGACGTTGTACTGCTTGGCCAGGGCCCGCAGCTCTGCCGCTTCCTCGAGCGTCGCCCGCGACCAGTCGAACGCGTCGATCATGATCACATCAGGCACAAACTGCGCGTGCTGTGACAGCAGATCGATCGAGTGCTTGAGCTTCGAGATCGAGAACTCGTTGGCACCGCCGTGTCCGTGCAGGCTGTAGGCCTGAATGATCCGGTTCTTGTTGATGATCTCTTGCGTCGTCGCGTAGTCCGACAGCTCCGCCGTCTTGACCAGATCCTGGAACACCGCGTCGTACCAGCTCTTGACATGGTCGACCGGCGAATCGAGCGAGACGTGCAAAACTTTGCGATCCCGCATCAAGTCGTCGAGCGCAACATGCACCAGGAAGGCAGTCTTGCCGACGCCAGCCCGAGCCATGGCAACACCAAGGTTGCCGCGACCCAAACCACCGTGGCTCGACTTCTCAAGAATCCGTAGCGGGCTCCGTTCGTTCACTTCTTTGCGATACATGATGGGCCTCCTGGCTACTTCTTCTTCTCTGCGGCTTTCGCCTTGGCAACCTTGGCAATCAGCTCCTCAGCGAGACCACCCGGGACCGGAGCGTAGCGCGAGAACTCCATCGAGAACTCTGCCTTGCCCTGGGTCGCCGAGCGAAGCGTCGTCGCATAACCGAACATTTCGGCCAGCGGGACTTCCGCCTCAATCGTCGACATGCCGTCCGCTTCGGTCGTACCAATGATCATACCGCGACGAGACATCAGGGTGGAAAGCATATTGCCCTGGTGTTCGCTTGGACCTTCGAGCGCAACCTTCATGATTGGCTCAAGAATCTGCGGCTTGGCCTTCTGGTAGACCTCTCGCCAGGCACCACGCGCCGCTTCTTGGAATGCGATATCCGAAGAGTCGACTGCGTGCGAACCACCGTCGGTAAGAACCACGCGGACGTTGACAACCGGGAAGCCGATAAGCTGTCCCTTTGGCAACATCGAGCGGAAGCCCTTTTCGACGCTGGGGATGTACTCGCGCGGAACGGTTCCACCGACGACTTCATCAACGAACTCGAAGTCTTTTTCGGCGCACGGCTCGATGTAGCCCATGACCTTGCCGTACTGACCCGAACCACCCGTCTGCTTCTTGTGGGTGTAGTTATAGTCAGCACGCTGGGTCACCGTCTCACGGTAGGCAACCTGCGGTGGCGAGACTTGCACGACGGCGTTGTACTCGCGCTTCATTCGCTCGATGTACACGTCAAGGTGAAGCTCACCCATGCCCGCCAGCAGTGTCTCTCCACTTTCGGGGTCGACTTCGCAGCGCAGCGTCGGATCTTCCTTGGTGAAGCGCTGGATTGCCTTCGACATGTTCATCTGCGCCTTCTGGTCGGCTGGCTTGATGGCCAGCTTGATGACCGGGTCAGGCACGTACATCGAAGTCATCGCAAGCTGCACGCCACTTGTGAAGGTGTCGCCCGAGTTGCAGTCGATGCCGAACATCGCGATGATGTCGCCAGGTCCGGCGTCGCTGATGTCCTCTTTGTCGTCGGAGTGCATCCGCACGAGCCGCGCCACCTTCACCTTTTTGCCGGTGCGGGTGTTGTGGATGACATCGTCCTTGCGCAGCGCGCCTTGATAGACGCGCATATAGGTGAGCTGGCCGTAGCGCCCATCTTCAAGCTTGAATGCCAATGCCACCGTCGGCAGGCTCGAGTCCGACTGGAGAGTGACCTTCTTGTTGTCCGGGCTGTCGATGTCGATCGCTTCGTTGACGACATCCGACGGACAGGGCAGGTAATAGGTCACTGCGTCGAGGAGAAGCTGGACCGCCTTGTTCTTGTAGGCGGAGCCCATCATCACCGGCGTGAGCTTCATGTCGAGCGTGCCGCGACGAATCGCATCGCGGATCAGCTCTGGCGTCACGCGGTCCTCGAGGATCGCTTCGGTCAGCGCATCCGAGAACATCGACACGGTGTCGAGCATTTCCTCGCGTGCTTTGTCCGCCTGCGACTTCATGTCGGCCGGGATCGGATTGCGGTGGATCTCTTGACCGTTGTCGCCCGTGAAGGTGATCGCCTCCATGGTGACGAGGTCGACCACGCCCTCGAACTTGTCCTCGAGACCGATCGGCAGCTGGAGCAGCACCGGATTGTGGCCGAGCTTTTCACGAAGCTGATTCTTCACGCGCAGGGGGTTTGCGCCGGTGCGATCGCACTTGTTCACGAACGCGATGCGGGGAACACGGTAGCGCCGCATCTGCCGGTCGACGGTCAGCGACTGGCTCTGAACACCTGCCACCGAACACAGCACCAGGATGGCGCCGTCAAGAACGCGAAGGGCGCGCTCGACTTCGATGGTGAAGTCGACGTGCCCCGGTGTGTCGATGATGTTGACGTGGTGGTTGTTCCACGAGCAGTAGGTCGCCGCGCTCTGGATGGTGATACCGCGCTCACGCTCCAGATCCATACTGTCCATCTTCGCGCCGACGCCATCTTTGCCTTTGACTTCGTGGATGGCGTGAATGCGCTTGGTATAGAAGAGGATTCGTTCGGTGAGCGTGGTCTTGCCGCTGTCAATATGCGCGGAGATCCCGATGTTACGGACGCGAGAGAGATCGGAAATCACGATGTTGGCTCCACAGGCCGCATCCAGCCACAGGGATGGGCCGCAGGGATTTTCTTCGGAAGTGATTTTGACGCAAGCGAAAAATTCCGCCCCGCCGCTGGACCACGTCGCGTTTTTGTGTCTCCGTCGGTTCTGAATATCTGCTAAGCAAGGCCCAGATTGCGCCGAACCAAAGGCGTGCAAGGAGCATCCCATGCGGACCCTGTCTATTTCGCGGCTGTGTGTCTTTGCCTCGCTGCTTGTCTGTCCGCTGTCGCTGCGTGTCATGAGCGCGACGGCGGCGGCCTCTGCATCCACGCTTCCGCCCCCAAGTGGTGGGATTGAGACCGTGTCACGAGCGCCGGACGGCACACCTCGACTGATGATGGGTGCGCTTTCTCAGGCCTCGCCAGGCACTGACCCAATCACGATCGCTGATCGCTATTTGGTCGAGCTTCGCCGATCTTCTCCGACGTGGGTTCCGCCCGAGCTATCGCAGCCCGAGCTGATTCCCATCGGAACCGGCCATGTGGTCCGCTACCGCCAGCAGCACGTCGGTCTACCGGTGTGGGGCAGCGAGCTTGCACTGCGTATCTCCACGGACGGTCAGGTCGAGCGGCTCTTTCGGGACGTCGTTCCGACGGAAGCGCTTGCCAAAATTGATCCGGTTCCAACAGTGTCTGCGCAGGATGCCCAGCGTGCCGTGAGAGCGCTGTCGTCGGGTGGCACACCTGGACATGTTGGCGAAGCGCGGCTCGTCGTGGACAACCAGAATAAGCGGCTGGCGTATCTGGTGTCACACATCGAGCTTTCGCGGCTCGAGCACGGCGATTACTTTGTCGATGCACACAGCGGGAAGATCATTCGTCGCGTCGAGCGGCTCAACTTCCTGAACCAATTCGCGGTCTATCGTTATAACCCCGGCACGACGAGCAACATTGATCAGCTCGGTGTTCCAAGTGGCGATGCTGGACCGTTTGCACCAGCGGGAAGTGGTGCGCGGCCTCTGACCAGCACGCTACTTCGCGGTTTGAACTGCGTCGATGACTTCACAACGCGCATGCCAGGGACGGGCGGAACCGCGATTCACCTGTGCAAGCCATATCAGACTCAGTCCAACAGCTCGGGTGATTACAGCGCGTTTCAACCGCTGATCGGAGCCAGCGACGGTCGCTGTCCGACGATGACTGATGTGAACAAGAACTCGTTCGGAGAAGCGCACATGTATTGGCACAGCGCCAACATGTACACGAGGTTCCGAACACTCTTCGCCTCGCTCGGGATCAATGACTTTAGGCTGCGGATTTCGACGGGTGGGTCGGCGCGACCGTTTCCGATGCTCACCAACCTGTGCATGCCCGATCTCAAGGATGCGGCGAAGGCCACCAATCCAAGCGTGCCGCTCAATCCATTCGAGAATGCTTTCTACTCACCGGGCGACTCTGGGGGCGGCTACAGCCTGTTCATCCTCGGCGTTCCTGGCGACATGATCGCGTTTGGCATGGGCGCGAAGGCCAACTACTCGATGGACGGCGACGTGATCTATCACGAGTTCACGCACGCGATGATCTCGACGAGAAACCGCTTGGTTGGCTCGGTTGGGATGGACATGTACGGGCTCAATGACGACCCAGGTGCAATGAACGAGGGATTTGCCGATTTCTTTTCCTCGACGATGACTGGCAACAGCCCTGTCGGAGAGTACGCCAAGCAGAACTTTGGACTGAGTACACCAGGCCTACGCGATCTCGACAACACACTGCACTGCTCAAATGACCGCGTTGGTGAAGTCCACGAAGATGCAAATCCCTGGTCAGGCGCCCTGTGGCGAGCCCGCAAGGCCGTCACTGGTGACCCGCTGGACATGAGCGCGACGGCAGCGCAGAAAAGGCAGGCCTTCGATCAGGCAGTGCTCGCGGCGATAGAAGGGTCGGTGATGGGCACGACGATGACCGAGATGGGCAAGCTGGTGGTTAACGAGGTCGGCAAGCTAGCGGCGACGCTGGGTGCAGACGCAAGCCAGAAGACGACCGACGCGCTGACAACACATGGTGTGCTGAGCCTGTGCGATCGCGTGATCAAGGTACAGACGCCGCACAAAATGCTCTGTCTTGATTCGGACGCCAAAAAGGTGTGGCCGGGACACGCGCAGTGGCGACTCGACATGCCAGCGTCGGCGGACACCGTGACGTTCACGTTCACAACGCTGCCTGCCGGAGCGGTTTGCAACAACATCGATCCGTCGGCAGTGTCGCTTGCCCCGAAGCTCCAGATCGCGCTACGCAGCGACGGTCAGCCGGTGTCGTTCGATATGGCAGGAACGGGCACCTACGAAAAGCTCGTCGACGTTCAGCAGGGCGCCGCAAACAACAGTTGGACGGTGACGTTGCCACTTGCCCGCAACAAGACCTTCCACGCGATGCTGGTGAACTCTGGTGGTCCGCGAATCGCACAAAATGTGACGCTAGGTATGTCGTGTGCAGCGGCGGACGGCTGTCTTGTTCCCTCGGATGGGAACGCGGATGGTGGAACGACGGTGCCGACGACGCCCTCGGGTTGTGGATGCTACGTCGGTGGTGCCGCCGGAACAACTTCGGCGCTTGGTCTTCTTTCGCTCTCGTCGGTTCTGGGGGCGCTCTTTGTCCGTCGTCGTCGAAAGAACTAGCCTGCCTGCCTGGCCCCCATGACCACATCGTCCCCAATCTCTGCCGTCGACCCTGAATCACTTGGGCGAGCCGCCGCCCTTCTTCAGGCTGGCGAGGTCTGCGCATTTCCGACGGAAACTGTGTATGGCTTGGGTGCAGATGCAACCAGCGAAGCCGCGGTGCTGCGAATCTATGCGCTCAAAGGACGACCTCGTCACAACCCGCTGATTGTCCATGTGCCGGATATCGCATCGGCGCAGCGGATCACGACGGACTGGTCCCCACTTGCCGATCGACTCGCGCGACGGTTCTGGCCGGGCCCACTGTCGGTGGTGTTGCCGCGGGCGGCCTGCATTCCTGCCCTGGTGAGTGCAGGTTTATCGACGGTGGCCATTCGGGTACCAGCACATCCGGTGGCGCTAGCACTTCTGCGTCTTTCTGGCCGTCCGCTCGCCGCACCGAGTGCCAATCGCAGCGAGTCTGTTTCCCCGACGACGGCAGAGCACGTCCTGCGCAGCTTGCCCGGCGTCCCGATGATTCTCGATGGTGGGCCATGTCGATTGGGGATTGAATCGACGGTGATTGATCTAACGCAGACCCCTCCGCGACTGCTTCGGCCAGGGGCGCTGCCGCTGCGACTTCTGCTCGAGGAAGTTCCCGACTTGCAGCTTCCGGGCTGGGTGAAAGAGTCTCCGCAAGGCGCTCTTCGGTCGCCAGGCATGCTCAGCCGTCACTACGCGCCATCGGCACCGCTCTTCCTCATTCGCGAGGACGACGGAGCGGCGGTGGCCACGCTGCCCGGCCCGCGCGGTCTGATTGCTCACCGGCTTCTGCCGAATGTCGCATCACTGTGCGCGGATATCGAGCTGCTTCCGTCGACGCCCGAAGCGTACGCGGTCGATCTGTACGCCGCACTGCACCGCTTGGATGACAAACAGGTTCGCAGCATCGTTGTGCTTCGACCCGACGAGAACAACGACTGGCGGGCCGTCATCGATCGCCTGGATCGCGCCGCCGTCGGCTAGCTACGGCTGAAACAGCATCAACATCGTGTAAGTCAGCGCCGGACGCTCCATCCCAACCACCGCGATCTCGATCTCTTCGGTCACCAAAGTTCCCTTCGGCTTGGCCTCGATCGCGACGACACGGCAGCGGGCATGTACGGTGCTGCCCGCGGGAACAGGACTCAGGAACCGGAGCTTGTCGGCTCCATAGTTCAGCACATTGCGATATCCAACGACCTGCATGTCGACGCGCTGGCGGAGGTGCGGCAAAAGGCTCAGCACCAAAAATCCGTGCGCGATCGTGGCCTTGAGCGGACTTTCCTTCTGCGCACGCTCTACGTCGATGTGAATCCACTGATGGTCGATGGTCACGTCGGCAAAGCGGTTGATCATGTCCTGGGTAATCGTCACTTGCTGACCCCACGGACTGTACGGCTCACCGACGCGAGCTTGCAGCGCGGCGACATCGTCAAAGCGAATCTGTTGCATGGTGGAACTCCCTCGCGGTTGTGTTTTGGCGCGACACCATAGCGCATCCTGCCCCTTCCTCGAAAGACCGACTCGCGATTGCAGGGGCTCGCTTTTCTCTGCCGTGAATAGCGAGCCGTGCTAATCCCTTTGTCGTGCGACGTGCTGTCCTCGCAATAAGTCTGTTTTTCTGTCTGCTTTTCTCGCTGCCCGCTTGCGACCAAGCCGGCAGCGACAAGCGTCCTTCTCGCCCACCGCCGTTGGTGATGGTGGCGAAGCCAACCGTGCGCGATGTACCGGTGGAAATCCGTGCGCCTGTCGATCTCCGTCCTCGGGAACAGGCGGACATCGTGTCCAAGCAAGTCGGCTACTTGAGTGCGGTCCTCGTCGATCGCGGTGATGCGGTGAAAAAAGGCCAGCTTCTGGCACTGGTGCGTCCGAGCGAGCTGCCAGATCAGCTGCAAGCAGCGCGTGGCCAGCTTCAGCAAGCCGAAGCGGCGCTGGAACAAGCCAAGCTGAACCGAACCCGACTTGGGTCGCTCGCACCGACGGGCGTCGTCTCTACCCAAGAGCTTCAGCAAAGCAGCACGGCTCTCGCCCAAGCCGAAGCGGCCGAGGCTGCGGCCCGCGCACAGCTTCAGGCCGTGGCGGTCCGGCTGGGTGAAACCAAGATCGAGTCACCGATTGATGGCGTGGTCATGCAGCGTCGCTTTGATGCCGGTTCACTCGTCGGTCCGCAAAATGGAGCAATCCTTACCGTCGGCAGAACCGATCCCCTGCGAGTTTTCGTCGCCGTGCGCGAACAAGAATCGTCGCAGGTGGCGATCGGCCAAAAAGTCTTTGTCTCCGTCGATGCTCTGCCGGATCAGACGCTCGCCGGTTCGGTGGTGCGGCTGTCACCTGGCTTCGATCCTCTGACGAGGACTCTTGAAGCGGAAGTTCATCTGCCCAACAGCGACGGAAAACTGCGCCCAGGAATGTATGGCCGTGCGCGAATCCAGGTTGGACTGCACAAAAACACGCTCACTGTGCCCGAATCCGCCGTGCAGCTTTCGGGAAATCAGCGCTTTCTGTTCGTGATCACCGACGGCAAGGCGCAGCGTCGCGCCGTAACAATCGGCGTCGACGGCGGAACGTTCCTTGAAGTTCGAACGGGTCTTCAGCCAGAGGAACAGGTTGTCGTTGCCGGGAGTGATGCGCTCGCCGATGGGTCAGCGGTTCGCACGCAGTCGGGGACGGCCCCGTGGCAGCAGCCTACGACCAAGCCGTCTCCGACGACGCACTAGTCGCATGACCCCCCAGCGCCCGTCGATACTGCTCCTCTATCCGCACCACCAAGCGGCTCCAGTCGAGAGGCCAGACCTTCGCACGAGCCGCCTCCCCAAGCCGTCGTCGAAGCGATTCTGACTGTTGCAGCGAGAGCAATGCCTGGGCGTAGGCGGACGCATCACCAATCGGAACCAGCAGGCCATCCACTCCGTCGGTCACAAGCTCGCGAACACCAGCGATGGGATGCGCAATCACCGGCAGTCCAGATGCCATTCCCTCGATCAGTGACATCGGATGCGAGGCAATATCAGCGGTAAAACAGTACACATCCGCCGACGCTGCGTAGTCGGGGCGGGCCGCCACGACCGCCCCAGGAAAGTGGCAGTCTAGGCCTCGTGAAAGCTCCGACAGCTCTCTTCGACGCGGACCTTCACCGAGCACCGACAACCGTCGATGCTGTTCGTCGAAAGAGAGCCGTTTGAGCGCCTCTATCACCGTCTCGATTCGATTCCGCGGCTCAAGGCGAGCCTGCACCAGTAGATGGAGGTCGGAATCCCCACGCAGCGTCGGACGAAGCACGCCGCTTTGCCACGACGCAATGTCGACGCCGTTCGGAATCACTTCGGCGTCGATTTGAAAACCAACTCGCCGCATGCAGTCGATGGCCGTTTCGCTCACTGCAATCAACCCGTCGAGTGCGTCGAGATAGCGCTGAAGCGCAGGCCGAAACAGACGCAAGATCGCCGAATCGACAAAGTGGGTATGTAGCGTCCCAATCAGCGCGGTTTCAGGCGGCGCACAAGCGATCGCAAGCAGCGCCAACGTCGGAAAAATGGGCGCGTGGACATGGACGACGTCGAACGCCCGCGCACGAAAGAGCTGGTCGAGTCGACGCCTAAGGCCCAGCCCAACCGCCGCCAGCGACAGCGAGCCATTGGCATAGAGCGGCGGACAAGCTCTCCCGATGCGAACCACCTCATACGGCGTGTCGAGGGGGAGGTCGACGTGGCCGGGAAACTCTGTCGTGATCAGGGTTACTTCGTGACCCCGGCGGCACAGCGCTCGCCCAAGCTGATGAACATGCTCGGGCATGCCACCGACGTCTGGATAGTAGTATTCACTGACGAGCGCCACCCGCAGACCATCTGTCCCACATCCCCGTCGGAGCTGGCTCTGCTTGCGCTTCGGCATGGGGGCAGCAGCATAGCAAGGTCTGGGAAGTTTGGTTAAGCTCTCAATTTATGTGGTCACGCTCTGCTGCGCAGAACACGTCTGCAACAACACCAACCCAGCCCGCTGGCACAACTTCGCTACGTCGAATCCTCGGCGGGGTTTCTCTTTCGGCCCTTGGCATTGGGCTTTTGTTGTCCTTTTCATCGGTGTCACCGAGTCGAGCCGATGCAGACACCACACAGGCAGCGCCGACAGCAGGGACCGAAAACAAAGCCGGGGCGCAGGCGCTGCTCGGAGCAGTCGATGAGATCACGCGCAAGGTGGTCGCGATTCGCGGTCTACCGACGAAGTCAACCTTTGCGCGCGGCGTTCTAAGCCGCCAAGAGATCACCCAGCGACTGAAAGAGCGCATTCACAACGACTACTCGCCCGAGGAAGTCCAAGGTGAAGCGCTCGTGCTCAAGCGCATGGGACTGATTCCCGTCGAAGCTGACTACGAAAAGCTGCTGTTCGATCTTCTGTCAGAGCAAGTCGCGGGCTTCTATGATCCGTACCGCAAGACGCTCTACGTCGCGGATTGGCTGCCGCTCGATATGCAAAAACCGGCGCTGGCCCACGAAATCCAGCATGCGCTCCAGGATCAGCACTTTGACCTCAAGAAGCTGGCACGACCGCTCAAAAGTGAAGGCGATCGGCAGCTCGCACAGGCGGCTCTCGTCGAGGGAGACGGCACCGCGGTGATGATGGAATACGCGGCCCGCAACATGGGCGTCGAATCGGCCCAACTTCCGCAGGTGCTGGCCAAGCTAGGCAGGCAGATGATGCAGCTAGCCATCTCGACGACGCCGTCGCTACAGAACGCACCGTCGGTGCTGCGAGAGAGCCTGATGTTCCCCTACGCCGCAGGCCTGGAGTTTGTGGCAGCCGTGCGTGGTGACAAGCCCTGGTCACGGCTCGATCAAGTGTTTCGCGAGCCGCCGATTTCGACCGAGCAGGTGATGCACCCGGACAAGTACCTCTCGGCGGAAAAACCCTGGAAGATCACGACGACGGCACTCACCAGCTTGCCAAACTACAAAGAGCAGCGTCGGGATGTGTTCGGTGAGCTGATGTGGAAGGTCTGGTTTGGTCGCGCCACGTCCGACAAGGATGCCGAACAGGCCGCGGCCGGATGGGGAGGCGATCTGCTCATTTCGCTTTCGCAGCCAGGGGAAACGCTGCCGCTCGTCGTACTGTTTGCGGGCTGGGATACCGACAAAGATGCCGACGAAGCAGAGCAAGCTGCGCAGAAGCTCGTCCTCAGTTTGACGGGCAAGACCAGCGACAAGCTGCCTGCTCCCGGCAAGGTCGCTGTCTTTGAGCGCACCGTCGGAGAGAGATCTTTCGTGGTTGCGCGCAAGGACAAGCGGCTGCTCGTGCTGTGCGGAGTCCCCGCAGCGAGCACCGGCGCCGTCGTTGCTGAGGTCTGGCGCGGCTGGACTGCCACACCGTAACCGCTCGAGCCTCGGCCCGCTGCAGTCGGCGCCGGCCAAGCTGGTTTTTGCTCAGCTTACGCTCTTGCCGGGACGAACAAACTCTTGTGTGCGCTCCTGCGCAATGCGTGCCGGCGGATCTTCCTCGATGGTGCGGCTGAGCACTGACGCCGTCGCCGGTGGGAGCGTCTTCGCAGAGGGACTCGGATTTCCTTCAAGCTGGATGGCGGGTACCTCGCCAGTGCGCTCGGCCCCCGGATCGATTTCCGCCATCGGAGCATTGCTCTGCGATGGTTGGCCGCTGCGTGGAACAGCAACCTCGGTCGGCATCCCGCCAACATCCAGACCGTAGCGCGCGACCCGAACCAGATCGGCAAGCAGCTCTCTCGCCGTCGGTCGAAGCGCTGGGTCTTTTTCTAGCGTCCGCATCACCACTTGGGTAAAAAATCCTGGAATCGGACCATTTCCGCCGACGAGCGGCGGCACCGGCTGATTGAGATGCCCAAGCACGATCTCGACGTAGCTTTCTTTGTCGCTGGTAAACGGCAGCCGTCCCGTCAGCATCTGGTACATCATGACGCCGACGCTGTACACGTCACTCCGACCGTCGTACGAACCTTGCCGCAGTCGCTCGGGCGCCATGTAGGTGGGTGTGCCAATGATTCCGCCGCCGCCCGTCATCAGCTTGCGATCCAGCTCGTTGCCCTCGCCAAGCATCTTCGCGATACCAAAGTCGAGGATCTTGATGACCTCGCCCGATCGCGTTTTGTGCAAAAACACGTTCTCTGGCTTGATATCGCGGTGAACCAGCGTCGCAGCATGCGCTTCGATCAGCACATCACAGACGGGAAGGATGATCTGCACCGTCCGAGCCAGCGACAGCACGCGCCGCTCCTTCAGCTCGTCCGCAAGCGTTCGCCCGACGAGCAGCTCCATCGCGAGATACGGAATACCGCCCGGCGCAACCCCCGAATCCAAGATCGTCACCGCGTTGGGATGCTGCAGTCGGCTGGCTGATGCGCCTTCGTGACGGAAGCGGCGCAGCGAGTCCTCGTTGCTGAGATTGGTTAGCGGGCGGAACACTTTTACCGCAACCTGACGCTGAAGCTGGATGTGCGAGGCCTTGTAGACGACGCCGAAACCACCCGTTCCGATCAGACTCTCCAGCCGATACTTTCCGTCGAGGATGAAGCCGCTCGGAAGCTCGGCCAAGTTGGTGTAGACCGGCGCTGGCGCAACCTGCTTGGCTGCTTCTTTTTTTAGCTCCCGAAGCTCACGTGCAAGCTCTGACTTCTCACGCTCCATCTCGCGCAGCTTGCGACCGCTGCGGATATGGAATTCGATGCGCACGAGCAGCTCAGAAAAGTCGGCAGAGCCGTCGAGATAATCGGATGCGCCGGTGCGAAACGCGCGAATCGCTGCGTCGATGTCCTTCTTCGCAGAGACAAACAGCACCGGGATAAGCCGCGTCTGCGGCGGCACTTTGAGCTGTCTCGTCAGCTCGTAGCTATCCATGTCCGCCCGCTTCAGATCGACGATCACCAGGTCCACCGGCTCTCGCATCAGCTTCTGCTTGGCAACTGGGCCGCTGTCAGCGACGAGAACTTTCAGGCCGGCTTCTGTCAGCATGACCAGAAGATCCTCAGATTCACGCGGGGAATCATCCACGAGCAACACGACAGCGTCGCGAAGATCGACCGCCAGGGCCAGCAGCGAGCGCGCTGAGTCATTCAGCATGGCTGCATGCCTCGACGAGCTCGAGGTTTTCTGTGGTTACTCGGCATCTCCCCCACTGGCCTAATCTGCCCCGACTTCCGACCGCGATCGGAGCAAGCATAGAAATCCATCTTATCAGTACCAACTTTCCCGATGGTGGCAATTGCCGAAAAGCACTATTTTCCTCGGCTGAGGCACGACAATGCGCCAGACACACTCACCCTCGGCATCCATCTCAGCCGCTGTGTCCACCGAGCCTTCGGCGATCGAAACGACCGACGGTCCAGCCGATGTTCTCGCCGAGCGAGGTCGTTTGCAGACCGACAGCCACCGCTTCTGCCCCGGATGTAGCAGCGAGATGTTCGATCGCGGCTGCAAGGTCCGCTGTCCGCGCTGCGGTTTTTTCCTCGACTGTTCGGACGGATGAGTACGCAAAAAGTTGCTCGCTCGCGGTGTGCCTGTATCCTACATCCACCCTACATATGGGACCGATGTACGAGACTTCATGCTTGAAGGAGCACCCATGACGAGCGACAAGCGGTGCAATCCGCGCAGACCGATCGACATTCTCCTCAACAAGTACGTATGCGGCCAGCCGCACGTCTGTCGCGGCGTGAACCTAAGCCGCGGCGGAATGCTGGTTCACAAGCTGCTGGAACCGGAAGTCCCGCACCTGTCCGTAACCGTCGAGCTAGAGCTTCCCGGCAGCAGCGAAGTGCTGTGCATCGAAGGCGTCGTCTTGCAGGCCGGTCGCTCCGCACGATCCATGGCCATTCGTTTTTTGCGCATGCCACCCCGCGTCGCCGATCTGATTGAGCGCTTCGTTTCTGGAGAAGATATCCCCGGCGCCGTGCGCGCCAGCGTCTGATTTTCGCCGGTCGCCGCGTCTAGAACTTCGGTATCTTTCCCGCCTGTACCGACGACAGCACATCCATCGACAGCGCCACGCTGACGTGGAGCAGAACCCCCGACCACAAAGACCCCGTACAAAGCGCGAGTGTGCCAAGAAGGAGTCCCGCGAAGATCGATCCAATCGCTTCCGGTGCAGGCTTCAGGACATGGATCAAGCAGTACGGAATCATCGAAACAAACAGCGCCAAGCTCCCCAGGTAGCGCCGCAGTCCAAACAGCAGATAACCCCGGAAAAAGAACTCGACAGCGACGAAAGTCGACAGATATTCCGCTTCCCAAGCCAGGAAGTCGAACCAGCTTCGTTGGGTCTTCCCATAGAAGGGGTAGCCCTGCTGAAAACTTGCAGTGAAGCTAACCGCAACCACCGCTGGAAGGATGCCCACCAGCAGCAAAAGGTACATCCGCGCCCACGGCAAACGAATCTTTTCTTCGACGGCGGACGCCCCGCGCAGAGACAGACCGAAGTCGCCAATCGACTCACCACGCAGGGCAATATGAAGCGCGGGAAATACTCCATATCCGAGCAGCTTGGCCACGCTCCAGTAGGTGAAGCTGAGTAGCTCGTGATAGGGCTCCAGCCGAGGACGACGACTGACCCACGCACCGAACGCTTCTTCGAAAAACGGCCGATCGCCAAAGCAGTATCCAAGCGTCAACAGCAGACCAGCCACAAAGAGCAGCTCGCGAATCCGCTTCACCTCGATCGCATTTTGTTCGGGCGAGAGCGTGCGGCGAAAGTAGAGCGCCTGCTCGTCGAAGGAATCCCACGCAGAGAGCAAGAATCCAATCAGAGGAATCCTTCGCAGCATTGCGAACATCGCCGACTACGCAGGTTTGGGTGCCTGGGCAGGCTTGTTCTGAGGCGGACTCTGTTTCGGAGCTGGAGCCGTCTGCGCCGCGGCTGGTGCGGATACCGAATACGTGAGCAGCGCCTGGGATGCGAGTCGAAGTCGTCTGCGAGTCAGGTCTTTTCCGATCGCAACCATCGTCTCAAACAGACCTGGTGATGCAGTCCGTCCGGTCACCGCGATGCGAATCGGCATGAACAGCTCTTTGGTCTTCCAGCCGCTTTTTTCGCAAAACTCGCGACACGCTTTGTCCAAGAGTTCCTGCGTCCAGCCGGTGCGAACGTGCTCTTCCAGATAGTCGGTCAGCTCCGCAAGAATCTGACTGACCTGCGTCTGATCGCGGCCTTTGGGAATGAGCTGTCCGAGCACTCCGGTGTAGTCCAGATCGCCGGTCAAAAAGAAGCTCGCCGACGGTACAAACTGATCCATTCGCTCGATCCGTTCGCGCAGAAGCGGAATCAGCTTGATCAGATACTCATCGGAAAGTCGCCACTGCCGCAGCCGCGCAAGCAGCGTCTCTGGGGACATTTCGTGTAGATACAGACCGTTTAGCCAGGTCAGCTTTTGCAGATCGAAGACTGGCTCGCCCGCCGACACTTTGGTCCAGTCGAACGCTTCGATCATCTCGCTGAGCGTGAACTTTTCACGATCACCACCGAACGCAAAGCCCATCAGCGCCAGGAAGTTGAGCAGCGCTTCCGGAAAGAAGCCCGCGTCGCGATAGTAGTCGAGCGACACCGGGTTTTTGCGCTTGCTGATCTTGCTGCGATCAGGATTGCGCAATAGTGGCATGTGAAGAAAATCCGGCGGCTCCCAACCAAACGCGGTGTAGAGCTGAACGTGCTTCGGAGTGCTGATGATCCATTCTTCAGCGCGGATGACATGGCTCACCTGCATCAAGTGATCATCGACGACATTGGCCAAGTGATAGGTCGGAAAGCCATCCGACTTGAGCAGCACCTGATCATCGATCGTCGCGTTTTCGATCACAATGTCGCCGCGCAGACCGTCGAAAAACCGAGTCTCTCCTTCCAGTGGCATCGCCAGCCGGATGACGAACTTGTCCCCCGCCGCCTTGCGCACCGCAACCTCTTCTTTCGACAGATACCGACACAGCCGGTCGTAGCCCGGAGGCTTTCCTTCCGCCATCCGAGCCCGGCGCGAAGCTTCCAACCGTTCCGCTGTACAGAAGCACGGATACGCCGCCCCTTTGTCGACCAAAAGCTGCGCGTGCTGCTTGTATATGTCGGTGCGCTCCGACTGACGATAGGGACCAAATGGCCCCCCACAATCCGGTCCCTCATCCCACTGCAGGCCCACCCAACGCAGTGCCCGCAGGATCGCTTCTTCGCTCGCCAGCGTCGATCGCGTCTGATCGGTATCCTCGATTCGGAGGATGAACTGACCACCGTGCTTTTTGGCGAACACGTAGTTGAACAGCGCAATGTATGCGGTGCCAACGTGCGGATCTCCCGTCGGGGAAGGGGCGATCCGAACGCGAACCGGCCGACGATCACGGCCGGGCCAGCGCGCGGCAAAGAGGTTGCTACCAAGGGTCGTTTCAGACGAAGAAGCAGATGCAGTCACGGCCCGGATGTGTAGCAAGGATTCCCCGTCACGGTCAACCGACAGATGAAAGTCTGCTGCGTATGCGATGGATCAGCGCTGCGTGACGGCAAGCTCAGATAGAAGCGTTACAGACCGCCGGTTGATCCCGCTGGAGCAGGCGGCGGAGTGCCGGGTCGGCCCCCATAAGCTGGGGCCGGTCGAGTGGGAGCCGCGGCAGGTGGCGGCGGTGGCGGTGGTGGCGGCGGCGCTGCGGGCGCTCCATACACAGGCGCGGGCCGAGTGGGGGCCGTGGCCGGAGGAGGAGGAGGCGGCGGCGGCGCTGCGGGCGCTCCGTACACGGGCGCTGGTCTCGTCGGCGGTGGTGAGCCGTACGCAGGAGGAGGAGGCGGCGGCGCTGCGGGCGCTCCGTACACGGGCGCTGGTCTCGTCGGCGGCGGCGAACCATACGCAGGCGGCGGTGGGGGCGGCGAACCATACGCGGGCGGCGGTGGCGAACCATACGCGGGCGGCGGCGAACCGTATGCGGGCGGGGGCGGTGAGCCATACGGGGGCGGCGGACCACCGGGATAACCATGGCGCATTCCGCGTCGGTCTTCACGCAGCTCGCGCTGATCTTCGTGCAGCTCGCGCCGCGACTTGTGAACCTCGATCTCGGCAAGCTGGATGAAGCGAAGCATCGCGTTGCGGGCATTCATGATCACGCCCGGGCCAGGTCCCCAGTTGTATTCAGCCGCTGCTGCACGCTCAAGCTCGTTGAGCGCGGCGGTCTCCTGCTGAAGCTCCGCTGCCTCGCTCTGCGCATCGCGCCGATCATCGATGGCGTCTCGACGGTCCTTCCAAGTCCGATCGCGCCAGGCCTCATGCTGCGAGCGCTGTGCTTCCCGGTAGGCCTGCGCAGTCTCACGTCGCTGCTCTGCCACTTCGGCCCGGCCTTGCTGCAAAAAGCTGTGAAGGGCGCCACGCACACCGAAAGCATCCCGACGGGCCACCGCATTGTCGAACGCCGCCAGGGTCTGACGGAAGCGCTGCAAATCACGGATATCGTCGTGAAGCTGCGCGCGGCTCCGATTGACCTCGGCACGGTCCTGGGCACGCTCCCAGCGGCCTTGAGCCTGCGCATTCACCGAGACGAAACCCAGCGAAATCCCGAAAAGCAGCCTCAGCGTCGAGCGCGATAGAGAAGCCGAGCGGGGAACTGCAAGCCACGAGCGGGACATGACGACCTCCGAGTGTCTTTTTTGTTGCTGCAGGTTGTGACGAACGGGCCGCTAGACCATTCACTTTCTGACACGCACCGAGGCTGAGAGGCGGCCACCCCGATCACAAGACGTCCATTTTATCCTACCGAAAGGTGAAACGGCGGCACGAAGATCGACCTCACTGCTGGTCATTGACAGGCAGAATGGTAATTCGTCACTCTTCGGCGCGGAACGAACGACGTGCGTGAAGCTCCACCGATCTCGAACCCCACCCCCTGCTTCCGTGGACTGTGGCTGCGCCTCAGCCGATGGGCCTGTTCGATCGATCGTTCGGTATGGCTCCTGTGGCTGATTTTGATCTTGCACTACCGATTCACGCGCGGGATCTACCAAGGGAAAGGTTCTGGCGACGGATTCTTCGGATTTCAGTATCTGCCGGGACTGATGTTTCACCACAGCTTCGATCTCGCGAAGCCTGCGCCGGAATGGACGCAGATCATTGGACGAGAGGTCACTGGTCTCGTCGCAAATCCTTGTCCTATCGGACCCCTTCTGTTTTGGCTGCCGTTTTATCTTCTGGGACTCCTCCTGCAAAAGCTGGCGCTCATTCCCGGCGTCGGTTCTGTGCTTCGGCTCCTGGTTCCGACCATCCAAGGAGCGCGACAGCTATCTGGACGAACGGAAGCGGACCTGTACATGGCTGGGATTGGCAGCCTGTGGGCAGGCCTTGTCGGAATCCGAGTCTTGTTTGATTTTCTCGAGCGCAACTTTGGCAAGCAAGCAGCTCGCTTCGCAACGCTTGGCGCAGCGCTCGCAACGCCCCTTTTCTGGTACCTGACCACCCAGCCGCTGTACCAGCATGCAACCGCGTTCTTCGCTGTGACGATGCTGATAGACCTTACTGATCGATACCGAGACAAGCTGTCGCTTCGACGGTGCGTTGTGCTCGGAGTCTGGTCAGCGATCGCCGCGCTACAGCGCCCGCAGGAAGCGCTGTGGATGCTGCCGCTTGCATTCCTCATGCTCTCGCAGCTTGTCGCTTCGCTGCGGCAGGGGAACCGTGGAGATGCACTGATTGTCATCGGAAAAGGGCTCCTGATCCTGGCGGTCACTGTGATCGTGTTTTCGCCGCAAGCGCTGCTTTGGCAGCACTACTACGGACAGCTTCGCGCCCCACAGAAGCCAGGGCACTTCCTTTGGGACAATCCAGCGATTGTTGAGTCCCTGTTTTCGCTGCGAGCAGGAATCTTTCCGTGGGTTCCTATCACGTATCTGTCAGCGATTGGTTATCCACTGGTTTTCCGTCGGAAACTGTGGTTCGCCTGGCCACTCCTTTTGACTGCGCTGGTCGAGCTATACGTAAACGCGAGCGCGTGGGATTTTCACGGCAGCTGGTCCTTTGGTCCGCGCCGGTACACCGATGCGATCGCCGTCTTTGCGATCGGGCTTGCGGCACTGCATGTCTCGTCTACAGAACGCTTTCCGCATCCGCTCTTACGCCGCGTGCTGTCAGGGATGCTCGTCTGCTCGATCCTCTTGAATGGTCTCTTGGTCGAGCTGATCCGCCAGGGAAAGAACAAGTCTTCCAGTGCTGGTCCGTTTTCTGCCGCCACCCGCGTACGCTGGGCGCGCGGTCCAGAGTGGCTGGCCCGTACGCTAGAGCGGACGGGATATCCGTTTATGCAGCCGACGTCTACCGTGTATGCGTTGGCCTATGGGATTCCGCTTGTACAAGTCGAGAATCTGCTGGGCAGCTACCTGATCGAGCGCGACTGGCGGATCCGCGAGGTAGTCCAGACACCGAACATCTCCGTCGAGGGGAATCCTCCCCAAATCGCAGAAGGAATCATCAAAGGAAGCGCTGGGACCGCAGGGAATGTCGGTTCGCGCCTGCGTGTTCTGATTCCGCTTGTGGTCTCGGAGCCTATCCGCATCGCGCTGGAAGGGAGCTTCCCGGGGCCCGCCGACCAGCTTGTCGTCTACTTTAACGGACGGCGTCTACCTTATGAAAAGGAACCGGCGCAAGCCCTCGAAGGAACGACTTCGCAACGCTCGATCACGCTGCTCATCGACAAGCCGTACGTCTTTGCCCGCCCGCGCTGGAACGAGCTGGTGGTCGAAGGAATCCCCACCGGCAGCAAACTTGTACGAATTACTACAGCATCCACGACTCGATGGTGGAAGTAGCCCTCGGCTTGATACACTCCCGGTCGGGGGGATACGTAGATGTTTTTTGGAAATGGTCGCTTGGTAGGGACTTTCGCTGCGCTTTTCTGTCTGACGTTTTCAGCGGGCTGTGAGGAAAGTGGTGTCACTGCGATGGATCTGGGCAGCGATTCTGCGCCCGATCTGGGACCGCTTCCCAGCGCGCTTCCAAGCGCAGGGAATCCCGATGGAAAGTGCGCCATCCCGACGGAAGCACAGCCCGAGGTGACCACAACCCCGACCACCGTGATCGGCAATGGCACGCCACAGAGCTGCACGTCCGATGCGGTCGTTGCTGGTGTCGCCAAAGGCGGAATCATCACGTTTAGCTGTGGACCCGATCCGATCACCATCACGATGACCCAGACCGCGAAGATCTTTAACGATCGCGGACCCAAGATCGTGATTGATGGCGGCGGAAAAGTCACCCTGTCCGGCGGAGGCAAAGTCCGGATTCTGTATCAAAACACTTGCGATCCGGCGCAGAAGTACACGACAAACCACTGTCAAGATCAGGATCATCCTCTGCTCACCGTGCAAAATCTCACGTTTGTGGACGGCAACGCCAAAGGACTCACGCCGGGCGGAGGCGGAGCCATCTTCGCAAGTGGCGGTCGATTCAAAGCGGTGAACGCTCGATTCTTCCGCAACGCAGTGGACGACACCGGACCCGATGTGGGAGGCGCGTCGATTCGCGTTCTTCAGCAGTCCATGGGACTTCCTGCTTACGTGGTAAACACGACGTTTGGCGGGGAAGGCGGACTCGGCAACAGCGGCTCAAACGGCGGCGGTCTGTCGAGCATCGGCGTTTCCTACACCGTCCTGAACAGTCTGTTCGTACAAAACAGTGCGATTGGCGTCGGTGCGAATCCCCCTCGGAGCGGCACCCCTGGCGGCGGTTCAGGGGGCGCAATCTACTGCGATGGGAATCTGTTTACGCTCAATCTGTGCGGAGTGAAGATGACTGGAAACACCGCCAAAGAAGGTGGGGGCGCAATCTTCTTTGTCAGCAACAACCGAACCGGCTCGCTCATCATCAAGGACTCTGTTCTCATCGGCAATCCCAGCCTTGGCTTCGAGACAGCGGGCTACAAAGGCATCTTCTTTCTGGGAATGGGCACACCACAGGTGACAAACTCGATGATTCAGTAGACGGGCGGCAATTTCCTTTGCCCTGCGCCGTTTTTTTGGCCAGCATCACCGCCACGTAGAGGGTCTTGTATGCAGCTTCATTTTTTGGGCGCCGCGGAAGAAGTCACCGGCTCGATGTATCTGCTCGAGCTTGCGCAGGGAAAGCTGATCATCGACTGCGGTTTCTTTCAGGGTCGCCGTGAGGAATCTCGCCGTCGCAACGGTCGGCTTCCCAAGGAAGTCGTGCAGGCTGATGTCGCGATCTTGACGCATGCGCACATCGATCACTCGGGGAACTTGCCGACGCTGGTGAAGTCCGGTTTCCAGGGTCTGATCTATGCCACTCCGGCGACGCGCGACCTTTGTGCCTATATGCTGCGGGACTCTGCTCGCATCCAGCAGGCCGACGCTGCATATCTGAATCGAAAGTACAGAGACGATCCGGACTTCGATCCGATTCAGCCGCTTTATGACGAAGATGATGTTGCGAAGGCGCTAGAACAGTTTGTCAGCATTCCCTATCATCGGACCTTCTCTCCCCTGCCCGGAGTGACTGCCAGCCTCTACAACTCTGGACATATCCTGGGATCGTCTGAAGTGCTCCTTACCGTCGAAGAAAATGGAGAAATACGAACGATCCTGTTTTCCGGGGATCTCGGGCGAAAGGGACTCCCGATCATTCGCGATCCAGAATATCCGCCACCGCCGATCGATTACGTGATCATGGAAAGTACGTACGGCAATCGAATCCATGGGTCGATTGCGCAGATGGAAGACGATCTGGAGCGCGTGATCAAAGAGACCGTTCGCCGAGGTGGAAAGGTCATCGTTCCTGCGTTCGCAGTGGGCCGCACGCAAGAGATTCTCTATGCGCTCAGTTCTCTTCATACCCAGAAACGGATTCCGCCGATCCCGGTGTTCATTGACTCGCCGCTTGCGATCAATGTGACCGAGGTCTTCAAGCTGCATCCAGAGTGTTTTGATCAGGAGACGCGCGCCTTCCTCGACGAACACGGCGAAGTTTTCGGTTATTCCCAAGTCCGCTTTGTCAGCTCACGCGAGGAGTCCCTTTCACTCAACGACTTAAAAGGGTCGGCGATCATCATCTCGGCATCGGGTATGGCGGAAGCGGGGCGTATCTTGCATCACCTTCGCAACCACGTAGAGGATGAAAAAAACACCATCCTCATCGTCGGATTTATGGCGCAGCATACGCTGGGAAGACGCCTGGCCGAGCAGCGACCCCGAGTCAAAATCTGGGGCGTCGAGCGGAATCTGCACGCGCGGGTGGAAGTCATGAACTCGTTTAGCGCGCATGCGGACCGAAATGATCTGCTCGAATTTGCTCGGCGCAGTGCCAAAGGAACACGGAAGCTCCTCTTGGTACACGGCGAGCCAGAGGCACAGAAACCCCTCGCTGAAGAGCTTTCGCGACAAGGCTACAGCGTAAAGATTCCTGTCCGCGGTGAGTCGGTTACGCTGGATTAGGAATCACTACGTAAGCGCTCAAGGAGTGCTCCCATTCCCATGCCAGGAATCACCTGGGACATCACAGCGTCAAGAACAGGATTGATGGCCGACATCGCCTCTGCATGCGCCCCAACTGGCAGTCGCAGCGTGCGTGTACCTTTGGGCCTGGCAATCTGATCAGCAACGGCCTCCGCAAGAATCTGTGGCGGCGATGCGGCCGGGGAAGCCAGAAGCGAACGAAACCCAGTTGAGAATCCCGCAGCGATCTGTCCCACCACGCCGTATTCCGAAACCATCGCGTCATCTTTGGCAAGCACCACATTGTCGCCAAGCGCCGTCGAGAACATGCCAGCTTGCACAATCACGGTATCGATTCCACAGGCAAACACTTCGTAGTGAAGCGACTCGGCCATCGCTTCCAGCGCCGCTTTGGTTGCACCATACACGCCCATGAACGGATAGTGGAGTGACGCACCGAGGCTCGAAGTCCAGACCAAGAGTCCGTCCTGCTGTCTGCGCATCAGCGGAAGCACGGCCTGGCACATGCGAAACGCGCCCAGGATGTTCACATCGATCATGGACTGAAGTTGTTCTGTTGAGATCGCTTCTGTCAGTCCCATGGCCATCACGCCCGCATTGTTGACAAGGACATCAAGTCGTCCCGATTGACAGGACACCTTTTCCACCGCGCTGCGGACGGAATCCTCATCACGGACATCCAGATCCACCGGGAAGAGGGCCAGCTTTTCCTTCTGTGCGAGCGCCCGCAGCGACTCCGCATGCGGGGCGTTTTTCCCCGTGAGCGCCCGCATGGAAGCGAACACAGTGTGTCCTTGTCGCGCAAGGTGCTCACAGAGTGCTCTTCCAATGCCAGTGCTGGAACCAGTTACCAAGATGCTCTTGGGATTCAACATGTCGCTCTCCTTGTTTCAGGTAAGAGCGACAGCTATATCAGCGCCGACTACGCATCAAGCCACTTCATGGCGTCTGCTTCCGTCGTAAACATCTGCATCTCACGACCAGATCCAGTCACACGCATCATGAAGTTGATGGCCGCACGGACCAACACACTGGTAACCACCGTTGCCATTTTGCTGTAGTTGCCGTTGAAGGTTGAAAAATGCCGCCGTGCATCCGGGTGGTAGTCGGTGGATTTGTCGACGATACACAGCACCCGTGCGTTGTGGAACGGATTGCCAGGCCTTAGCTGTTCGCCCATCGCTTGAGCGTCCGCGAGAGACACGTGGCCGCTCACCTTGGCCAGCATGATCCGTTTTCCCTCGGGCGTCTTGCCCTCTTCGGTCGAAATCGGCATGTCATCTCCCTCTTATTTCTTCATGGCGACAAGCTGCACGCCGCGCTCGCGCAGCACTTGCGCGATCGCATCCGCCAGCGTTGGGAGCGCCTCCACATCATGCAATTCAAAGCTCATGCCGACGAGCGTAGTGGCAAGCTGCGCGCTCACCCCAGTCAGCAGACAGCGCCCGCCCAGCAGCCTCACCGCCTGCGAAAGCCGGAGCAGTGACTTGGCTGTTTCATTGCCCACAACCAGCATTGCAGTCAGATCCAAGATGATATGTGTCGCGCGATCGGCAACGACTCTGGACAGCACGGACTCGGTCATGGCGACGGCACGCTCGGGTCCGACTTCCCCCAGAATCGGCAGCGCAAGCACGCCCGGCCACACCGAGATCACCGGCGTCGACAAAAGCCGAACCATCTCGCGCTGATGTTCCAGCAGAGTTGCGTGCTGCTCATCGAGCTCTTTCTGGCGAGCCGCGCTCTCCGATCGACTCTGTGCCAGCTCGTCGAGGAGCATATTGACGCCATACTCTAGTTCGATCAGCCGTTCGCTGCCGGATTCTTCCAGCGGAATCCGTTCGGACCACTGACCCGCAGTCGCCTGCGCCAGGAAGTAGACGATCCGTTCAAGACGTGAATCGAAGTCGGGTGACACCACTCCAAACTATATCGCGCAAGCGGAAGCCAAGGGAATATCGATCCTGGGGTTTTCCGTCCTGACAATCTGGTCCATCTGGGTCGGCGTGATAGGTTGAGATTGACTCTCCCTTCGACGCTGACGTAAGGTAATAAGCCACCCCTATGTGCGCACATCAAGGGGAAGGGGGAACATGCCGCGCGACCTTCCGATTGGCAATGGACAGCTGCTCATCAACTTCGATGCAGAGTACCGAATCCGTGATGTCTACTATCCGTTTGTAGGAAAAGAGAATCACGCTGGCGGACACGTCTTCCGTTTCGGCGTGATGTGCAACCAGAAGTTCCGCTGGGTGGGTCATCGCGAGGGCTGGGACATTCAGCTCGGCTATGAAGTGGACACACTCCTAACCCAAGTTCGGCTCCACCATCCCGAGCTTCGGTTGACGCTTCACCTACAGGACTGCGTTGACTTTCATGAAGCAGTCCTTATCCGCCGGGTCACCGTCGAAAATCACGCCGAATCTGCTTCTGAAGTCAGGCTGTTTTTTCATCAAGACTTTCGACTCAGTGAATCGGAAATTGGGGACACGGCAGCCTTCGATCCGCGCAACAACACCGTCGTTCACTACAAAGGGGAGCGGTACTTCCTGGTCAACTTGATGTGTGATGGCGAGGTAGGTGTTCAGCACTACGCCATTGGACAAAAGGGATTCCCAGGCAGAGAAGGAACATGGCGGGATGCCGAGGATGACGGAGTCCTTTCTGGCAATCCCATCGCGCAAGGAACGGTCGATTCCGTCGTAGCCGCTCACACCTGGGTTCCCGCTGCCAAGAGCAAAGTGATTTACTTTTGGATGATCGCGGCGCATGCATGGGCCGGACGCTGGGACGGTCTGCATGAAGTGAATGCCAAAGTAAAGGAACGAGGTCCGCAGTCCTTCATTGAACGAACCCGCGCGTACTGGCGGTTGTGGGCGCGAAAGGAACCTCTCGACTTTGCCGAGCTGACAGAGCCGCTTGTCGATCTCTATCGGCGCTCGCTGCTCATCCTGCGGACCCAAATAGACAACCACGGGGCGATCATCGCTGCCAATGACAGCGATGTGACGCAGTTCAATCGCGACACCTACAGTTATCTGTGGCCGCGAGATGGAGCTCTGGTTGCGCACGCGCTCGACTTGGCTGGGTATCCAGAAGTGTCGCTGCGCTTTTTTCAGTTCTGTGCCGATGTGCTGACGCAGGAAGGATTCCTGCTTCACAAGTACAACCCGGACAAGTCGCTCGCGTCGTCATGGCATCCGTGGATCGTCGGCAAGGAACCGCAGATCCCGATTCAAGAAGACGAGACCGCACTGGTTGTCTGGGCGCTGTGGAAACATTTCCAGCGCTACCGTGACCTGGAGTCGGTCAAGCCACTGTATGGACGACTGATTCGCAAGGCTGCGGATTTCATGGTGCGCTACCGCGAACCACTGACGAAGCTGCCTGCTCCCTCGTACGATCTGTGGGAAGAGCGGCGTGGAATCTTGGCCTTCACTTGTTCGGCGGTGTACGCAGGACTTCGCGCTGCTGCCGAGTTTGCCCGTACGTTCGGCGAAGAAGACAACGCCAAAAAGTACAGCCAAGCGGCCAGTGAGATTCGCGAAGGAATGGATGCATTCCTGTTCCGTCCAGAGCTAGGCCGCTTCGCACGCATGATCAATGTCACCGCTTCGCGCAGCATCGAGGTTGATGGCGCACTAGATGCGTCGCTGTGGGGCCTGTTCTACTTTGGCACCTACAGTGCAGATGATCCGCGAATTGTCTCGACGCAAAAGCAAGTGGTCGAAGGGCTCTCTTGTCGTACGGACGTCGGTGGCATCGCGCGCTACCGAGGCGACTACTATCACCAGATCTCTTCGGACGTCGACAAAGTGCCCGGGAATCCGTGGTTCATCTGCACGATGTGGCAAGCCGACTATCAAATTGCGAAAGCGCAGACGCTCGATGAGCTTGTAGAGTCGCTGTCCGTGCTCCGCTGGGTCGCCGATCACAAGCTCGCGTCGGGAGTTCTGGCCGAACAAGTTCACCCCTATTCGGGGGCGCCGTTGTCCGTTTCACCGCTGACGTGGTCGCACGCAACGTATGTCTCGACGGTGCAGGCCTACCTGGAAAAACGCGAACAGCTGTCCCAGCGCGGTCTTACGCCAAGCTTCCGCAAGCTGAAAGCGCTGGATCTAGGCGACTTTGGCCATGTTCACGCAAAGTCGTAAATCGCTGAAAAATTGAGAACTGGTCTTGACTTAGACCCTGGTGAACCTGCGATGATCACGCTTGGAGGAATCTTGTGACCATCCGTGATCAATCACGTATAGCAAGGCGATCCAGAGCCTTCTGGCTGGCCTCGCTGATAGGACTTGGCCTTTTGGTCCAGCCCCTGTTCGCAACCGCGAAGGAAAAAGTGCTGCTCCTTTCGGTGCTTCGTGAGGGCAAACCGGATCCAAAGCTGCTGCGCGTCGCCCAAGATCGGCTCGCCAAAACGGGCGAAGAGCTGGTTCCGAGCAACGACCTGTCGAACACCGAACGGAAGTGCATGCAGCAGGAGTGCCTTCTGGCGCTCGCCGCAAGCAAGGGTTCCGATGTCGTGCTCGCGGGAACAGTGCAGCGGGGCAAGGGCGGCAGCCAGTCTCTCGGTGTGCTCCTGTACGACTTTTCCAAAATGAAGGCGTCCGAGCTGTCGGGAGACTGTGACAAGTGCACGCCCGAGGTCACAACGCAGCGTCTGCACGAGCTGTTTGTTCGCGCACTGGCGGAGTTCCGCGGTGGGGGAGCAGCGACTCAAGCGCCAATGGTCGCCAAGGCGGACAGCAAACCGCCGGTCGTCCTGGGAATGGGTGACAAGCCGACGCCGGTGCAGGCGAACGCGCAGTCCGATGGAGGGCTCAAGCAGCCGTTCCCGATGGCGCAGACGCAGGTTCAGACCAGCGTACCGGTCGCGAATCAGCACTCGCAGACGCCGGTGGCACAGACTCAGGTCACGCAGACTCAGGTCACGCAGACTCAGGTCGCGCAGACTCAGCAGCGCCCGGGTGAGGAACCGCTCGCGCTGGTCACTGGTGGGCCGCTTCCGCCCAAAGCGCACCCGGTCGATCCAGAAAAGACCAATCCGGCGATCGACATCGTGAAGAAGAATCCGCAGCCGACAACTCACGGACTGCAGCTCAGTCAGAAGCGCAAGATCATGGCGGGCGTGTTCGGCGGTCTCGCACTTGGTTCGCTGGTGGCGGCAGTCGCCTTGACGGCCACGGATGGCAACGCGACCTCGCTCGATTGCAACGCGTCGCCTGGTGTCCCCAAGATCTGCGTGCTCGATAACAAAGTCCCGTCTTCGATTGGCTACGTGATGGCCGGGGCGTTCACGGTCGGCACGGTGCTGACTCTGCTTTGGCCAGAGTCGAAGCCGGAGTCAAAGCCGCAGGTGAAGGAAAGCACGTCGGCGGAGGCGGCAAAATGACACTCTCGAAGCTTTCATTGGTTGGACTCTGCGTCGCACTGTCGTCCTGCGCAGTGAACCTGTGCGAAAAAGATGCAACCGACCCGCGCTGCTCGCAGAACCCGATCGAGCCCGACACCCTGCTGGTCATGCCAGTCCGCATCGCCAACACCGGCGAACATCTCACGGTACGGCTTGGGACGGGCACCGGCACGGTCGTGCTAAAGCAGGGCAGCAAGCAGATCTCTCTTGGCACACTCAGTGATGGCGTGCTGGAAGTACATGTGACCCAGCCGATGCTCCAGCAGGGATCGATCTCGCTCGGAGCCGCGAAGATCGTGGTCAGCCGCCCGGCAAAAGCGGATGCGACGGCAAGCGTGTCCATTTTCGCACAACCGGCCTTTGACGCCCCGATCACGTACGATACCCAGCCTGATGGGGAAATCCCCGAAGGCGTGGCGGTCAAGCCGGGCGGAGGCATCTGGGGCTTTACGTCGTTTGCTCGCGGGATGGGCCGTGCCCAACACTTCGTCGAGTACCAGATCTCGTCGGGACAGCTTATCTCGCGCGGACCCTCGTTTGGGAACTACAACTTCGCAGCGTGGGCCGATCGTCCAGCGCGAGCCGTGTCTCAGAACAAGCGCCTGGTAACGTTTAGCCGCGACCTGTTTGCGGGCCCCGATGCGATTCAGCTCGATGTGTGTGCGCTAAACCCCGACCTTTGTTCACCTCTTTCGGTCACGCCGGACTTTACCAAGGTGATGGGGATCAGCACAGACATGATGGGCACGATGCTGGCGGTGCAGTCCGACCAGGAAGTGTTTGTCTATCAGTCGAGCGACCAGTCGCCGATCGAGCGTCGCGTGAGCGTCCAAGGAAACACCGCTCGCGCCTCGCAAAAGGTTGCGCTCGGTGACCTAAACGGCGATGGACGCGTCGACCTTGTCACCGTGTCCGATCAAGGCGGCAGCGTCTTCCTCGGACAGTCGGGCGGCGGGATGACCTATGACTCGACGCTAAGCACCAAGCTTACCGGAGCGCTGGCCGGGAGCATCCCGACGGCCTTGGCGGCGGCGGACATGGACGCCGATGGCAGCGATGACCTGATCGTCGCCAGTGGCGTCAGCTTGCAGATCCTGTATCCGCTCCCGAACGGGACATTCACCGCATCGCCCGCCATGTCCGGCCTGGATGGAGCCGACACCATCGCAGTAGGCGCCGTCGACGGCAAGCCAAGCTCGGGCCCAGACATTGCCATTTCCTCGCAAAAAGCGCAGCGTATCGCCGTAATCATCAACCAGTCCACGTACTAAGTCCGCAAAACAAGGCGCTGCATGCTCGCAATAGGCCAGGTCCTGTCTGGCACCTATCTCGTCGAACGTCTGCTCGGCTCAGGCGGGATGGCTGATGTGTATCTGGTCAAACACACACGGCTGTTCCGGCATTTTGCCCTCAAAGTCCTCAAGATCGAGCTGTCGACCCGCCCGGATTTGATCGAGCGTTTCCGTCGAGAGGCTGAGGTCTTGGCCCGGCTGCGCAGTCCTCACATTGTCAGCGTGGTCGATCTGAACCAAACCAGCGACGGCTGGCCCTACCTGGTGATGGAATATCTGTCGGGGGAAACCCTGGCGGCTCGACTGCGCAAGACCGGGCCGCTGCCCATCGACCTTGCCGTCGAGCTCTTCGAGCAAATCTGCGACGGCGTGCTGGCGGCGCACGAGCAGGGCGTGATTCACCGCGATCTCAAGCCCAACAACATCTTTGTTACGCCGGGACCGCGCGGGGACGTCGTCCAGATCCTCGACTTTGGCATCGCGAAGCTTTGTGAAGAAGGGCGGACGCCGCTCACACGGGAATCCGTCGTGATGGGGACACCGGGCTACATGGCGCCGGAACAAGCGCTCGGACACAAAGACGAGATCGACTTCCGGGCCGATCAGTTTTCCCTCGGTGCGATTTTGTACGAGATGCTGTCGGGAACTCCGGCTTTCTTTGTCCCCGGCGAGCCGATGATGCGAACGATGCAGCGCTTGGTCTACGAGGATCCAAGTCCGCTGCCGGAAATGACGTTGTCCCCGGTTCTCAGGCGGGCGCTGTCGAAGGAACCTACCGCGCGTTTTGCATCACTGCGAGAGCTGCTGGCCGAGCTTCGCAGGCTGCCACCAAGACGACTTTTTCCGTCGGAAATCTCCCCTGCGGCATACGAAGCCAAGCGCCCGACCAAGTGGACGTGGCGACGATTTTTGCCCGCTGCAGCGCTCGGGTCGGTGGCCGGTCTGGGACTCGTGGGCGCACTGCTTGCTCGGCAGACGCAGCCGCGGCCCATCGCCGACGCATGGATTTCGCAGCCGTCGCCTTCTGTGGCGCAACCACCGACAGCGACAGACCCCAGCGTACCTTCTGCTACACCACCACATCAGCCGGACGCCGAACCGAAGCCGGTCAGTCCGTCCGCCACCGAGTCCAAGCTCGCGACTGCCCAGCCAAAGCCGACCGCCGTTCCGGTCGCCCGCTCACGGCCCACGACGAAGCTACTGCGTACATTTGCGATCGGCGGAGCCACCGCGGCGCAGGAAAAGCTCTTGCGCCTTTGTGCGGAGAAAGAGCTGAGCGAGCTGCCCGGTCTGTACTCGACGACGCTGCGGCTCGAACGAAGTGGCGCGCTTCAGCTGACGCAAGCGCCCGAGGTCGTGTACCGCTCGGGATTCGATGCCTGTCTGCGCCAGGCCTTTAACGGCACACGCACGCCGCTGCCCGAGCAGGTCACGGTGAGAGTGCTGCTTCAGCGTCAAAAGCCCTGACCGCGACCGCTGCAGGTTCCGCCTCGGCAATAAATCCGCCACCGAGCACGCGATCGCCGTCATAAAACACAGCGGCTTGTCCTGGGGTCACGGCTAGCTCGGGTGACTCGA
>CAYTGC010000011.1:0-42020 GCA_964437195.1 uncultured Myxococcales bacterium | reverse complement strand
CCCGTCCAAAAAGCCCTCCAAGCCACAGCCCGCAAAGGCCTCGTCGAATACATGAGCAAGAACAAGTAGCGCAAGACGTGGACACTGCGCCGGGTCGGTGCCTATCATGCCGGCCATGGCGACTGTGACGCTGACGGATCTGCTGTCGGGAGAGAGTCCACGCATCGAGTGGAAACAGAGCGTGGATGCCGTCGACATTATCCATGCCGTCTGTGCGCTGGCCAATGATCTGGAAGACAGCCAGCAGCCCGGTCATGTGGTCCTTGGCATCGACAAGCACGGAAAGGTCGTGGGGGTCACCGACAAGCGCAAAGCGCCGCTGCCCCTGACCGGCACCGCCATGGATGAGCAACAGCAGGCGCTCACCAGCCGCATTCTGTCGCTGAAGCTCCTGCCGCACCCCTCACTGACCATCCAAGCGACCGAGGCAGAGGGCAAGACGCTCCTTGTGATCGAAGTCACCCCGTATCCGGTTCCGCCGGAGGTCCGGGTCGATGGGGTCGCCTATGTCCGCGTCGGGACGACCACCCGAAAAGCCACCGAAGCAGACCTGCTGAAGCTGCGTGAGCGACGGCCTCTCAATCGCCAGCCGTTCGATGTACGACCCCTGCCAGGGGCACAGCTCTCCGATCTGACACTGTTTGATCTGTCGCCGCGCTACCACGCCGACCAGGAAGAAGCAGGCGATCCAGAGACGTTCCCCAGCCTAGAGAAGTGGCTCAGTCAGAAGAACCTGGGCCGGATGGTGGAAGGACGGCTCCGCCCCAATGCCGCCGCGCTGCTGGTCTATGGCAAGAGTCCGCAGGCGTTCTTTCCTGGCACGGTGATCGAGCTGGTCCGCTACGCGGGTACGGAAGTCGACGCGCCGGTCACGCTGCGCAAGAGCATCAGCGGGACGCTGCCAGAGCAGCTAGAGCAGGTCAATGTCCAGCTCGACGCCCAGCTGGTCAGCCGTCCAGTTGGCGAGCCCGGCATCCGTGCCATCTACCGCGAGGACTACCCTGCCAAAGCGCTGCGCGAGCTGGCCCGCAACCTGGTCCAGCATCGCCAGTACGAGGGCACCCACGCCCCGGGCCGCATCGAGTGGTACGACGACCGCGTCGAGTTCATCAATCCCGGCGGTCCGTTTGGCCGCGCCAGCGAAGGCGAGTTCGGCAGCCACTCGGACTACCGCAACCCCACGATAACCCAGCTTCTCGCCGAGAACGGCTATGTGGAGCAGCTTGGACGCGGTGTCCGCATGGTGCGGGCTCAGCTGGCCAAAAACGGCAACCCGCCGCTCGAAGTCGAGCAAAACGGCTTCACCCGGGTGATCGTACGGAGGCGACCGTGAAGTCGCTGACCCTGTTTAACAACAAGGGAGGCGTCGGCAAGACCACGCTGACCTATCACCTGGCCCACATGATGTCGCGCCTTGGCCTGCGGGTGGTCGCCCTCGACTACGATCCGCAGTGCAACTTGTCGGTGGCGATGATTCACCCTGGTCACATGGTTGCTCAGTGGGAGAGGTCACCCGAAGAAGGCGCGACGGTTTCTGCCTGTCTAGAGCCCGTCCGCCAGGGCCGCGGCCTGCTGCGCACCCCGCAGCTTACAGAAGTCGCGGAGCGGCTGTGGCTGCTGCCGGGTCACTTGGACCTGAGCCGCTTCGAGCAGACCCTCGCCGAGCAGTGGCCGCGGGTTATGGCATCGGACAACGAGCGGGCACTCGATGTGGTGCTGTCACTGAGCGCCCTTTTGCACCGCGCCGCCGAATCGGTCGCGGCGGACGTGGTCCTGTTGGATGTCGGCCCCAGCCTAGGGGCCATCAATCACTCGGCAATGCTGGCGTGTGATGCCATCATCGTGCCAATGGCATGGGACTGGTTCAGCATCCAAGCCCTTCAGAACATCGGCCCGACGCTGCATGAATGGCGAGCTGACTGGCTGACAGTCTGCTCTCGCCACCTGCGGAACCATCCCAATGCAGCATTCTCGACGCACCGGTTCGAGCCCATCGGATACGTTTTGCAGCAACGCGTGGTGCAGCCAGAACTCGATGGCCCGATCTATGAGGCGATCGGCAAAGCAATCCCCACGATTTACGAGCAGGATATTCTGCGAACGACGAGTTCTTCTCTCATTCCTCCGACCCAGCCAAAAAACCATCAACTGGCCACCATCCATCACCACGGTAGCTTGGCGACACTCTCCCAGATGAATATCAAACCGATGTTCGATCTGACGCGGGCGGACGGTGTGGTGGGAGGACAGCTCCGCGCAGTTCGTGAGTGTCGGCGGACGTTTGAGGCGCTGGCGCGCGAGATCTGTCGCCGGATGGAGATCCCGCTGCCACCACCGCCGCCTTAGCGGCTGTCTGTGCCCAGACGGAGCGGCTTTTGCTGACCCCAACCCGCTCTACCACTGCGGTCTTGTCCCAGATGGCTTCGCGCACCGTGCTGTTTGCTTGGGGTCTTGACCCCAGCCGATCGACTCACCGTGCTGGTCGCTTGGGGTCTTGACCCCGGCCTATCAACTCACCGTGCTGGTTGTTTGGGGTCTTCACCCCGGCGGATCGACTCAGCGGGTCGCTGGCTTGGGGTCTTCACCCGGACCCATCGCGGCATCGGGCTGCTGGGCCTTGGTCTTGACCCCGGCGGATCGACTCGCTGCCTCGTTTTCATCGGGTCTTGACCCCAACCGGTCGGGATTCGCGGGCGCGTCCGCGGCGTGATGGCGGGGACCAAAGGCGCGATCGTGCCAGACTCGCTCTGCTGTCTGGTCGTTGGGCAGCTCCGAGCCGAGTCCGCGACCGTAGGCGACCAAGCGGGAAAGCAGAGCTTCGGGGGAATCGGCAAAAAGCGGCCACTGCGAAGCGTACGCCGAGAGAGCAGCAAGCCGCCTTGGGTCACTGGCCGACACGGCGCGTATCTCGACAGCAAGCTCGGGACGCGGCCCAGGTCGATGGGCTTGTCCATCCGCCTGGAACACCGCCCGCGCAGCCAGGTGGCTGGCCAGGTAGCGCAGCCCCGATGGATACCGCCGCATCAGCGGCAGCTTGCGCAGATAGTCGCGGTGGGCTGCGACTTCGCTCGCCGGGGTGCCACGCTCTGTGCCGGGAAGCTTGGGAATGGTGGTTTCCAAGGCGGCGAGCCGTCGAGCCAGGGCATAAGGCGGCAGGCTGTAGGGTAAGTCTTCAAAGTAGGTAAGCCCTAGGCCTAGCTCAAAGGCCAGCGCGCGGGCAGCCTCATGAACGATCCGGTGATCGATGTGACCGCCGACGGCCAGCGGTGCGACAAGCTCTGCCTTTGCAGCGATGTGCCAGCGCAGGCGCGCCACCACCTCGCTGGTGATGCCCAGGTGGGCAGGTCCGTACGGCATAAACAGGCCCAGGCTGCCGTGGATCTCAGGGCGATCGGGCGCCTCAAACAGGTCGAGCGACACGTACTTGCAGCCAAGCACTGCTGCGGCCTTCTCATCCTCGGCCCGCCTGGTTGCGGCGGCCTCGCCACTTATGAACACCGAGACAAGTGTGACCTCTTTCCCGTCGGCCAGATCAGCCAGCAGTCCGCCTGAACAGGACAGCACGATGTCGTCGGGGTGCGGGCTTAGGTAAAAGACGCGACGCGCCGCCGGGCTAGCTGGGGAACTCATAGAGAACCTGGGGCGGCTTGGCCGGTTCAATAAACTGCTTGGGCGGTGGGACCGGTGGGTGAGGAGGCCTTTTCCAGAAGATCTCGCGCCGCAGCCGGGTGTTGCGACTGCCCAGAATTCCACGCCGCTGCTGGTCGAGGTTTTCTTTGACCCAGCGCAGCTCGGGCAGCCGGGTTTCAAAGCCCATCCACAGCTTTTCCTTCGACACGATCTGGGCCAGGCTCACCGTCTTTGGAGAAGGTCGCTTCCACAGGTCCACGATCGTCATGGTTTCACCCGGCAGCACCATCGCATCGCGGGTCGCGGCGGCCTGGCTGGGTGTATTTTGCGCCACCGAGCAGGCACAGACTGCCCCCTCAACGACGGTGACAGTCAGGCTTGCGAGCGACTTGCCATCGGGCTTTGGCGTCGCCTCGACCAGATAGCTGGTGCCTTCGGGCAGAAGCGCCGCCAGTTCCGACAGCACGGCCAGCCCGCCCGCCATGCGATCACCCACCACCAGCACCTTGCCTTGCGACAGCCAGACCCGGCGCTCCGCAGCAAACAGCGTGATCCGGGTCCGCTCCCACAGGCGAATCAGCGTGCCATCAGCAAAGCGCAGCTCGGCGTGGCTGGCGGGTCCGGTCGCGACCCACGACTCGGCCACAAGACGAGCCCCCTTGCCCGTCGGCTTCATCTCGGCGGAAGCCCTTCCAGCGGTCACATCCCCAACGGCAACGCTCACCTCGGCGGGGCCAAGCGGCAAGATCCGCTCGCCCGCCGCAGCCCGTCGGATGGGCAGAGGGCCCAGCAAGAGCACAAGGAGCAGCCCGCACAGCCCAAGCCGACTCGCCCGAACAAATGGAAAGCGTGTCACGACGACTTAAACCTCTAACATACGTGACGGCGTAGGCGGATCACTCTTCATTGTCCAGGCTTGACCCTGGCCAACCGTTTTGACATGGTCCGCGCCATGCGAAGCGATGGACGGGAGGCGGGGCAGCTCCGCCAGACGGTGATTGAGGTGGACTATCTAAGCGCGCCACTGGCTTGCGCCATGGTGCGAAGTGGATCGACGTGGGTGCTTTGTACGGCATCGGTGGATGAGCAGGTGCCGCCGTTTCTGCGCCCCAAGCCATCACCAGACGGCCAGCGCAGCCAGCCACAGAGCGGCTGGGTGACGGCAGAATACAGCATGCTCCCCGGTTCAACGGGAACCCGGACCTCGCGCGCACCATCGGGTCGCAGCAAAGAGATCGAGCGGCTGATCGGTCGGTCGCTGCGTGCTGCGGTGGATCTGACCAAGCTGGGGGCACGGACCATCACCATCGACTGCGATGTGCTGCAAGCCGATGGTGGCACCCGCACCGCGTCGATTACCGGCGGCTACGTGGCGCTGGCGCTGGCGGTGAAGCGGCTTTTGGCCAAGGGGCTGATTCGGGAAAATCCGCTTGCACAGGCGATCGCCGCGGTGTCGGTCGGAATCGTCGGTGGCAGTCCCTGCCTGGACCTGCCGTACGAAGAAGACAGCCGGGCCGAAGTCGACATGAACGTCGTGATGGCCCAGCCCGGCCCAGGTGGCGCACCCGCGTTTGTCGAAGTGCAAGGGACAGGCGAGCATGGGACGTTTAGCCGCGCCCAGCTCGACGAGCTGCTGGGGCTGGCGGAAGGCGGCATCGGCACGCTGTTTGCCCTTCAGCAAGCGGCGTTGGCCGCAGCACGGTAGCGGGCACATGGCGGACGCGAAGAAGGAACCGCTGGTCCTGTGCTTGGCGACGCAGAACCAGCACAAGGTCGGGGAGCTGTTGGCGCTTTTGACGAAGCTGGCCCCGGATCTGGTCGACCGCATCAAGCTGACTTCTTTGGCTGCGCTGGGTGTGACCGACGACGTGGTCGAAGACGGCGAGACGTTTGCCGACAACGCCCTCATCAAAGCCAAGGCAGCCTTTGCGTCCACCGGGCTTTGGTCGCTGTCGGATGACAGTGGCTTGGCGGTGGATGCGCTCGGTGGAAGGCCCGGTGTGCACTCGGCCCGCTGGGGCGGCGAGCCGCGATCTGATCGGCGCAACATCGACCAGCTGCTCTTGGACCTGCGCGATGTGCCGCCAGAACGGCGCCAGGCCCAGTTCGTCTGTACGCTGTGCCTGTACGGCCTTCGGCCCAATGCAGAAGCACCGGAGGCCATCCTGCGTGAGGGCACCTGCAACGGCACGCTTCGCACGACCTTGGCCGGAGTAGGCGGTTTTGGCTACGACCCGCTGTTTGTCCCAAACCCGAGCGAGCTACAGGCAGGCGGCCTTGCCAAAGCGCGGCAGGGCCTGACCTTTGCCGAGCTTACCGCCGACGAAAAGAACCGCATCTCGCATCGGACGCGGGCGGTCCTGGCGCTGCTTTCTGACCTGCGGCACACAATTGGGTAGCTTAGTGCTTGATTGCTGCGCCAGCTTGGCGTAGAACTCGTTGTCAGTCCTCGGGGCGTAGCGCAGTCCGGTAGCGCGCCTGCTTTGGGAGCAGGATGTCGGAGGTTCGAATCCTCTCGCCCCGACCACGAGGTCCCGTCACGGGTTCTGCGCCCGTAGCTCAGCTGGATAGAGCAACGGCCTTCTAAGCCGTGGGCCGCA
This sequence comes from uncultured Myxococcales bacterium, assembly GCA_964437195.1. Classification (GTDB taxonomy): domain Bacteria; phylum Myxococcota_A; class Polyangia; order Palsa-1104; family JAEUJZ01; genus JAEUKA01. The sequence goes on along the minus strand of CAYTGC010000011.1, from coordinate 35,790 downwards.
GGTTCAAGTCCTGCCGGGCGCGCTTTTTAGGTATGCCCCCACTATTTCCGGTGACGTTAGCCCTGCAGGCGGTGGCCTGTACCCTCTACGTCGTGGGGGTTGCACAGCCGCTTTTGCGGTCGCCACTCAAAGTGGCGCGGCTGATCCTGCTTTTGGCGGTGTTTTCGCAGGTCGCCGACATCGCCTGGCTGTGTCTGCGCGGGCAACACCCGGGGTCGTCCACGCGTGAAGCCGTGTATTTTTTGTCCTGGCTGCTCACGCTGGCTTATCCGGTCCTGTCACGGCGGCACCCTGCCCCACTGATCGGTGCGCTGCTTCTGCCGATGGCGATGACGATGGAGATCGTCGTGCGCCTGGTGCCCGGGGTGGCCGATCCGGGACCAGCCGCGCAGCGTCAGATGCTGGCGAGCGGGCACATCTTTTGCGCGACCATCGGCACGGCGCTGTTTGGTCTGGCGGCAGCGACCAGCGTGGTCTATCTGCTCAGCGAGCGGCACCTTAAGCGTCATATGCTCGATGCAGCGACGCCACGGCTGCCCTTGCAGACGCTAGACGCCTGGAATCACCAGAGCATCGCGTTTGGGCTCTTGGCCTTCACCGCGACGATGGTATCGGGTACGTACTGGCTTAGCACGGCGGGGCCCCATCCGGGCAGCACCGCGATGGGTGCGCAGGTTTCGACGCTGTTTCGATCGCCCCAGTATGGGCTGTCGCTTCTGACTTGGCTCATCTTTGCCGGCCTTTTGATCGGGCGGAGGGTGCTTGGTCTGCGGGGACGACGGGCTGCCATGTGGACGCTGTTGGGCTTTGCAATGGCGGTTAGCATCCTGGGTGTGTATCTGCTGCGTGACTTGAGGGTGCCGACCCCGTGAGCCGCCTGTTTGTCATTGGGCTCTCGCATCGCACGGCACCCCTTCACATGCGAGAGTCACTGGCGGTGCCAGAGGGCGAGCTACCAGATCGGCTGTCGCAGGCTGCGGCGCTGTGTGGCGAGGCGATGCTGCTATCGACCTGCAACCGGGTCGAGCTGTACGGATCGCTGCGCGACGAAGCGACGCTGGGTAGGCTGCGCAAGCTAGTGACGCAGACCCAGCCCGCAGCCGAGGGGCACCTGTACGAAAAGCATGGGGCCGAGGCGATTGGCCACTTGTTCCGGGTCGCTTCAAGCCTGGACTCTCTGGTGCTCGGGGAGCCGCAGATCTTGGGACAGCTCAAGCACGCCTACCGCGCGGCGCAGGACATCGGTACCACCGGGCCCGTGCTCAATGCGCTTCTGCCCAAGGCGTTTGCAGTCGCCAAGCGGGTGCGTTCCGAGACGGCGATTGGGGAAAACCCAGCCTCGGTGGCTTCGGTCGCGGTGCAGCTGGCCCATCAGGTCTTCGGCAGTCTGCACAAGCAGCCGGTGCTGCTCATCGGGGCGGGCAAGATGTCCGAGCTGGTGGCGCGGCACCTTCTGCAAGCCGAAGTGCATCCGCTGTGGATCGTGAACCGCACGCTGGCCCGCGCCGAGAGCCTGGCACAAGAGCTACAGGGCGAAGCCCACTCGTTTGACAAGCTGGAGTCCCTGCTGACCCGAGCACAGGTGGTGATTAGCTCGACGGGAGCCCGCGAGCCGGTGATCCGGCAGGATCTGATCGCGCGGGTGATGAAAGCCCGGCGGGGTCGCTGGCTGCTGCTCATCGACATTGCGGTACCAAGAGACATCGAGCCCCAGGTCGGTAGCCTCGAAAACGTCTATCTGTACGACCTGGATGCCCTGCAGCAAGTGGTGTCGCACGGGCAGGCCGAGCGGCAGCGCGAGGCCGATTCGGCGAGACGCATCGTCGAAGAAGAGCTAGACCGCCACAGCCGCCGCGAGCGGAGCGCTGACGTAAGCCCAGTCATCCGAGCCCTGCGCAGCTATGCCCATGAGGTCGCGGCAGCCGAGGTCGCCAAGATCCTGCCCAAGCTTGGACCGCTGACCGACAAACAGAAGCAGATGGTCAGTGGTCTTGGCCCAAGCATCGTCAACAAGCTGCTGCACCTGCCGCTCACGGCGCTTCGGCAGCAGGCCGAGCGTCCTTCCGGCCAGGAACCATCGACAGAGCTGGCCGATGCCACCGTGCGGTTGTGGTCACTCGACAAGCAGCTTGCCCAGCAGAGCGAGGACTTGTCGCGCGCCGAGGTGGATCGCTCGCTGCCAGACAGCCCTGTGGCCCGCAAAGATCTGGAGAACTCGTCGTCATGAAAGTCGTGCGCATCGCAACCCGCGGGTCCAAGCTGGCACTGTGGCAAGCCCAGCACATCCGCGCCGAGCTGATCGCCCAAGAGCCAGGCCTAACGGTCGAGCTGGTGGTCGTCAAGACGGTGGGCGATCGGGTGCTCGATCGCTCGCTCTCGGCGATTGGCGGCAAGGGCCTGTTTACCAAAGAAGTCGAAGAGGCCCTGCTGACGGGGCGCGCCGACCTGGCGGTCCACTCGCTAAAAGATGTGCCCACCGAAGAGACGGACGGGCTGACGATTGCGGCCTTCCCGCCACGAGAACAGCCCTGGGATGCGCTGCTGGTAAACCCAGCGCTTGGGCCAGGCAAAGGCGGTGCGGCCAGGGCTCTCCTTGCCGAGCTACCCAAAGGAGCGCGGCTAGGCACCAGCAGTCTGCGTCGTGGCTGTCAGATCTTGGCGCTGCGCAGCGACATCGAGATTGTGCCGCTGCGTGGCAACGTGGATACCCGGCTGCGCAAGCTGCTGGAAGGCGAGCTAGACGCCGCCGTGCTGGCAGCAGCGGGGCTATCACGGCTGGGCCTTGGCGAGCACATCGCGGCGTATTTCTCTGCGGACGAGCTTTTGCCGGCGTGCGGACAAGGCGCGCTGGCGGTCCAGTGCCGAGCTGACGACCAGGCAACGCTGGCACGGCTCAAGCACCTGGATCACGAGCCCACGCGCCAAGCCGTGCTGGCCGAGCGGCGGCTGAACGAGCGGCTGGGCGGAAGCTGCCAGACCCCGCTGGCGGCCTATGCGCAGGTCCTTCACGCACCCGGAGAGGAGCCCCAGCTCGTCCTTTCCGCAATGGTCGGTTCACCGTGCGGCACGACAGTCCTAAAAGCCAGTGCAGCAGGGTCGTATGGGGCTCCGCTTGTCCTGGCAGAGACGGTGGCCGGGTCCCTGCTCGCGCAAGGCGCAAAAGCCCTGCTCCGCTCTGACGCGGCGCGTTAGGGTTCTTCGTCGCACCCGCGGCCATTTCTCAGTTGCGCCGCGACGCTGCCTGGTGTTACCGATTGAACAAGTGGGCAATCGCCCAAGCAGCAACGTTGGCTGCGCCCCGTTTCGCCGACCAAACGTCGCGAGACAAAAGGCGCAAGGAGCATCTATGGCTCATATTCGTCCTGAGAAATACATCTGGCTCGACGGGAAGATGATTCCCTGGAACGAGTCTCACGTTCACTTTCTGACCCACTCGCTGCACTACGGCCTGGCCGCATTTGAGGGCATCCGAGCCTATGCGCAGCAAACGCCCCCGGGGACGGGCGCGATCTTTCGGCTCAGCGAGCACACCGATCGGCTGTTTGACTCGTGCAAGCTGTGTCTCATCGATGTGCCGTACACCCGCGAGCAGGTGAACCAGGCTTGCATCGAGACGATGCAGGCCAACGGCATGCAGGCAGCGTATCTGCGACCGCTCGTGTTCTTGGGTGACGGCTCGATGGGCCTGGGCGCGATGGACCCCCCGGTTCGCGTCGGTATCGCCGCCTACGTCTGGGGTCGCTATCTTGGCGACGAAGGCATCGCCAAAGGCATCCGCGCCAAGATCTCGTCGTATGGTCGCAACAACATGCAGGTCGGTCTGCCCAAGGGCAAGATCTGCGGCCAGTACGTAAACTCGGTGCTGGCCAAGCGCGAGGTGATCAAGGCCGGTTACGACGAAGCGATCATGCTCGATGGCAGTGGCCAGGTCGCGGAAGCAACCGGCGAGAACATCTTTGCGGTGATTCGCGGTCAGCTTGTGACCCCACCGCTTTCGGCGGCCATCCTGGCTGGCATTACCCGTGACTCGGTCCTGACGCTGGCCCGCGATCTTGGCATTCCGACCGTCGAGTCCGCGATTGCTCGCGATCAGCTCCTGCTGGCCGACGAGGTCTTCTTGACTGGGACCGCCGCCGAAGTGACCCCGGTGCGCGAGATCGACGATCGGGCCATCGGCAACGGCAAGCCGGGCCCCATCACCATGCGCATCCAGCAGACCTTCTTTGCGGCGACCAGCGGACAGCTTCATCCATACTCGCGCTGGCTCACCCCGATTCCTTCCACCTAAGCTTCCGTCTTCCGACCTACAGCACAGCCCGGCGAATCGCCCGGGCCCCGACCCCATGCGCTCCCTTTCTGCGGGCGATTGACCCTAAGTCGCCGATGCGCTTACGATGTTTGTGACGTGCCCCGCTCTCGACTGCTACGTCGCCTCCGGGCGCCGATCTCGCTTCCTGCCCTGTCAGCCTTGAGCCTGACGGCGCTGTCGCCTATCCCAGGGCACGCAGCCAACGTACAAGTCGATTCGCAGATCGTCGGTCAGCTCTATGAGCTTCGCACCGCGGACGCGGGCAGCTCGGACCTGCGGCTGGTCGACAGGCGGCGACTGACGACGTACCTGGGGCTGCACATCAGCGGCCTTGGGCCCAAAGACGACGACGGGCTGCCGAGCTTCCGCAACCAGTTCGCAGTCCACTTCCAGATGCGCTTCGACGCCGACTTTGGCGACTACCTCTGCGCCATCGGGCGGTCGTCGTATGGCGCGCCACTTGGCTGCCTTGGTCGTGACAAGGGCGGACGCAGCCTGAGCCCCGAGCTATCGAACTACAAGCCGGAGATCCTCGAAGGTTACGTCGAAGGCCAGAGCCTCGGCGGCTGGGTGGACCTGCGGCTGGGCCGGCAGCTTCAGTGGGACCTATTCGACCTGCGCGGCATCGATGGATTGTGGGTACAGGCGAGGACGCCTATTTACCTGGCGGCAGAAGTGTTCGGGGGTCTGTCGCAGAACGGCAGCCTGCCGATCGACTCGCCGCTGTATGCGCTTGATGGCACGAGCCGCAGCGTCAATCCCAACGTCGCAGATGATCAGCAACAGGCCGATGCGTATCAGCCGACGGTGGGCTTTGCCCTGCGATCGTACGGGCTGCGCGACGTGCAGACCCGGCTGGCTTACCGGCGAACTTTCTCCTCGACGAAGAACCTAGCGCCAGATGGCTGTCAGACGATGGCTGGCCAGACCGGCAATGCCTGCGCACCCGGGTTTGGCACCATCGAGGAACGGCTCGCGTACTCGCTGCATGGACGTTTTCTGCAGGGACGGCTGCAAGGCTTTGGCGGCTTTCGCTACGACTTTGTGAGCGGCAAGCTCGACGACGGCCATGCGGGTGTCCGTGGCGCCCCAGTGCTGGGCCACTTCCTTCTCGCGGAATACCGCTACTCGGCACCCACCTTCGATGGGGACTCGATTTGGAACGTGTTTTCGTCGCAGCCCTACCACGATGTTCGGGTGGCCTACGACGGCAGGCTGCGCAGTCCGAGCGATACCGCAGGCAACCGCCGCTACGGCGAGTTTGCGATCCATGCCCACGGCTTTGCTCGCATGTTTCAGAGCACCGAGCACAAAGCGATCGGCGGTCGCGGCCCGCTGACAGCCGCTTTCGGTGGGAGCGCGGGCGTTCGCTGGCAGCGCGGTCAGGGTCAGGTTCGACTCGACGCGTACGGCGATGGGGGTTATGGCGGCATCCGCGCGGGCAGTGATCTGGCCGGCCGCATCTTGGTCCTGCGCAATCGCCTGGGCTTCGAAGGTCGGCTGCTGTACATGTACTTCGCAGACGATGTGCAGACCGCAAACCGCAGCCACATGATGGGTGTTCAGGTGGGTGCGCGCTGGGCGATCATAAATGGACTGCTTTTGCACGTCCTCGCCGAGAACAACATCGACAGATATTACACCTCACAGCTGCGATTTATGGCCATGTTGGATCTGTCGTACCTGCTCGGACCAAACGGCGGAGGCATTCCTCCGGCTGGTCTTCTGCAGATGGGTCTGGGAAGCTATCCACCCCTTGGACCACAGGCGGGGGTGCTGCGGTGAACCAGGCACGCTCAGCTGGGCCACGGGCCCTTGTTTGGCTGACCCTCGCAGTCCTTTTGTGGGGACTATCCGACACGGCGGTCGCCAAAAGGAAAAAAGACGCGGCGCCTCCACCGCCGCCACCTGCGCCTGTGGTCGAAGCACCGCCGCCGCCTCCACTGCCACCACCAGGACCGACGCCGGAAGAGGAGGCCGCCAAGGCCCAGAAGCTCAAGCTCGACCAGCTTTTGAGCATCAAGAACCTGCCGCCCGCCGAGTCAGCCAGCCGTGGGGAACGGTCACGGGTCATTTATCCCGACCAGACCATCCCGCTGCGCTTTTCGCACAAGAGCCACCTGTCCAAGGACATCGCTTGCGATAGCTGCCACCAGGCCGCGCTGACCTCGGTGAGTTCCAAGGATCGGCTGCTGCCGACCGAGGAAGACTGCGCTGTCTGTCACCCGATTGATCGCGCCGATCCCTACAAGAAGACCACGGCGGCCCCGGCGACCTGCGCGACCTGCCACGTTGGTGTACCCAGTGAGCCCGGCCCGGATGCGCCCGCCGCAGGAAAAGACTTTGAGGCACTGGTGGCGCGGATTGTCATTCCCGAGCCGAACCTCAAGTTCAATCACAAGCAGCACATCGACAAACAGGTTCCGTGCGCGACGTGTCACGGCGACATGTCGAAGGTGGAGTTGGCGACCCGCGCGCAGCTTCCGACGATGGCGCAGTGCTTGGGCTGCCATGACAACCGGATTTCCTCGAGCAGCAAAGCCCAGCCACCCCAGACGGCGACGACTGCGGGTGCGGTCGAGCCAAAGAGCGGGCTGCTCAGCGGGCGCGTCTCGCGGGGTCCAAGTCCTCGCTGTTCGACTTGTCACCTTCAGCAGTCCGATGGGCTTTTGGCGACAAGGTTCCCGAGCGGCGTGCTTGCCCCATCGGGCCTTATGCGCGGTGACATTCACGGGATGGACTGGAAGCGCAACCACCGGCAGCCAGCCTTAAATGATCCCGAGTACTGCGCGACGTGCCATAGCCAGTCGTGGTGTCAGTCGTGCCACAATGGCGTTGTGCGCCCTCTGGATCTGCACGGCGGCGACTATGTGAACCGTCACAGCATCGAGGCGCGGCGCAATCAGCCGGACTGCGGCTCGTGTCACCGTCGCCAGACATTCTGCCTGGGCTGCCATGAGCGGCTCGGTGTCGTGGCCCACAGCTCACTGCCAACCAGTCCGCCGGTCAGCTCGTTTTTCCCGGGCAGCGCGCGGCGGTTCCATCCCGAGGGATGGGCGAGCCCGACGGCCGGCGCAGCACACCACTCCTGGGAAGCGCAGCGCAACCTGCGGACGTGTGCGTCGTGCCACCGCGAAGAGACGTGCATTGACTGCCATAGCTCGCTGCCCGGCGGTCGCTTTGCCCAGGGCAAGAGCCCGCATGGTCTGGAGTGGATCACGTCGGGACGCTGTCAGTCGCTTCAGTCGCGCAACGCTCGCGTCTGTCTGAAGTGTCACCGCGACGGCTCGCCGCAGCTTACCTGCACGAACTAGCCGCGGCTACTTGCCGGGTCCCAGTGTGACCAGCTTCGAGAGGATCTTCTCGCAGGCATGGTCGTCACACCGTGTGATCTGAATCTGACCGCCTTCGATCACCGTACGAACCTTGTGGGTGCTCATGACTTCGCCGTCCAGCACAAGCGCAATCCGCTGGTTGAGGTGAGCGCGCGTAAAGTCGGCGAGCGGCTTTTTGTACGCATCGGCGAGCGCCACACCGACAAGAAGTCGGCCATCTTGCTGGCGCTGGGACTCGGGCGCTTTGCTCAAAACAAGCGGAATGAAGTCCTTGGTATCGACGGTGACGTAGGTGACCGGGTCTTGCGAAGCGCTGTCGGCCAGCTTGGGGTCGTAGCGAAGCGAGCGCTGCCCAGCCGGAAGGCCGATCGCCGGAGCCTCGGTTGGGTCACCGAGGGCAGGATAGATGCCGTTCGCAAGCGGCGGAGCAGTTGTGACCTGCTTGCCACCCAGACACGACGGCAAAAGCGGCAGCGCGAGCAAGGTGAGGAGTGCCGTGCGGCGCCGGATCGCAGAAGGCCAACTTGGTTCGATCATTGCTTCTAGCTGTGCATGTGCCAGGCCGGACGCAAGCTGTGGCCCAAGCAAATCTTGGTCTTCGCTGCGATGCGCACATTTGTCCGTCGCTTGCTTGGTTTGGCCAAAGTATCCTTGGCGCTAGATGGCGCGACGAACCAAGACCGCACCGGTGTTTCATCTCGACGGGGACAAGCTCTCTGAGAGGCAGGAAGTCCTGTGCGTCGAGTCACCGCTGCAGATTCTGGTTCGCCATGGAGAACAAGGCGAGGCGCAGCCGCTGACCATCACCATGCGGACCCCGGCAGAGTCGCGCGCCCAGCGGGACGAAGATGACGCCGACCTGGCCATCGGCTTTCTGGTCGGGGAAGGACTGCTCCGCAGCCCAGAACAAGTGCTCGGGGTGGAGAGTCCACAAGGTGATGACAGCGTCCTTTTGACCCTGCGCAGCGATGTCAGCCTGCCCACGGAGCGGCTCAACCGTAGCTTCTTTTCGACGAGCGCCTGCGGTGTCTGCGGGAAAAGCACGCTGGAAGGCCTGGCCGCGACACCCAGCGAGCCACTGCACAAAGGAAGTCCGCAGGTTTTGGCGCAGGCGCTGTACCAAATTCCGAAGGCACTGCGCGCCGCCCAAGCAACGTTCGAGCGAACGGGGGGACTTCACGCCGCAGCGCTGTTTGATGACCAGCTCCGCCTGCTGGCCCTGCGCGAAGACGTAGGACGGCACAATGCCGTCGACAAGCTCATTGGCTCGCGGTTCCGCTTGGGTGCGCTGCCACTGCACGGACACATCCTGTTGGTGTCGGGACGAGCCAGCTTTGAGCTTGTGCAAAAAGCCCAGATGGCCTGCCTGCCGATCTTTGCAGCGATCGGGGCGCCATCGAGCTTGGCGCTGCAAGTGGCCAAAGAAGCCGGGATGACGCTGGTGGGTTTTTTGCGCGACCAGAAACTGAACGTCTATTGTGGCGTCGAGCGGCTTAGGTCCAAAGACTCGCCGCTGGTCGAAGATCTAGACAAAGACAGTGAGGATGAAGAGGCATGTCGACTTCCCCCGTCCCCCCTTCCGGGGCGCAGACTCCCGATGATTCCGGCCAAGTAACGCTGGGGGATCGGGCCGAACAAGCCGGCGGTGCCGCATCCATTTTTTCGACGCTGCACGAGATTCGCAGAAACGATACCGGTGTGGTGCGGGGTCTGCGCACGCTGTTGGCGCTGAACCAACCCGAAGGTGTCGACTGTCCGGGCTGTGCGTGGCCGGAAGCCGCAGGCGAGCGCGGTGACATCGAGTTCTGTGAAAACGGCGCCAAGGCGGTGGCTTGGGAGACAACGCGGCGTCGCATCGATCGGGACTTCTTTGCCAAGCACAGCCTGGCGGAGCTTGCCGCCGAAAGCGACTACGCGCTGGGACAGCATGGCCGCTTGGTCGAGCCTGTGTACTTGCCGCCAGGCGGTACGCACTATCAGCCGATCTCGTGGGACGATGCATATGCGCTGATTGCCAAAGAAGCGAACGCGCTCACATCCCCCGACGAAGCGGTGTTCTACACATCGGGACGGACCAGCAACGAAGCGGCGTACCTGTTCCAGCTCTTTGTGCGGCAGCTTGGCACCAACAACCTGCCGGACTGCGCCAACCTCTGCCATGAATCAAGCGGTGTTGCGCTTAAGGAGACGGTCGGGGTCGGCAAAGGAACCGTGCAGCTTGAAGACTTCGAGCAGGCGGACGCGATCTTTGTGATCGGACAAAATCCGGGGACCAATCACCCGCGGATGATGGTTCATCTGCAAAAAGCGGCAGCACGAGGGTGCGAGATCGTCACGATCAATCCGCTCCCGGAAGCGGCGCTGCTGCGCTTTTCGCATCCCCAACATGCGACCGATGTGGTGCTGGGCGGATCACCTATCACCAGTCTGTTTCTTCCGGTTCGGATCGATGGTGACGCGGCGCTCCTGAAAGGAATCATGAAGGAGCTGCTCGCCGAGGAGCGTCTCCGCCCGGGCAGAGTCTTTGATTGGGAGTTTGTTAGGACTCACACCCAAGGCATCGACGCGCTGCTGGCTGACTTGGATGAGACGTCGTGGGAATCGATCCTCAACGGCAGTGGCCTCGATCGGGCGCAGATCAGATCGGCAGCGGAGGTGTGGCTGCGCAGAAAGCGGATCATTGCCTGCTGGGCGATGGGACTGACCCAGCACAAGGCAGCGGTGGCGACGATTCAGCAGGTCGTAAACCTGCTGCTCCTGGGTGGTCACATCGGTCGTCCGGGTGCAGGACTGTGTCCGGTGCGGGGGCACTCCAATGTGCAGGGCGATCGCACGATGGGAATCACCCCCAAGGTCGATCCGGCGTTTGCTGCGCGACTGGAACAGCGCTATGCGTTCGTTGCCCCGAAGCAGCCTGGACTCGACTCGGTGGGGACAATCGAGGCCATGGCGAAACAGAAGGTGCGGCTGTTTGTTTCGCTCGGTGGGAACTTTCTCTCTGCGACTCCTGATACCGAGGTCACCGCCGCCGCGCTCACCCGCTGTGGCTTGTCCGTTCACATCTCGACCAAGCTGCATCGCGGACATCTTCTGACTGGACCGGGATCGATCATCTTGCCGTGTCTGGGACGAACCGAAAAAGACCACCAAGCCAGCGGCGTCCAGTTTGTCACCGTCGAAAACTCGATGAGTGTGGTCCACAGAAGCCAAGGCGTCCTAAACCCCGCATCCGACAAGCTCCGCAGTGAGATCGCGATTGTCTGTGAGCTGGCGCAGGCCGTGCTTGGGAATCGCAGCCAGGTGCCGTGGCTGCGTCTGCGCGACAACTATGATCTCGTCCGCGACGAGATTGCCGCGACGATTCCGGGGTTTGATCACTTTAACGAGCGGGTGCGATCGGGAAACGGCTTTGTGCTTCCCAATGGGGCGCGGAGCCGCCGGTTTGCCACCACGACCGACAAAGCAGTCTTCACGGTCTCACCGCTGCCAAAGCATGAGCTTCGCGACGGACAGCTCCTGATGATGACGATTCGCACGCACGATCAGTTCAACACCACGATCTACGGACTAAACGATCGCTATCGTGGGGTATTTGGGGGTCGGCGCGTCATCCTGATGAACGAACAGGACATGGCAGAAAGGGGTCTGTCTGCCCAAAAGCTTGTCGATCTGACCAGTCACTTTGAGGGAGAGACGCGGGTGGCGACTCGATTCGTCGTTGTTCCGTATGACATTCCGCGCGGCTGCACGGCGACGTATTTTCCCGAAACCAATGTCCTGGTTCCGCTGGGCAGTCGGGCCGACAAGAGCCGGACTCCGACCTCCAAGTCTGTGGTGATCACCGTCAGCAAGAGCGCCAACTAGCGCTCCACCCGCATTCCGGCGGCGTTTGCCGCCATCATCCCACCACCCAAGTTCACCACGGTACGAAAACCCATCGCGGAAAGCTGCTGCGTGGCCCGGGCCGAGCGCGCGCCGGACCGACAGACAATCAGCAGCGGCTCGTCCCGGTTCCATGACACAGCAGCAGTCCCCACGGTCGCAAGTGGAACAAGCTCCGCACGCGGAAGGTGACCAAGCTCTCCGACGAACTCCGCTGGCTCGCGAACATCGATGATGCGTCCGTGAAACGCGATCTTCGCAAAGTCCGCTGCCGCAATCTCTAGATAACCGCCCGGCATCTTCACCGCGGCTTTTGCAAGTGCTGTGGTCATGACAGGATTCCTCGAAAAAGAAGCGCTGGCGTTGTCTTAAGCCCGTGGAAGACCATCATCTTCCGTCGGGACTTTCAAGTTGATGGGAATCTGCAAGTATCGGATTCCGTTCGCATGTGGCTTCGGCAAGCGGCCAGCATCAACATTCACTTGCACGCTGGGAAAGAGCAGTCGTGGCGCGGCCAGCGTCGAGTCACGACCTTGGCGGAAGGACACAAACTGATCCATGGTGGTATCGCCGCGAAGCTGAATGTTCTTCTGTTTGCTCGCACCGATCGTTGTCTCGTAGCGCAGCGGACGACCACTTGGTTGATAGTCGTGACCGACGAAAACGCGTGTCTCATCGGGCAGCGCATAGAGCTTGTCATGAATCGATCGGTACAGCTCCTCGGCACTGCCGCGCGGGAAATCACAGCGACCGGTTCCTGAGTCTTCGATGAACAGCGCATCACCCGTAAACAGCGCGTCGTGAACCTTGTACGTAAGACAGGCCGGCGTGTGTCCCGGCGTCTCAATGGCGCCAATCTGAATCGTTCCAGACTGGAGCACATCTCCTTCAGCGAGCAGCTTATCAAACTGACTTCCGTCGGTGGCAAATCCCTCATGCAGGTCGAAGATGCTCTTGAAGGTCGACTGCACCTCCGTGATGCGGCGACCAATCACAACCGCTGCAGAGAAACGTCGCTTCAGGATCTGCGCGCCCGTGATGTGATCGGCGTGAGCGTGCGTTTCCAAGACGTGGCCGAGCTTGAGCCCATTGTCCTTTAGGAACGCCGTCACCTTGTCGACGGAAGCGAGCGAGGTCTGCGAGCCTTGCGGATCGTAGTCTAGGACTGGATCGATCACCACCGCATCATGGCTATCAGCATCGTAGACGACGTAGGTGAGCGTGAAGGTCGCAGGGTCGAAGAACGTGTGAATACGCATCGAAGGACTCCCAACGGGAAGTGGGTGGCGAGGCCAGGTTTGTTTGCTGATGGGACTAATGAGCAACGTGCGTGCCATGCCTCCTTTCGCATGGCTCTCCTCGGAATGAGCCCGCTTTCGGCTCCCAATGTTTCACACATGTTTCCCGCATGAAACAACGGCGAAGCGCTGAGCCGACAACGACCGGCGCTTCCCGAGTGGCGCGTGCGGCATCCGGCTTGCTGCTTCCTCTGTCATCGGTCAAAGGAACTTCCATGAAACCACCTCATAAAGAGTCTTTTCAGATGATTCATATCCTCCAAAAGACCGAAAGTCACTCGGCGAGGAATTCCGCACGGTCCCACTTGGGCAAGACCGTCGTCACCGCGGTGCTGTTATTCCTCGTCTGGCTGTTGCCCCGGTCGAGCGAGGCACAGATGGTTCGCTGCTCGCCGGGAAATGACACCGTGCTCTCCCTGTTTCACGATAGGTACTCTGTCCAGCTTGGGGCGTTCGCGCAGCTTCAGTACGCAGCCGGGGTGCGTGACGGCGAGCTTGTCAGAAGTGATTTCACGGTGCCGCGCGCCCGGATCTGTGCGTCGGGACATGCCGTGACCAAGCGCCTGCGCTACCGCCTGATGGTCGGTCGCAGCATCCAGCGAGAAATCGAAGTCAACGACGCCTACGCAGAATGGGAACCGGTGGACGGACTTCTGCTGCGGCTGGGTCGAATGAAGCTGCCGATCATTCATGAGTGGATAGAGTCGGCGCAGCCGCTGTCGACGATCGATCGCGCGCTGGCCTCACGGCTGATGCTGCCAGGACGCGACTACGGAGCTCGGGTTTCAGGACTGCTTTTAGGCAGGCACCTCGAGTATCTGCTGGGCGTCTGGAACGGCGACGGCGATTCCGCTACCAAGGCCGCTGATACGTCTCCTGCCATCGTCGCGCGCGTCGGGCTGCACCTGACTGGCAGTCCGTACATCGGGGCGGTGGACTTCGACGGCAGCGCCCCAGCGGTGAGCCTGGAGTTTGGCACCATGTGGAATCGCTGGAAGCCGTCTGCAACGACAAATCCAGCGACTCAAGTGCCGCAAATGCCGCAAATGCCCCAGCTGGAAGACACCTTGCTCAATGCGAGCGCCCTCCTCCGCTGGGGTCACTTTGACGGGGCTGCCGAGTACATCGGCCTGATCCGACGCGACGACCAGGACACCACCTACACCCATGCTGGCTATCTGCGCCTGACCTACTTTGTGCCAAGGGTCCTGTCGTCGGCAACGCTGCGCGCATCGATCGTCAAGGTACGCGGCAAAAAGCCCGATGAGCAGCTTGAGCTAGAGGCTGACTACGGCGTCTACGTCGATCGCCATCGCGCCAAGATCGTGCTGCGTTACGGGATTGTAAGAAACCTCCTCCAAGGCACCGTCGAGCACCAGGTCGGACTGCAAGCCCAAGTCGCCGTCAACTGATGGCCGTGATAGGGTCGCCGCCACGCGTCGCCATGACATCGTCTTCCGAACGGTCGGACAACCAAGCGGGCTCGCAGCCATCGTCAGGCGGCACGGAAGTCCCAACGCCACGCTGGCTTGTTGCAGTGTGGGGTTTGCTTGTCTTGGCGTCACTATTCCCAATATGGGCGGTGAAATATCAGCCTCTTCCCGACCACGCAGAACACCTGTCCACAGCGGCCATATTGCATCATTATCACCATCCCCAGTTCGAGTTCGAACGATATTACACCATTAGCCTTGGGCTCGTTCCTTACTGGGGGTACTATTTTCTCACATACATCTTCGCTTTGGCAACTGGGATTGACATAGCCAACCGGATTGTCTTGTCATTTTATGTCATTGGATTTCCGATCGGATTTGCTCTCTTGGCCAAGCAATTGGGTCGAAGTCCGATGCTCGGCCTGCTTGTGTTCCCAACGGTATGGAACTACAATTTCTTGATTGGCTTCACGCCATTTTGCGTCGGCTTGGCGATGTTGCCATTCGCATTGATTCTCTATGACCGATTTTGCCAGAAGCCAAGTTGGACATCGGCTGTTTTTGCCATTTTAGGTGGAATTGCAACATTCTTTGGCCACTTGTTACCCTGGGGAATGTACATCGGGGCCACAGGTCTTATTGGCCTTTGCCACGCACAGCGGACCGCTCGCCGACTGTTCGCACGCTTCTTGATCTGGCTGATCCCGGTGGCGGCGGGCGTCCACGTCATGCTGAACGGTCGCGGCCTGGCGATGGGCTCTGTCCGACGTGGAATCTCGTGGGCCAAGCGCACAACAGAGGAAAACTTCAAGGTCTTTTATGACTTCGTCTGGAATGGCTGCGTCGGTCACGAAGACGAGCTACTCATTGGAATTTTGCTACTCGCATGGATTGCCCTTTTTGTCTCTCAGAAACGATCAAAGAAATGGCAGCTATCAGATTTCCGAGCGGAATGTTGTTTTTTGGTTGCCATCGGGGCATATTTCATTCTTCCCCGATCGATCACCGAACCGGAATATTGGTGGGGTGTCAACATTCGCTTTGCAACGATGGCTTGCGCATTTGCTGCGCTGCTGATCCGCGGTCCAATTGTTGGTTGGCGGCAGTATTTGCTAATCCCGGTGGCCGTCGCTGGACTTGGATTTGCGATAGATACAACCTATCATTGGGTGCAGGCGGCACGATTCGCTCGCGGATTCGATTATCTCGCAAAGTTCCCGGGACCGGGTTCTCGCGTGCTCATGCTTTTGTCTGGGGCCAGGCACGATCCAGAGGTCCGGCAGAACTATATGCAGTGTTACTATGAAATGTATCAGGTTTATTATGGCGGATATATGCCGTGGAATTTCGACGCTGGCTTTCCCATTGCTTATCGAGTTCGCTATCCTGCCCCCGGATGGCGGGCAATGGACTTTCAGTGGGATCTGCACGCCCGCTATTACGATTATCTGCTGATCTTCGAGGGAAGCGGCGGCGACCCGCGACACTTCTTCCGCGGTCACGAGGCCGAGATCGATTTGGTAGAGCGGCAAGGAAAATGGACGCTGTGGCGGCGCAAGGAGCCGCGCGTCGATCTGCCCGAAGACACCGTGCGGAAGTAGAGCGATCGGCAGAGGAGGGAACGATGCGCGGGAACAATCGCGCGCTTACGCGGAGGTCAGAGCGAAGTCGGGATCTTCCGGCATCTCGGCGCGCTCCCGAGCGATGATCTGCTTCTTTTCGTAGATCTGCTTGGCGCGCTCGGGCTCACGCTCGCGGAACATGTCGATCGCCTTGCCAACTTCGAGAGAGACGCGATTGAACCAGCCCAGCCCAGGGAGCTTGGCCATCAGCTTGTCCATCCGCGCCAGATCCTCGCGACCTCGCTCGTCGTCGTAGAGCAGCGCGGCAATGAAGCCGAGCGTGGTGTCATCGCCAACGCCCATCCCGACCGGGTTCCAGAACACCCGCAGCGCCGTCGCACAGATCGCCTGCGCGAGTGGATGCTGGAGCCGCTTTTCCGCCTGCTGATAGTAGAAGGACTGATGGCGACGCTCGTCCTTGGACATCCGCAGCAACATCTTCGCCAGCTCTTTGTTGCTGGTGTAGAACGCAAGCTGCGTGTAGGCCGAAGCAGCCATCATTTCGTCGACGGCTCCCCACGACATGTGCGTGGCGGCAAAGTGCGGCGTCAGCTTGGGCACGTTCACTGTCAGGAACGCCTCGATATGCTCCTGCCAGCCCATCGTCTGGAGCACCTTGCTGTAGCGATTCTGCTCGGGAGGATAGCCGCAAGCCGTCAGGAACTTGTCGAGTGCGCGCCCGTGGTGCGTCTCCTCGTAGACCCAGCAGGCCATAAACTGCGTAAGCTCCGGATCGCTGGCCGTGTGCCCTGACAGGATGTCACGCAGATAGATGATGGTGTGGCTCTCCACGTCGGCCATGTAGCGAAGGATGCGGGCCTCGTCAGGGGTGACAGAGACCCGCCTTATGTAGTCCCAGTCGAGGTCGCTGGTTTCCACCGCTCTGGAGAGATCAACGAAACGATCGATATCAAATGCCATTGCAACAGTCCTTTGGCTACGTCGTGAATTTTCCGTTTTTATCTTTATCACGCAGAAGCACCAAAAGGTGCGCCATATCACAACGCACCAGATCCTTGCTGCGTTGTGTGAGCCGTCGGAAAGTCCGACCTCTTTGCTGTTGTCCGGGTTGGCTACAGGTATCATCTTGTCGGAGGGCATCTTTCTCGACGGAAAACTACCTTCCAAAGTCCGAATTGGTAGGGTACGTGTGCGTAAATTCCGATCGCTCGATACCGCTATTTCGTTGCAACGTCACAGCTCGCTACTACGCAATCATGTAGATATCTTCCCCAATGGAAGAGTTATGCCTTAATGACACTCACACAGCGCGCCTTTCGCGTCTACGTAGCCCCCAAAGCCCAAATGTCGGGCCATTCCAGCAGCTTGCAAGGGCCAAGTTGCGATCGTGGTAGGATGTGAGCCATGAAGCGAAGGATTTCCAGCGCCGTCTCACTCACCCTCGGCAGTGTCCTGTCCCTGGGCGTGGCATCCAGCGCCATGGCCGACATTGGCCCCGCCCCGTCTTGTCCAAGTGGAACCCACAGCGCCTATTTGTACGGACGGCGCTGCGTCAAAAATGGCTACCACCTGGTGGCCGGTCCCGACGGTCACGTCACCGAAGTGCCCGATGCGAAACCGGTCGCCGATCCGACTGCAAAAACCCCCAGTCCGGCAGCCACTCCGACGGCCGTTCCAACCCCGACGCCCGCGGCGACAGCAGCAGCCATCCCGGCGGAACCCCAGAACAAGACCCCGCAAGAGCCGCCCCAGAAATCCGGGAAGACCGGAGGCTGCTCGATGTCTGAGGGAGACATCCCGATGCTGGGGACGACCCTGCTGGCAGCAGGACTCCTCGGCCTGGCGCTCGCGCTGCGTCGTCGACGTGAGCACTCCTGAATCGACCGCCACGATTCCCCTGTTCACTCACTTGCAAAAGGAAGCAGTCCCGTGTCTGGATTGACGTTTTCTCGGCCCGCTCACCGTCGCATTGTGGCGCGCATCCACTTCGTCCTGTCGGCACTCATCTCGCTGTGTCTTTCGCTGACCAGCCCGGTGGGTGCTGCGCCGCTGAAAGTCGGTTTCTCTGCCAAGTCGACGCCGTGTGTCTTCAATCCCGATGGTCAGTGGCGCGGATCCTTCTTTGAGATTTGGAACGAGATCTCTGTCTCTGCAAACCTTCCCTTCGAAGTGGTGAACATTCCCAACTTCAAGCAGCTGCTCCAAGCAGGCCAGGAAGGTCAAGTCGATGTTGCGGTGAGCTGCGTCAACATGACCGCCGACAGACTCGGCAAGTTCCGCTTCAGCGTTCCGGTCCAGGAAGACGGCCTGTCGGTGATGGTACGGAAGGAACCGTTCCATATCTGGAGTCCGGTCGTACGCACGCTGTTTTCGTGGGACTTGCTGGAGCTGCTTGGTGGGATTCTCGCCTTCATTTTCTTGATGGCGGTATTCATCTGGCGGATCGAGAAATACGCGCAGCAGGAGAGCACCCAAAAAACCGGGAAAGTGCGGACGTTCTCGAAGCTGTTTCAAATTCTGCTGAGCGGTCCCGGCACCAACGTGATCGCCAACTCTGCGCGCAGCAACACACTCATTGGCGTCACGTACTTTGTGCGCGTGATCGCGGCGTCCGTGCTGGTCAGCTTTGTATCGGTGAACATCATCAAGAAGTCGACCCAAGATGTCGCAAGCAGCATCACCAGCATTCAGGATCTGGCTGGAAAAACGGTGTCAGTTGGAACGGGCAGCGTCAGCGAGCACTGGGTCACGGCCTACAACGCCCAGGTGAATCCGAATGACCAGAAGGGACAGATCCACATCCGGCAGATCGACAGTCTGCAGCAGTCTTGTGACGCGCTGCGCGACGGTCAGGTCGATGCAGTGATCGCCGACAACACCCAGGTTCAGTACTACCTAAGCAAGGTGAATCCGAAGGCTCCGTTTCAGATCGTGATCCGAAACGTTCACCGGCAGTCTCAGGGTCTGATTTTTTCGCCACAGCTTGCTTCCGAGACGGCGCTCCAGATAAACCAAGCCATCGCGCGACTGAAGGAAAACGGCACCGTGGACACGGTAAAAAAGCGCTGGGTGCCAGAATAGGATTCCTTCCACGAGCTGCTTGCATACACTCCTTGCATGATGCACGCGCGGTCCGGCTTTCCTTTGCAAAACGCTGGCTTCCCCAAGATTCCTTTCGCCTGTCTTGCTACGGCACTCTGCCTTCACGGCGGCTGTGTTCCCAAGTCGGCAGAGGAGACGGAATCAGCCGCCCACAGTGCGGCTCTTTTGGCAGAGTCCTTTGCGCTTTACACCATTTCGCCAGGCGCCCACAGCGCAACCATCAGTGGGGCCACAAGCGGCAATCCAATAAGCTGGTTTTCGATGGTGGAGGGCCGTGACTACCGATTCCGTTTCAACCCCTCCTCGCAGTACGTCATCACCAAACCCACCCAGCCCGAAGATCAGCTCGACTGGAACAAGCTGCCCGGTTTTTCAGACTGTGGAACACTGGATCTGGCGGTCAATGGTGCGATGTTCGGCTGGCGCTGGCGCACCGATCTGGTTCCCAAAGTACTGGAAGTGACCGCGTACGCGAACAACAGCAGCAAGCACTTGTGGTCAGCGATGCCGCTCTTTTCGCTCGATGCTGCGGACTTGGCCAGCGAGACACCGCTCCGCTACAAGGTATGGATCGATGGCGCGCTGTATCGCTTTGCGATCGCCGGCACGATCCGAGGCCGCGTGATCAGCTCGGAAACGACCCTGCCACGCGCATGCCCCGCCACAAGCCCAACCAATTTGAAGTGGGCATCGGGTCTGTATTTTGGCGGAACCTCGACGGCCCCGACCAAAATCACCGGCCACATCGCAGAGACGGCCTGGAAGCCATAGACCAGTTCCTATCGCGACCTTCTGCGATGGGACTCAGCCTAATATTAGTCTTTTTTTATGCCTAATATATAACTACGGCTGAAGCGTGGTCACACGGCCTTTGGCCGGAGCAAACACCGCATCGACGAGCGCGGCAACCTCGGCAGCGAGCGGTGACTTGTGAAACGGCTCGTACTCCCAAGTCTGGTAGCCCGCAAGCCGCGCCAGCACTTCGCCCCGACTGTAGCCGAGACGACGAAGCAGACCCGCCCGCTCACTGATTTCCTTGCGCCGCATCTCGAGATTGCGACCGGAAAAACAAGCGGTGGCAGAGGCAGGGATCACTGCCGAAAGCCACGGGAACGGCTGGCTGACAACCTTGGCTTCCGTTTTTTCAGGCGCCTTGTCGGGGCTGGGAGCGCGTTTCTTCGATGTAGACATGGGCGAATCCTAATACGTTTTGCGGAAGGTGTTGCCGAAGTTTTGCCTTACGGATGCAGTGCAAACTGAAGCGTCGGACCCATCGTCACTTCGATTTTTCCATCCGTCGGCAGGACTTCTCCGTCGAGAGTAAAGATCGCTTCTTGGGTGT
This sequence comes from uncultured Myxococcales bacterium, assembly GCA_964437195.1. GTDB lineage: Bacteria > Myxococcota_A > Polyangia > Palsa-1104 > JAEUJZ01 > JAEUKA01. The sequence continues at coordinate 15,506 of CAYTGC010000011.1, read as the reverse complement.
CGATGCGGAGCCGCTGCGCTGGATGATTCACGTAGCGCGGATCGCGCGGCAGCTCGGCGCGTTTGGTCACGGCCCCGGCCAGCGTCTTCACCATCGCAAATGGACTGCGCAGAAGGCCAAGATCGATCGGCACTTTCGCATTCATCAGCAGGGGCACGAGCGCCGCCATCTCGCGCGCCGAGACCGCGTAGGCCAGAAAGTGAAAGTGGTCTTCGGGACGCTCGCCCGAGAACGGCTCCACGAGACGCTGTACCGCTCCCGTGGTGTTTGCAAATACGGCTGCAAAATCGGTCTGCGAAAGAGGCCTTCCATCGGCAATGATCGTCGCTGTTTGTTGATCGAGCAGCGGAGCAAACGATGTACGCAACGGACTCAGCGCCGCCGCAATTGCCTGCACCCCGAGCCCGAGTGCCGCCAGCTTGCCTTTTCCCCCCCGCTCATAGCGATCGAGGAGCCGCACCAGCGGTCCCATCCCGAAGGTAAAGCCGTAGCGCACTTGCCCAGCAGTGTGCACGGCAACAAGAGGAATCTCGCGATAGCGCAGCGTCCCCGCGTGATAGGCCGAAATCACCGCCCGGAAGTTGTCCGCCGGCGTCCCGCCCATTCCCAGCTTCGTCGCCGTCACGTTCATCGTCCCGCCACCAAGCAGAAAGATCCGCGACGGCTGATGCCCACCGGGAGGTATCCGCAGCATCTCGTTGATGACGTGAAAGATGGTGCCGTCGCCGCCGTAGATGCAGACGAGATCTGCGCGCTGTCCAACATCGGCCAGGGCCGCGCCTACGTCATCGATGTGATCGGTGACGATGCGGCGCACACCTTTGGCTTCGGGACTATCGAGAACCCCGGCGAGCGCACGCCAGCGCCCTCCTGCCCGCGGATTGCACAGGAGGACCACGTCCTTGCGTGTCTGGTTTGCCATGCCGCCTTACCGTACCCAAAAAGCAATGCCTGGTGGAACTTCCTTGCGCACCGAGTCCGGGCGTCGCCGCGTCATTGTCGCTGCGTTGACAAGCGAGCCGTCAAAATGGGAATGCTTGCCGACATGGTGCGTAGAAAGACTCCTTGGTGTGCGCTTTTCGGTTTGCTGGTCTTCGATGCTGCTTGCTCGTCGACGTGGCCGCAGGTGATGGACCCGAGTGACATTGTGTCGCTGCGCGAGGGAACGCCGAAGATCTCACGCGTGGCGGATCTCGGGTCGCCGCATATCGGCAAGCCAGGCCCGATGCAGCCATCGTCGGATGGCAACATCACCATTGGCGAGCTTGTGCTCATTCAGGGCTCCGGCTTTGGCAAGCAGCCGACGGTTTCTCTCGGTGGTAGACCGGCAGAAATTCGCTGGCGCACCGATGGTGGTGGTTTGATTGTCCAAGTGCCCAGCGGCGTCTCGACGGGGACACAGCCACTCGTGGTGGAAGCGGCGGGAAAGCGCGCCGAGACGAGCGTGAGCATCTCTCGACTCGCGGTGGTTCTCGACGGCCCACGTGGCCTACTGCACGCCCTGCGGGTAAGCGGCGGAAGCGGACAGCAGCCGGTCGTCGAAGGTTTCGGTCAGCCGTTGGCAGTCAAGAACGCCCGCAGCCTGGCGGTAAGCAGCGACGGGGCTGCAGCGTACGTCCTTGTGCAGGACAAAGATCACGATGAAGTGGCGATCGTCGATCTGACGGCTCCGTCCGGACCGGCCATTCGTGATCAGCGTCGGCTCAAACACCGTGCTGCCACTGTCCTGGCCGCGTCCGCCGCCCCAGTCGTCGCCATCGTGGGAGACAGCGATGTGACCGTCTGGGATGCGAGCGAGGCGGTTCGTCCGTCACCGTGGCCTGCCGCAGCGCTCCCGAGTGAAGCCCGAGGAGCCACTCTGTTTTCTCTCGACTCAACGGGAACGCTGCTCGCGGCGGGTTTTCCCGAGCCAAACGAAGTGGCGCTGTACGACATAAGGCCAACCCGCACCGAGGTGACGCCCAAAGAAGTGGCGCGAGCGACGGTGTTGCCACTGGCCAGGCAGCCGCTTCTCCACGACGTACGGTTTTCTGCCGACGGTGAACAGCTTTGGACATTGAGCGGTGATCCGTCGAGCGGAAAGGCCCAGCAACCGACTCAGCTTGTCGCGTTGTCGATCGGCCCCAAAGAAGCAGGCGGCATCAAACGAACACTATCTGTCGGCAAGCCTGTCGAGATCAAAGATGGCGGCGCACCGCTCTCGCTCACCGTCGGAAGAAGTCGCCCGATTGCCAGCGGCGCGACGATTCGTGCGGTGCCAGAACGGTCCCAAGTGATCCTCGCGACGGCACCACGGGCTGATGGACCCAAGTCGTTGTCGGGGTCGATCTTTCGGGTCGCTGAAGGTGGCGTCCTCAAGTCCGTGCTCAGCGGTGGACAGATCTTCGCCAGTGTCGACGTGAGCCCAGACGCTGGACTTGCCATCGCCGCCGAGCAAAGCAAAGAGGGTCCGCTCTCGGTGACGGTCGCTGATACCGAGGTCCACGCAACGGCATCGTTTACTCTCGGAAGCAAGACGCAGCCAGGTGACAACGCCAAGGTCGAGCTCTGGGTCCAGCCTTAGCCGCTCTGGGTCCGTCGAGATTCATGGCCCGCATAGACGAGGTCGCCTGCCAGCACGCGTTCGACGAAGCCATCGTCTTTGCGAATCAGCAGCGCACCGTCGTGATCAAGTCCAAGCGATTCCCCAGCGATCATTCCAGCAGCCGTAGAAATCGTGACCGGCATGCCGGGTGACGTCAGGGTCGCTTTTTCCGCAAACGCGCCCGTCACCCATGGCGCACCGTCGCGCAAAAAGCGCTGATACAGCGGCTCGAACTTTTCCAACAGCCGGATCGCGAAGTCATGCACGGACAGCACGAGCGTCCAGCTTGGCACAAGCTGCAGAAGGCTCGTCGCCGGCACCGATGGGGGAAAGTCTCTGCCGAGAAGATTTACGCCGATTCCGACGATTACGAAGTCGCACCGCCCCGACGCAAGAGTCATTTCGGTCAACACCCCGGACACTTTGCGAAGCCCCGACGGCGTCTGTGCAAGAAGGTCGTTTGGCCACTTGAGCAAAAGTGGCGAAATGGAAACACCACACTCGCGAAGTACATCCGACGCAGTTTCGAAAACAGCCAGCCCTGCGCACAGGGTCAGAAGCGGCACGGCCCGCGGCTCGAGCGGTGGACGAAGCAGCAGCGACAGGTACAGATTGTCGCCCGGCGGCGAATACCACGACCGGCCTTGACGGCCTCGCCCGCTCGTCTGCTCGTCGGACGTCACCACCGTTCCATGTGGCTTGCCCGCTTTCCCCAGCTTGCGCGCTTCGTCGCTGGTCGATCCACAGGAGCGAAGATGCAGCCACGGACTGCCAAGCTGCGACAGCATCGACGTGGACCGCTACTCGCAGCGTAGGATGTGCCAGTTCTTCTTGCCCCGACGGATGGCGACGACATTGCCGGGGAGCAGATCGCTTGGCAGCAGCTTGTCGTCAGGGCCCACCTTCCGACCCGACACCGTCACCGACCCTGACTGAAGGAACTCGCGCGCCTCGCGCTTCGACTTGCACAGTGTGGTCTGCGAGAGCACATCGACAAGCGAAAGTCCATCGCCCGTGAGGCTGTTTTTGTCGAGATTGCTCGTCGGTACCGCCGCAAAGACCTCGCGCAGCGTCTTCTCGGACAGCGCCCGCACATCACCCGAAAACAGCGCTTGCGCCGCCGCTTCCGCTTGCGCCCGCTCCGTCGGACCGTGCAAAAGCTCGGTCATGTGCCGCGCCAGGGCCCGATGTGCCTGCCGTGCCCCCGGATCTTTTTGATGCGCAGCTTCAAGCTCGGCGATCTCTTCGACGGTGAAAAACGTAAACAGGCGCAGGTAGCGCAGCAGGTCGCCGTCGTCGGTGTTGAGCCAGAACTGGTAAAATGCGTAGGGGCTGGTCTTTTCCGGTGACAGCCAGATCGCGCCCGATTCGGTCTTGCCAAACTTTCCACCGTCGCTGCGTGTCACAAGCGGCGCCGTCACCGCAAAGCTCTCGCTCTGCGCTTCGGGCAAAATCCGTCGAATCAGATCGCAGCCGGACACAATGTTGCCCCACTGATCACTGCCACCAAGCTGCACCGACACGTCTTCCGTCCGTCGCAGATACAGAAAATCGTAGGCCTGTAGGATCATGTAGGAAAACTCGGTGTAGCTGATCCCCTGCTCTCGCTGGTGAAGCCTGTCGCGCACCGAGTCGCGCTGGATCATCGCGTTCACCGAGAAGTGCTTGCCGACGTCGCGCAGCACCTCGATAAACGAAAGTTGGCCCAGCCAGTCGAGGTTGTTGTGGAGCTTTGCCCCCGTATTCCCCGAAAAATCGAGCAGTCGCTCGAAAATCAGGCGCTGGCGGCTCACGTTGTACTCGACGGTCTCGCGAGTCATAAGCTGCCGTTCAGCCGATTTTCCCGACGGATCGCCGATAAGCCCAGTGCCACCGCCCATCACCACAACGGGCTGATGTCCGGCTCGCTGCCAGTGCATCAGCAGCTTGATCGGAATGAAGTTGCCGATGGTCAGCGAGTCCGCCGTCGGGTCAAAGCCTGCGTACGCCTTGCGGGGCCCGCTCGACAGGTGCGCAGTCAGGGCTTCCTCGTGGCTCGCTTGATGCAGCAGGCCACGGCTTTTTAGCTCCGTCAGAAAGTCGTTTTTCGTCGTCACGGCAGCAACATACCCGACGCCTGGGCCGCAGTAAACCGCGGAAGCCACCAGCAAAGCGGCTTTGGACTCGATGGGTTGAGACTCACTCGCTGCTTCGGATACGATGCAAGGTGATGGAAAGTGGCCAGTCTCAGCGGCTCCACCCCAGCATGCAGCGTTGCCTTGCGTGGTTCACCGCCGTGCTCTTGATCCTTGGCCAGATCGTCCCGCGACCGACGCTGGCGAGCAAGCCTCGCTGCCGCCTTGAGCGGGTGGATCTGTCGCGTTTTGATCAGGGCGGCCAGATCAAAGCGATTGCCGGTGTCGTCGAGCTGGAGGGCCAAGTCAACACCGAGCGACCCGGCGGAGCGTTTCGGCTGCTGGTCAATGGCAAGGCCGTCGCCAAACCGGAAAAAGTCGAGCCGTTCGAGCGCGCTGGGCAAGAGCTGTATCTTGTGCTGGCCGTCGAGATCTCAGCGCTGTTTGCCCCCTCGTTCGAGAAAATCAAAGAGACGCTGCGCGAGTTTCTGGAGTCGCTGCCGCCCAAAACCAAGGTCAAGCTGGTCCAGTTTGGCTACGAGATCGAGCCGACGCCGGTGTTCATGGCCCCGGGAGCGCTCGCGCCGATCATCGATGACATCAATCCCGATGACCAGGGCGACGTGCAGCTCCTCAACGCGATTCAGTCGGGGCTTGTCGCGCTAAACAAAGTGCAGCCAGGCAAAGACAAGAGCGGTGAGCCGCTGCCGCCGCCGCGCAAAGCGATCGTGGTGCTGTCCGACGGCATGAACCAGCTCATGGATCGCAAAACGTTCCGTCGAATCGGCGACGTGCTGCGCCAAAATGGAGTGCCGCTGTTCCCGATCGCCTTCTCGCCCCGCGACGACCGTGGTCCACTCCTCAACCTCGGTGAGCTGGCCAAGCGATCGTTTGGCACATTCCGCTGGGCGCAAAAAGACTCCGACCTCAAAGAGCAGTTCCAAAACCTCTCCGAGGAGCTGAAAAAGGACCATGTCCTTCACTTCACGGGCAAGAAGCTCAGCCTCGAATCACTTCGGACGGCGCAGTTTGCTCTGCAGTGCGGAGACCTCAAGTCGAACACGATCATGCAGCCGGGTGTGCCGCCGCCCAAGCCAAGCACGTGGTGGAAGTGGCTGCTCGGGATTGTGCTCACGCTCGTCGGACTGTGGGGAGCCGCCCAAGGCGCACTGTTCATCTTAAGGCGCAAGGCGCAGCAGATGGGCGCGCTCGGGCAGGCGACGCCGCAAGGTGTCCAGGTTCCCCAGGCTGCGCCAACGCAGCTTCTCGGTTATGCGACGATGAAGGGCAATCGACCGCTCGGTGCGACGCTGATCGGCATCGGTGCGATTGCTGGCCAGCGGATCAACATCGAGCACACGGTCATCATCGGACGATCCGTCGCTGGGACTACGAACCTCCAGGTCGCCACCGACCCCAGCCTGGGCCCAAGCCACTGCGAAATCCGCCGCGAACCCAACGGTTTTTTCCTGATCGACTACGGCGCTCCGTCGGGCAGCTTTATAAACGAACAGCGCGTGGCAGGGAAGCAGCTCGTCAACGATGGCGATCTCCTCCGGCTCGGAACCTCCACACAGCTCAAGTTCCGGCTCGAAGACTAGCGCTTGACGGTCGGTGTGACGGGCGGGCTCGGGGCTACTTGCACGACCACACCGCCTGCGGGGCTGTTCTGCTTCACGAACTGCGAGAGCGCCTGGTAGAAGGCTTGCACGCGGGAACCCGCCAGATCGGCGCCGAGAAGTGGGTCCATGTGGGTAAGCTGCTCGTCGATAAGGACCGTGAAGGCTTCCGGCTTGCTGCGCGCCGTCCCGGCGAGTGGTCGTCCTGGCCCAATCGGAACTGGCGTAAGCAGCGTCTTAAGCCCATCGAACGCCCGCGGATCGCCGTTCCCTTTTCCGACAAGCTGCGTCGCCAAAGCCAGCACCGGCAGGTCCATTTTGGCCCCGTGCATCGCGCGCAGCCCATAGCCTGCGACCGGCCAGTCGGCTTCGTTCATCGTCAGCGTGGCCGCCGTCGGCGTGTCGAGGGTCAGGCGAACAGGAAAATACCACTCGGCAAAATCGAGTGACGGACCGGAAAACCACGACTTGGCCAGCTCAGCCAGGCTGGTGGCCTGTGAACTGTCGCCCGGCTCGTTCCAGTCATAGGTCGCGTTCGGATCGGCCGGCCGCAGCAGCTTCCCGCCGAGCACGCCGCTGTATTCTTCGAGCGGACCTCCGGTCGAGTTTCCGCACGACACCGACGCAAACGACAGATTGCAGCTCGCACTATCGAAGGCCAGGCCCAAGACGGCTCGATTGGTCATCTGTGGCAGATCGCGCCGTCCGATAAGAATCCGCATCGCAATGTCGCGATCGGCATCGCTGGCAATCTCCGTCGGAGCAAAGGCCGCCCGCAGCGCAGAAATCGCCGTCACGGGATAGACATCGCTCCCGAGGAGCGGCAGCACAAAGTACCGATCGCTCTGTCGGATCTTCTGGAGACCGATCTTCCCAAACGCCGTGCTGGTCAGGCCATTTACGTACTCGTCTTCTCGATAAGGCAGCGTTGCCTTGCCCTCCTCACGAGCCGTTCCGTCGATGAGCGCCAGTCCGGCCAGCTCGGAAAATCCAGCGGTCCCGGCGAAGTCCCAGGCTGCGTACTCCTCGACCATCGATGCCCCCAGTGAGTGCCCGACGAGAAACAGCCTCGCCCGACGCTCCGCTTTGGGGATCAGACTCACGACGGCGCGCAGATCGTCGATGGTGGTTTTTAGGCCCCACTCCGATACATAGGAAAGTTCATCTTGGGGACGAACCCCGGCGTAGCGATGGCCTTCGACCTCTTCGCCGCCGAAGTAGTAGCGACGGGCGATCTCGGGATCTTGCTTGACCTCGGCGACGTCGAGTCCGTGCTGGTCCTCGAGCAGGTTGCTGCGCCGATCGATCGCCCACGCCTCGATGCTGGCATCGCCTTGGCTGCGACGGACGAGCGCCCGCGCGAGCGGCTCAAAGCTGCCTGCACCGCCGAGGAACCCCGGCATCAGCAGCACGATCGCCCGCGCTGGCTTGGGCGCCGCATCACCGGTGTCGACACGATAGCGAACCACCTTCACAAAGTTGAACTGCGACGGCGTTGCACCAGCTTCGCTGACCGACGGATTGGCGGCAGGCGAGGGCGCAGGCACCAGGAAGATCTCTCGACGGATCGAAACCGATCCCTGTTCGATCACGGCCGAAGTCGGTGGCGGCACATAGATCGGCAGCGAGTCGGGCATGGCCGTACAAGCAGGCAGCCCAAGACCGATCAAAAGCGAAAAAATTGACTTTTTTGGTAGCAGAAGGTGCGCCATGGTGCGCCAAACTTAGCCGGACTCCCTGTCGCTGAGCAACCCTCCCTGCGCCCGACCCTTTACGAAACGCGCTGCGCAGTGCTAAAAGGGCGGCTCATTGGTTATGCCTACATGTAGTCGTTTGGGTGGCGCGGGCCTATGCGTCGCGTGTTCGGGTGGTGACGACGTGGAGACGGGGTAACAAAAAATGCTCTTCGACTGGGTTTATGGGCTGTTTTCGAATGACCTCGCCATTGATCTTGGTACGGCGACGACGCTGACCTTTGTCAAAGGCCGAGGCATCGTCTCCAATGAGCCATCTGTTGTAGCGGTTCAGCGCTCGTCGGCGGGAAGCAAGCGGGTGCTCGCGGTCGGCAAGGAAGCCAAAGAGATGCTCGGGCGTACGCCGGGCAACATCGTCGCGGTTCGACCCATGAAGGACGGCGTGATCGCCGACTTCGAAGTCACCGAGGCAATGCTTCGCTACTTCATCATGCGGGCGCACAACCGCAGAACACTGGTCAAGCCGCGCATCATCATCTGCGTACCGTCGGGAATTACCGAGGTGGAAAAGCGCGCGGTGCGCGACTCGGCGCTCGCGGCAGGGGCCCGCGAGGTGTATCTGATCGAAGAGCCGATGGCGGCGGCAATCGGGGCCGGACTGCCGATCACCGAGCCGTCGGGAAACATGATCGTCGATATCGGTGGCGGCACGACCGAAGTCGCCGTGATCTCTCTCGCTGGCATCGTCGTCAGCAAGTCGATTCGCGTCGGTGGCGACAAGCTCGACGAGGCCATCGTCCAGCACATCAAGCGCAAGTACAACCTGCTGATCGGCGAGCGCACTGCCGAGGACATCAAGAAGCAGATCGGCTCGGCCTATCCGCTCGACGAAGTCCTGACCATGGATGTCAAGGGCCGCGATCTCGTCGCAGGTGTGCCCAAGACGCTCAACATCAACTCGGACGAAATTCGCGACGCGCTGGCCGAGCCTGTCAATGCAATCGTCGAAGCCGTTCGGGTCGTGCTCGAGCGGACGCCACCGGAACTATCCGCTGATATCGTCGACAAAGGCATCGTGCTGTCGGGCGGTGGCTCGCAGCTCAAGGGGCTCGATCTGCTGCTGCGCGACGAGACGGGCTTGCCGGTCGTGGTGTCAGAGACACCGCAGCTTGCAGTGGTCCTCGGTTCTGGCAAAGCGCTCGACGAACTTCTGCTTCTGCGCGAAGTCACCGTTCAGTAAGGAGCCGGTTTGTCGCTTTTCCGGCGAGCCAGGGGACTCCTCATCGGTGCAGCGCTTCTGCTCGCGCTCTCGCTCGTGCTGCGCATGAGCGTGCGCTCGCCCGAAAAGCAGACGCTGCTGGATCGAGCCGTGGTGCGTCTTCTGGCACCGCTGCAGAGCATCACTTCGGGGATGTTTGGACGGCTGTCGTCGGTGTGGACCAGCTACTTTGCGCTGGTCGGGGTTCAGCAAGAAAACCTGGCGCTCAAGAAACAAAATGCCGAGCTGCGCTCCCAGCTCACCAGCGTGACGGCGCTGGCCATGCGGGCACAGCGGCTGGAACGGCTGCTGGATCTGCGGGCCCAAGTGCTGGCCGATACTGCCGTCGCACAGGTGATTTCCGTCGAGACTTCGCGCCAGTTTCGCGTGGTTCGGGTTCGCATCGATCGCGGCGGCGTCGAGGTCAAGCCCGGTATGCCAGTGATCTCCGCCGAAGGTGTGGTGGGCCGAATCGCGCGCACCGTCGGACCGTACGCCGACGTTCAGCTTCTGACCGACGCGCGCTCAGCGATCGATGTGGTGCTGCCACGCAGCGAAAGCCGCGGCGTGATGAAGGGCACTGGCAGTGACAGTCGCTACGTCAGCCGAATCGAATACGTGCTCAAAAAAGAGCCCATCGAGGTCGGCGATCAGGTCCTGACTTCTGGACTTGGTGGCAGCTTTCCACGCGATCTTCCCGTCGGAAAAGTCATCGCGGCACGCAAAAGCGACGCCAGTTTGTATCAAGAAATCGAAGTCGAACCGAGCGTGTCCTTTGCCCACCTGCGCGAAGTTCTCATCGTGCTGTCGCCGCCGCCGCCACCAGATCCCGATGCAGGCAAGCGCGGTTTCGAGGCGGCCCGCGGGCCAGGAGTCCCACGGTGAGCGCATCGCGAGCAATTGGCCTGTGGCTGCTCGCGGTCCTCGGCTCCGTGCTATCGACCGGACTGTCACCGCTGACGAGCTTTGCGCTGCCGGATTTTGCACTGCTCGTCGCTCTGTATGCAGGACTTACGAGTCGACACAGTGGCGGCGTGATTGCTGCCCAGCGCGATGCGTCGGCGCTGGGGATGCTGGCACTGGGACTTGCGATGGGCTACGGCACGGACGTCATAGAGGGAACGCCTTACGGGCTGCGTGCGATCGGGATGGGTCTTTTGCTGCTCATCTTGCACCGCGTGGCGGGTCATCTTCTCGTCGGAGGAAAAGCCGCACAGAGTGCTGTGGCGTTGCTAACGCTGTTCTTGTTCCGTCTGCTTCTGATCTTGATTGTCTTCATTGTCGACGGTGACCGCGATCTGGTGATGAGCGGCCTGCGCAGCCTGCCGATGCAGCTCGCACTGACTGCGGGGGTGGCGCCGCTGGCCCTATCTGTGCTAAGCCGCATCGACGCTCGGCTGAGGTCCAAAGTGACACTGCCAGGGCTCCGCGTATGAGAGTTTTCCGTCGCAAAAAACTGCACTTCGACCTGCGGATTGGCATCGGGTCGTCACTTGCTCCGTCGGGAGTGACGGCAGGAGAGCCGCGCACGGCGTCGCTGCGCACGCCACTTCCGGTTCGAGTTGCGGCCGTCATCTCGGTGGTCGTGTTCGTCGGCTTGGCGGGTCGTCTGGTGCAGCTTCAAGCCCTTCGCGGCGATGACTATCTACAAAAGAGCACCAGCAACTTCATTCGTGAACGTGAGCTTCCGTCGGTACGTGGTCAGATTCGCGATCGACGTGGGGAGGTTCTGGCCGACAATCGACCCACGTTTCACGTCTACGCGACGCCGCGCTACGTCTCGGAGGCGACGCTTTTGCGACTTGGCCGACTGCTCAAGCTGACGGAAGAGCAGCGCGAGACGCTCGGCAAGAAGCTCCAAGCCAAGCGCGGGGCCGATGCGAGCAAGCAGCTCCTCGTCGCGGAAGACATCACCCGCGATCAACTGGCGGCGCTGGAGTCGGAAAAAGACCAGCTTCCAGGGATCGATATCGAGTCGCGTACCCGTCGGGTATACCCGCAAAAGCAGGCCGCTGCGCATGTGCTCGGCTACCTCAATATGGCGGGGCCCGAGGATCTGAAGCACGGCTATCGGCACGGCGACTACGTCGGACGATCCGGCGTCGAACAAAAGCTGGAACCAAAGCTGCGCGGTAATCCAGGTTTTGAGCGAATCTTCGTCGACGCGCATGGCAAACGAAAAAGCGAAAATGAACTCGGCGAAATGGCCCGACTTGCGCCGCAGGAAATGCGCCGCGAGCCGCAGCCGGGTGCGAACGCAGTTCTGACGATTGACCTTCAGCTCCAAAGAATCGTCGAGGACGCGCTCTCTCGACATGCCTCTGCGGCGGCTGCGGTGGTCGAAGCAGACACGGGCCGCGTGCTGGCGCTGGCGTCGTATCCGAGTCCCGATCCGAACCTGCTCGGCGGACGGCTGAGTCGAGGGGAAGCGCAGCGCCTTGAGAGCGATCCGTTTCGTCCTCTGCTCGACAAAGCACTGCGCGAGACGTACTACCCTGGCTCGACGTTTAAGATCATCCCAGCGCTGGCGGCGCTCGAAGAAGGGCTGGTCGATCCCGATCAGAAACAGGTCTGCCACGGACGGTACGAGCTGGGACGACATGTCTTCCGATGTATGAAAGCGCACGGGCCGGTTTCGCTCCATGAGGCGCTGGCGCAGTCGTGCAACGTGTACTTCTATCACCTGGCGGAAAAGGTCGGTCTGGAACGGATGGCGCGCTGGGCCGAGCGCTTTGGCTTTGGCCAGCCGACAGGGCTGGGGCTCGGCGAGGCGAGTGGGTTTGTGCCGACGCTCGACTATTACAAGCAGCACGGTGGGTTTCGCGGTGGCTATGCGCTCAATACCGCGCTCGGGCAAGGTGCGGTTCGCGCGTCGGTGCTACAGCTTGCGATGGCGTACGCGGCGCTCGGAAATGGCGGCAAGCTCTTTCAGCCCTACCTCGTCGATCGGCTGGAGACTCCGTCGGGCGAACTGATTGAGCGATTTTCTCCCGAGCTGCGCAGTCAACTGCCGCTCTTGCCGTCGTCGCTGGAGAGACTGCGACGAGCGCTGGTCGATGTCGTGGCGGATAACAAAGGGACGGCCAGCACTGCGTTCATCGACGGTCTCGACGTCGCAGGAAAATCGGGAACGGCTCAGGTGCGAAAGAATCGTCGCGGTGAGTCGAGCGGCTGGGATCAGCTCAACGATCACGCCTGGTTTGTTGGCTATGCCCCGTCGCGGAATGCAAAAATTGCGGTCGCAGTTCTCGTCGAGCATGGCGGTCTTGGCGGTCACGTCGCTGCACCAACGGCAACCAAGATCATTCAAGGCTACTTCGACCGCGTGGCCCCCGAGCTCAGGCCAAGACCTGTCGCTGACGCGGCCGCGCCGAAGCTACGAACCACCCTGCCCGCCTCGGCTGGAGCCCGCTAGATCCGATGTCGGCGCTGCGTCGAACTTGGTCACTCATCGACTGGCCGCTGACGGCGGTGGTGCTGGCGCTGATTGGGCTGGGACTCCTGAACCTGTATTCGGCGACGCGGGTTGCACCCAAAGGGATGTTCTCTTCCCAGCTGATGTGGATTGCGCTGGGAACATTGATTCTCATTGCGGTGGCGGCACTCGATCAGCAGTGGCTGCGACGGCTCGCGTGGCCGGCGTATCTGGGCGTGAGCGGACTTTTGGTTGCGGTGCTCCTGGTCGGCAAGGTCGTGAATGGCTCGCGACGCTGGTTCGGCTGGGGATCGTACGGGATTCAGCCGTCGGAGCTGGCCAAGCTGTCGCTGATTTTGCTCGGTGCGCACCTGTTTTCGAGCGACCCGCAAGGACTTCTGCACAAGCCGTGGCACTACGCGATGAAGTGGCACGCGCTGTGGGCGGTCCCGGCGCTGCTCATCCTGAAACAGCCCGACTTGGGGACAGCGCTTTTGTGCGGCCTGCTCGCGCTGTCGGTGTTTTTCCTGGTGCCACTGCCGCCCAAGCTCAAAGGCTGGATACTCACGGTCGGACTGACCGGCGCGTTTCTGATCGTTCGCTTTGGCCTGAAGGAATACCAAAAGAAGCGGCTGCTCACGTTCATGAATCCCGAGCTTGATCCAACCGGAACCGGGTATCACGCGCGGCAAGCGCTGTTTGCCATTGGGTCCGGTAAGTTTTTCGGCAAAGGCTATCTTCGCGGCACCCAGAACCACCTGCAGTTTCTGCCCGAGCACTGGACGGACTTTCCGTTTGCGGTCTGGGCCGAAGAGTGGGGACTGCTTGGCTGTCTGGTGCTGCTCGCGTGCTTCCTGTTTTTGATCCTGTGGACACTGCACATCGCCGCGGCCTGTCGCGATCGGTTTGGCAGCTACCTCGTGCTGGGCTGCGCCGCGCTGCTGTTTTGGCACGTCAGCATCAACATCGCGATGGTCATCGGCATGGCGCCCGTCGTTGGAGTGACGCTGCCGCTCATCTCGTACGGTGGATCTTCGGTCCTGACGGTGATGGCGGCGCTGGGGCTTGTCTACAACGTGTCCGCTCGCCGCTTTTCGTACTAAACGGAGTCCCGATGTCGACGAACTTTGTTCCGGTTACGCCTGCGATGGAGGAATACCTCACGACGCACTCGACCCGTCGGGATGCAGTGCTGGCCGATCTTGCGGAAGAGACAGCCAAGCTTGGCGAAGTGAAGGTGATGCAGATCGCGGAGCTGCAAGGATCGCTGCTGTCCCTTCTGACCCGAGCCGTGGGAGCGGTCCGTGCGATCGAGATTGGTACCTTCACGGGCTATTCTGCGATCTGCGTGGCGCGCGCACTTCCCCCGCACGGAAGGCTCCTGTGCTGCGACGTCAGCGACGAGTGGACGCAGATTGCGCAACGTTATTTTGCGCGAGCCCAAGTGGCAGACAAGATCGAGCTGCGGATCGGCCCGGCCCTGACGACGCTTCGCTCGCTACCGCCAGAGCCACTGTTCGATATCGGCTTTATCGACGCCGACAAAGTGAACCAAAAAAACTACTACGAAGAAGTGCTTCTGCGGCTGCGATCAGGAGGACTCATCCTGATCGACAATGTACTTCGCGATGGAGCGGTGCTTGATCGGAAGCAGTCCGATCCTTCGCTGGATGCAGTTCGGGCCTGCAACGATGCGGTGGCGCGCGATCCACGGGTCGAGGTCGTGATGCTCCCGGTTGCCGATGGGCTCAGTGTGATTCGCAAGCGCTAAGAGCGACCGATGCCTGATCCTGCAAACAACCAGAAGTCATTTTTCGGACTCCCGAAGGACTGGGACTTCAAACGTCCGCTTGGGAATCTGTGGAACAAGGAAACAGACAAGATCATCCTTCCCAAGTCGTTCGGGATTGGCTGGACGATCAACCTACATGCTCTGTTTCGTCAGATGGGCTGGGTCAAACGCTAGCAGCTGACCAGGTAGGAAGGCCGGAACTAGCGCGGCGTAATGATCTTGGTTTCCGGCGGTGGAGTGAACGAGAAGCGGGCATCATCGACCCCGGCTTTGGGATTCGTTTCGATCGCCGAAAAGATCAGGTGATTTTGTCCGCCTTGCTGATCGAACAGCACCGTTTCCTTCACCAGAAACGTCTTCGGCTGGACGACAAACAGCAGGTGGCGATACTGCGCGGACGCGACCTTGGGCAAAAGCTTTAGCACCAAGTCCCCGGCTTCCCCGAGCGGCTGATCATCGTAGTAGGAGATCTCGAACTCTTCCTGCAGCTTGCCGCGCCCAAACAGAAAGCTGACCTGCGCCGGAAGCTGCGACGAGCTGAGCGACTGCTTGTACGCCTGCTCGTCCTCGGGTTCGTACACCCACAGCGTGGTTCCGTCGGCAACGAACAGTTTCTTTTCCGGCTTTTCGTAATCCCAGCGCATCTTGCCAGGCTTCTTGAGCTGAACCGCTCCCGACGCTTGCCGCTTGCCCATCGGCCCGGTGAGCGTCTGCGCAAACTTGGCACGCAGGGAAGCAATGCTCTCGTAGCTCTTCTGAAGCTGGGTGACTACCTCGGCAACCGGAGGCCGTGCTGGTGAGGTAGCATCCGTCGTCGCCTTGGGCGTTTTCGCCGCAGCAGCAGGCGCCGCAGGTTTTGCAGCAGCGGACGCAGCCGTCGGCGCGGGCGTCTTGCTAGGAGCGGGAGTCGGCGTCGGAGCTGGCGAAGCCGCAGCCATCATCGTGAGGAGCGGCAGGACAGACAGTTTCAGAAGCAAGCGGCGCATCGGTTTCTCCACAGCAGGATATTCGCACAAAGAAAGATGCGACG